>NZ_JACFRE010000002.1:0-334762 GCF_016101085.1 Gilliamella sp. W8123
TGGTCGCCGCGGGAGATGGTAAAGAGGGTTGGCGCCAACCCTCTTAACTCGGACGTAATCACCGTATAGAAACAACCACAAAACAACAAACGTCCGAAACTCAAAGAACTAAAAAATAAAGAACTAAAAATTTTGAGGAAAGGGGTTTTTGAAGCCTAAAATCCAACCAATAAATCGTTAACGTTAGTTATAAAATCAACTAGTAACCAAAAAACTTGAGGAACGGGGTTTTTAAAGCCTAAAATCCCGCCCAAGTTTCCCCGAAATTAGTTTTAAGCAAGTAATTAAAACATAATATTACATTAATCTTTACAAAAGTTAACAATTAAACCATCAAAAAAAGTTGCATGGTTTTTTCCAATCACTATACTTTTATAGCATATTTGTACGAATGGATAAATTTTATGCCATTAGGCTTAAAATTTTAAATAAATCATAAAATTGGATTGACAAGGACATCTGATATGGATTATAATTTTCAACACACAACACACAACACACAACCTGCCCAACCTATAATTTCTCCTTTCTAAAGTTAAGCTCACACCGTTTATTATTTCACTGTTGTTTATTATTTCAGCAATTTCAGCAAAATTTTTCAAAATTTCTTGGTTTAGTCTGTTTATCCCGGCAGATGGTTTTGGTATTAACCGTGGTTATTTTACTTTCTATCTCTTTTTCTAATTATGCATTAACCACTAAAACGACCAATATCATTTATGGTTCAGCTCCTTATTTAACCTTTGATGGTGGTCGTACCCGGGTAACCAATACCGAATCGCTACTTGGGATATCCCTTTCAGATGGAAGAAGATTTACTCCGACAACCAATAATTCAAGTGACAATCCTATCGTGTTACCTGTTATTGGTCAGAGTTTTAATGATATTGGTATGTTAGTACCAAGGGATACTGATTCTATTGCATTAAGTTCACTTATTGGCACACCGTATAATTATTGGGGAGATGATGATGGCGATGGTCAGGGGATTGATGGTATCACCGCTACCGGTAGTTTAAATCTATCCATTGTCGATAAAAATAATCAAGCTGTTACCCGTAATGAAGTACTGACTATTTGTAAAGCGCCATATAGATTAACCTTATCTAATGGTGAAGGTAGATTAACAACACGTTATGGGGTACCTAATGAAAGTCGTTTTACGGCCGGTAATGCCACTTATTATATTAATCCTAAGGCATCGCCAGCGATTTGTTATGCAAGACCTAATTTAAGATTTGGTAACAGGGAACAAGTAAGAGTTGATTATGATCGTTCGGGGTGGTTTAATTTTGCTGGTCCTGCTGACATATGGAACCCTGATAAGGGTTTTCTAACCCAGTCAGCTACGCCGTCGTCTTATGATTTAAACTTCCCGACTACTGGTGCTAATAATTTGTATTTTGATTTAGATATTAGTGGTAGTACTCAGGCCTTATCTTGGGCTCCGGTTTCTCATGGTGGTATTACGGCGACGATGACCGATTCAACAAGTACCAGCGTCAAAGTCACCCTAACGGGTCCTGTTGTTACAGACCCTAATCAATGGAAATCAACTCGTCCAGATAGCATCGGTAGACCATCTTTACCGCAGACATTTGAGTTAGTCGGTCGAGATAGCAGTGGTAATGCGGTGGTCAAATATGGATTTGTATTAAAGCAGTGGTTTGTTAATCGTGGTTCTAATGCCGAAGCTAATCCCGACGACGACTTTAATAATACTTCCCGCAAAATTTCATTAACATCTTGGTGTAGTTGGATTGGAGGATACCGTGTTCCAAAGGTCAAGGAATTAACTAATGCGGTTTGTGGGGGAGGGAATACACGCGAGTGTAGGGGGGGACATATACGACCAGTAGGTGCAACGCCTTCGTCACCTCAGAATTATTTCATGCGTCACATTGGTGGAGGATTGTTCTCGGAATGGGGGTTGATGTTCGATTATACGGGTGCCAACTTCGTGGGCTACCATCAACGCTACTATGATGAATGCTATGAAACGAGTGATAAGGCGGGGATCAAGTTGAATGATAATCAGCACTATTATCGATTTTATGTTAGCGGTTACGATGGTAGTATTGTGACGTCTTATCTTCAAGCACCCGGAGTCTGTGTCTATCCTTAGCTATTATTTCTTAGTTCTTAGGTATTGAAGCTGAGGATAAAAAAATAACGTTAGGGCGATAAAAACGATTTTGTGGCGCGACATTGGCAATGTGCTGACAACTGAGTAAGGTTAGCATGGCAAACAGGGATGTTTGGCAAGGAGCGATAAAAGCGAACGCAGGCGGAAGGTAGTCACATCGTGACCACTTGCGTGGTCGCCGCGGGAGATTGTAAAGAGGGTTCGCGCCAACCCTCTTAACTCGGACGTAATCACCGTATAGAAACAACCACAAAACAACAAACGTCCGAAACTCAAAGAACTAAAAAATAAAGAACTAAAAATTTTGAGGAACGGGGGTTTTAAAGCCTAAAAATCCCCTAAAGTTTCTCCGAAATTGGTTTTAAAGAAGTAATTAAGACATAATATTACATTCACCTTTACAAAAGTTAACAATAAAACCATCAAAAAAAGTTGCATGGTTTTTTGCAATCACTATACTTTTATAACATATTTATACGAATGGATAAATTTTATGCCATTAGGCTTAAAATTTTAAATAAATCATAAAATTGGATTGACAAGGATATCTGATATGGATTATAATTTTCAACACACAACACACAACACACAACCTGCCCAACCTATAATTTCACTTCTCTAAAGTTAAGCTCAAATCGTTCATTATTTAACCGCGGTTTATTATTTCAGCAATTTCCGAAATTTCAGCAAAATTTTTCAAAATTTCTTGGTTTAGCCTGTTTATCTCGGCCGATGGTTTTGGTTTTAACCGTAGTTATTTTACAATCTATCTCTTTTTCTAATTATGCATTAACCACTAAAACGACCAATGTTATTTATGGCTCAGCACCTTATTTAACCTTTGATGGTGGTCGAACTCGGGTAACCAATACTGAAGCGCTACTCGGGATATCCCTTTCAGATGGAAGAAGATTTACTCCGACAACTAATAATTCGAGTTCAACTAATCCTATCGAGTTACCTGTTGCTGGTCAGAGTTTTGCCGATATTGGTATGTTAGTACCAACGAATACTAATTCTATTGCATTAAGTTCACTTATTGGCACACCTTATAATTATTGGGGTGATGATGATGGCGATGGTCAGGGAGTTAATGGTGTCACCGCTACCGGTAGTTTAAATTTATCTATTGTTGATAAAGACAATAATCCTGTTGCCCGTAATAAAGTGCTGACTATGTGTAAAGCGCCATATAAATTAACCTTATCTAATGGTGAAGGTAGATTAACAACACGTTATGGGGTACCTAATGAAAGTCGTTTTACGGCAGGTAATGCTACTTATTATATTAATCCTAAGGAAACGCCAATGATTTGTTTTGCAAGACCTAACTTGGAACCCCGTAATAGTTCTGGTCCTGCATGGAACATTGATAAAGGTTTTCTAACACAGAGTTATTATGGTGAAAACTTCCCGACTACTGGTGGTGATAATTTGTTTTTTGATTTAGATATTGTTGGTAGTAATCAAGCCTTATCTTGGGCTCCGGTTTCTCATGGTGGTATTACGGCGACGATGACTGATTCAACAAGTACCAGCGTTCGAGTCACCCTAACTGGTCCTGTTGCTACACCATCGCAATGGCGTTCAGATAATCCAGGTCAAATCGCCAGACCATCTTTACCGCAGACATTTGAGTTAGTCGGTCGGGATAGCAGTGGTAATGCGGTGGTCAAATATAGATTTGTGTTAAAGCAGTGGTTTGTTGATGGTGGTGGTTTTGAAGGTACCCCTTCTAGAGCATCATCTTGGTGTCATAGTTTTGGATACCGTCTCGTAGGTATCCAGGATGCAACTAGTGCGCGAGCTAATACTTCTTCCAAGCATTACATTGGTGGAGGATTTTTTGCGGAATGGGGGGGAATGAACTATTACACTGGTTCCAAGTTCAGAAGCGGAGGCTATTGGACGAATGCTAGGGTGAATAATCGTAGTGTGTTCTTGCTAGTTTTCGGGAACAGTGGTCGTCTTGTAGGCATTAATGAGAATTACGTCTACCCCCCACTTTGTGTCTATCCTTAACTATTATTTCTTAGTTTTTAGGTATTGAAGCTGAGGATAAGAAAAATAACGTTAGGGCGATAAAAAAACGATTTTGTGGTGCGACATTCGCAATGTGCTGACAACTGAGTGAGGTTAGCATGGCAAACAGGGATGTTTGCCAAGGAGCGTTAAAAGCGAACGAAGGCGGAAGGCAGTCACATCGTGACCACTTGTGTGGTCGCCGCGGGAGATTGTAAAGAGGGTTGGCGCCAACCCTCTTAACTCGGACGTAATCACCGTATAAAAATAACCGCAAAACAACAAACGTCCGAAACTCAAAGAATTAAAAAATAAAGAACTAAAAAATTTTGAGGAACGGGGTTTTTGAAAATTAAATTCCTACTTATTGCTACCCCTTTTTTTGGGCTTAAAATAAAATTTTTAAAAATCAATATGTTGAAAAACCGCTTAAAAAAAGGGTTTTTAATAGTAAAATTGCGCTTTGCCTTTTTACCAACTGCATTTATAGTATATTGGATTCTAGTTCACTACCGTGTAGGCGGTTTTTTTAAATTTATTCTCGATAAGATGATGCCGAATCATGTTCACTACCGTGTAGGTAGCTTAGAAATGATGCGTTATCTAATAGTGATTCGTCGTTTTGTTCACTACCGTGTAGGTAGTTTAGAAATCGAGTTACAACTCCTCAAATTGCAGAACACGGTTCACTGCCGTGTAGGCGGTTTTTTTATGCCTGTCATTCGACCACTCAGCAGATGAAGTAACCAAACTCTTACAAAGAGCTAAAATTATCATTGATGTACAAAAAAGCAACGATAAGCTACGTAAAAATTGTAGGTAAGGATTATTTTAAAGATGATTATGAGAATGGAAATTTGTCTCAATATTGAGTGACCTTGTTTGTTGATTATGAAGCTAAAAATGATTTTGGTGTTGATTTAAAAAACACTTCAATATGTTATTTTTATTCTATTTTAATAAGAAATGATTATTTTATGTTCCCAGATTTTGATAAAATGGCGATCTCAAATAAAATATATAGTTATATTGATTTAATGACATCAATAGAACATTTTCATTCTTCTTTATTTGATATTGGAAAAATAAGTATTGTCGATAAAATATCGTACCAGATTGATAAAAATAATTTCCTCTATTATGAGAATGATTGAATTAATAACTTTTATTGCACTTGGCTAACAAATTTTATACTATCTATCAAAATTATTTATAGGAGAATGGGGTGAAAAAATTATTATTATTAACGTGTTTAGGTTTTGTTTTCTCTGGTTGTAGTGTTCATCATCAATTTAATGATAGGTTGTCTTATCAATCATTAAAGCAAATAAAATCAGAGATACATATTACTAAAAAACAAAGCTTAGATATTACATGGATCCCTAGTGATTTTACGTCACGAATTGATATACAAGGGGCCTCAGGATTGGTTGGTGGTGGGACTCGTACTAGAATTCCGATTGGAATAGGTCTTTCATCAAGAATTGAAGAAGCAATTAGCACGTACGCAGATTTAAATTCTGGCGGTAGAAAGTTAACATTAATAGTTAATAATGCTAAAACAAAATTCACTTATGGAGTAACGAATATTGATAGTGCGAGCGTAATTTTAAATGTAACATTTGAATTATCAGGCAATAGATGGACTAAAGAATTTTCTACTAAACAGAATGATAGCGGAGTAAAAGATGCAAAAGTTACTTCGGTTATTGAGTATGCGTGGGATCAGATAGCTTTAGACGTGGCTAGAGAAATAGCTACACACTTATAATCAAACCCTCTAAAAGGGTTTTATAACATGTTCCCTATATGCATAGTGATAAACCGGATCCGATATTATTGAGAAATAAATCCAATCCGAGTTCCCTATACATAAGGGATAAAAATAAAAAAATATTACAAACTGCCTAAGTGTTAGTTTAGAAAGTTAGCGGTGATAATGATATCGTCTGTGACTAGTTCACCGCCGCATAGTTAGTCAAAAAATTCTGTTGAAACGCTTTATTAAAAATGTCTAACTCATGATTTAGGCATTTGTCACTTTTTGACTGCTGCAAAATGGTGAAATTGGCATTTAAAATTTTGAGGAACGGGGTTTTTAATCACCGCAAATTTAGCGAAAAAATTAAATGTTAATCCGGAAAAACAAAATTGTAACTTAAACTTGAACGCTTAAGCAGATCGCTATATTATACGCGCGTTAAAATTCATCAATCAGCCTGATACTGAAAGAATCCCAATGTTAATTAATGCCAAAGATATTCTCGAAAAATTAAATCCACATAATAAAGTAAATTATGATTCAGTTTTGCAAGAGGTGATTGCTGATTGGCAGTTGGCGTCGGCTCGGCCAAAATTGTTGATTCATAGTTGCTGTGCCCCGTGTAGTACTTATGTACTGGAGTATTTGGCGCAGTATGCCGATATTACGATTTATTTTGCTAATTCCAATATTCACCCGCGCGTGGAATATGAATATCGCAGTAAGGTTCAGCAGAAGTTTATTGCCGACTTTAATCAAAAAACCGGCAACAATGTTCAATTTTTAGAAGCCCCGTATCAACCAGCAGAATTTATTAAAAAGGTCGAGCATCTACGTGATGCTCCAGAAGGCGGTGAACGTTGTCATCTTTGTTATAAGATGCGCTTAGATTTGGCTGCAATTAAGGCACAGGAGTTAGGTTTTGATTATTTCGCTAGTGCTTTAACGCTAAGTCCGAAAAAGAATAGTCAAAAAATTAACCAACTTGGTTTTGAAATTCAAGAGCTTTTTTCGGTAAATTATCTGCCTTCTGATTTTAAGAAGAATAATGGTTATAAGCGTTCTATCGAACTTTGTAAGGAGTACGATGTTTATCGTCAATGTTATTGCGGTTGTATTTTTGCTGCAAAAGCCCAAGGGATCGATTTAAAGAATGTCATTGCTACGGCTAAGCAAGGTTTGGCGCAGGATTAGCGCCAAGAAGATTTATTTTCTTTATTTTCTTTAGTTTCTGTTAGTTAAAAAATATCCAAAAATGTCATTTTTCAAACAAATAGATTAAAAATTTGAAAGATTTCGCTATAATAATCCCACAATAAAAATATAGTTATTTAATAATATTTGTGACCCTTTTATAGGTAAGTCTAATTTTGCAAATGTGAGTTTGTTTATGCCAAAAATGTATAGACTTGGATTGGATGTCGGTTCTACTACTGCAAAATGTGTCGTGCTTGATGAGCAAGATAATTTTGTTTATACCAATTATGTTCGCCATAATACCCATATTGTTCCTACAGTTTTATCACTATTAGATGAAATTAAACAGCAATTGGGTGAAGAGATTGTATTATCGGTCAAGGTGACTGGTTCTGCTGGGATGGGTATTTCGGAAAAAGCCGATATCGCCTTTATTCAAGAGGTAGTTGCCGCATCGGAAGTGGTGCAGCGCAAATATCCAGAGGTTAGAACGTTAATCGATATTGGCGGGGAAGATAGTAAGATGATCTTCTTTTTCCCTGATCGTCCGCCTGATATTCGAATGAATGGTAGTTGTGCTGGAGGCACAGGGGCATTTATCGATCAGATGGCGACCTTGCTTAATACCCCAGTGCAGGAGTTTGATCTGCTGGCAACTCAACATGATAAAGTCTATCCGATTGCTTCACGTTGTGGTGTATTTGCTAAGACTGATGTGCAAAATTTAATTAGCCGTAATGTATCAAAAGCGAATATTGCCTATTCAGTTTTACATGCCGTTTGTATTCAATTGGTCAATACGTTAGCGCGTGGTTATGATATTGTACCGAAAGTAATGTTAATTGGTGGACCGTTTTCGTTTATTCCAATGTTAGGCAAGGCCGCGTTAGAGACACTAAAGTTAAATGAAGATCAGATAGTTACCACCGAACATCCTACTTTGTTGTCCGCTTGGGGCGCAGCGATTCATGCTATTGAACGTAGTCAACTTACACTCACTGAATTTATTGATAGATTAAATGCCTCAACCAAGATTCAAGTCAATCAGTCTTTTAGGTTAAAACCGCTCTTTAATCAAGCTTTGTCTTTTGATGATTGGCAACAAAAACGCAAATATATTCAAATCCCTCGTCTAGCTTTAACTGCTTATCAAAAGCAGAAAGCGTATTTGGGAATTGATAGTGGTTCAACTACCACTAAAATTACCTTAATTAGTGAGGATGACGAGCTACTTTTTACTTATTATGCGCCGAATAATGGCCACTCAATTACCGCATTAATTAAAGGTTTAACGGTATTAAAAGATGAGATTGCGGCATCAGGTAAAGAGATTATTATTGCTCGCACTGGCGTTACTGGTTATGGTGAGGAACTGCTAAAAGCCGCTTTTGCCATCGATGATGGTTTAGTTGAGACGATGGCGCACTTTGCCGCCGCTAAACATATTGAACCTAAGGTCAGTTTTATCATGGATATTGGTGGCCAAGATATGAAAGCCATCTTTATTGCTAATGGCGTGGTAAATCATATTGAGTTAAACGAAGCATGTTCTTCTGGCTGTGGTTCATTTATTGAAACTTTCGCCAAATCACTCAACTCAAATACGATTGATTTTGCTGACGCAGCATGTAAGTCCAATAATCCTTGTGATTTGGGTACCCGTTGTACGGTTTTTATGAACTCTAAAGTTAAACAAGCACTGCGTGAAAACGCAACTATGGGCGATATTTCTGCCGGGCTGGCTTTTTCGGTGATTAAAAATGCTATTCATAAGGTACTTAAATTACATGATATGCGCAAATTAGGTGATCATATTGTGGTGCAAGGCGGGACGTTTAAAAATCCGGCGGTGTTTCGTGCCCTAGAGCAGTTAACCGGCGCACAGATTGCTAGCTCCAATATTCCTGAACTGATGGGGGCTTATGGCGCAGCATTAGTGGCCAAAAACAATTATGCACAACAACAAACACCTTCGCAATTTATTGGATTAGATAATCTACATAAAGCTGAAGATAATAAAGCGAAACCATCACGCTGTAAGGGGTGTGAAAATAAATGCGATATTATGATTTATCGTTTTGCTAATGGGCAGCGTTATTATTCGGGTAATAAATGTGAACGCTTTTTGAGTAATAATCAATATCAAGATAAAAATGCATTTAATATGTTTGATTATAAAAATGCGTTGTTATTTGATCGAACCAATATCCATAATGCTGAATCTAAGCTTAATGTCGGTATTCCTCGGGTTTTAGGACAATACGAAAACTTCCCATTCTGGCACACCTTGTTAACCAATAGTGGTATTAATGTAACGTTATCGCCATACTCGACGCATGAGATTTATGAAAAGGGCGCCGGTACAGTAATGTCGGATAGTATCTGTTTTCCTGCCAAATTGGTGCATGGGCATATTATGGAGCTGATTGAGCAAAAGGTTGATCGTATTTTTATGCCGATGGTGGTGTTTGAATCTGATCAGTTTACTAATGCAGTTAATAGCTATAATTGTCCAATTGTCAGTAGCTATGCTGAGGTGGTGAATAGTGCTATCAATCCTAGTCAAAAATATGACGTGCCACTGGATTATCCAGTAATCAATTTTAGTAATCAAAAATTGTTGAAAAAGGGCTGTATTAATTATTTAACTTCGCTTGGTATTGCAGAAAAGATAGCTAATCAAGCATTTTCTGATGCATTAGCGGCTCAAGCTGAATATAAGAAATCGCTGTATAACAAAGCGGTTGAAGTACTAAATAATGCTAAACAAACGGGGCGTTATGTATTTATTTTGGCAGGTCGTCCTTATCATAGTGATAGTTTAATTAATCATAAAACACCAGAGATTTTAAATGCGCTTGGTTGCGATGTAATAACCGAAGATTCAGTGTTAGGTGCGATCAGTCAATTATCGCCCGAACTACAAATTTGCTCACAATGGAGTTATCCAAATCGCTTATATGCAGCAGCGAGTTTTGTTGCTGAACAACCAAAAAATATTCAGTTTGTACAACTTAATTCGTTTGGTTGTGGTCCTGATGCGATTGTCACCGATGAGTGTAAGGCTATTTTAGAGTCGAAAGGTAAGACATGTACAATAATTCGAGTCGATGAGATCACCGCAACAGGTTCGGTGCGATTGCGTTTACGTTCGATTATTGAGTCAATCCGTATGAATCACCAACAACCGTTAAAAGTTGTTGAGCGTAAAAAGACGGCTATTTTTGCTAAACAAGATAAACAGAGAAGGACTATTTTAGCACCTTATATCTCCGATTTTTATTCACCATTATTACCGCCGATTTTTGAGTTGTCAGGTTATAAACTTGAAACCTTGCCAAAACCAGATAAAAGTTCGGTTGAGTGGGGACTTAAATACTGTAATAACGAGATATGCTATCCAGCAACGATTATTGTGGGTGACATTATTAAAGCGCTAAATTCCGGTAAATATCAACGTGATGAAGTGGCTATCGGCATTACTCAAACGGGTGGCCAGTGTCGAGCGAGTAGTTATCTTTCTTTGATTAAGAAGGCAATGATTAGTAATGGTTTCGAAGATATTCCTATCGTGTCGCTCAGTACCGGTAATATTAATGAAATTGAGCAACCAGGTTTTAGAATTAATTGGCTAAAAACTTTACCAACGACGTTTTTTGCGATGTTATTTACTGATTCGATTGCGAAGATGTTTTACTCGATTGCGCCTAGAGCCAAATTTAAACAACAAGCTAACCAAGCGAAAGATCTTTATATTAGAAAATTACAACAACTTATCAATCAACATAAAGGCAAAAAGGCGATCTTTGCGCTGTTGAAAGAGGCGGTCGATCATTTTAATCAAATCGAGACATTGAATAAAGATTGCCCACAAATTGGTATTGTTGGTGAAATTTATGTTAAATATAACAGTTTTGGTAATCAACATAGTGTTGATTGGCTAGTCGATCAGGGTATTGAACCTGTTATTCCGCCAATGATTGAGTTTTTTGCGCAATGTTTTGTTAACTATGATAGTAATGTCGATAATTATATTGTTAACAAAAGTTTTGTCGCTTATTTTGTGCACTTTTTTGAAAAGGTGGCACAAAAGTATATTGATAAAACTAATCAGATTTTATCTGGCTTTAAACATTATCAACCATTTCATAATATTCGTGATATGGCGAAAAAAGCAGAGGAAATTTTGAATTTGGCCAATCAATATGGCGAGGGTTGGTTAATTCCTGCAGGAATTATGACCTTTGCTGAGCATGGCATCAATAATGTTATTAGTTTGCAACCGTTTGGCTGTATTGCTAATCATGTTGTTTCTAAAGGGGTTGAGAAGCGGATGCGCGATCTTAATCCAAAACTGAATCTGCTCTATTTGGATTTTGATGATGGTGCAGGTGAGGTCAATGTACTTAACCGTTTGCATTTTATGGTAAGTTCATTAAAGTATGCTCAACTACAACGAATTGTATAATTACCTATTAAGGGACGATCTGTGTTTTCTATTTATCAATTAAAATCTCGCTTTCAAGCACTGCTTCGCCCTTATGTGAATTCGCTTTATTATTCACGAATAACCGCCAATCAAGTCACGTTAGCTGCTTGTGCTGGATCGATATTGGTTGCTTTAGTAGTTGGCTTTTTTGCCGATCATCAATGGCTATTTTTGTTAATACCCGTTTGGATGTTTATCCGGATGGCTCTTAATGCTATTGATGGTATGTTAGCCAGAGAATATCGTCAGAAATCCAATTTAGGTGCCTATTTAAATGAGATTTGTGATGTGATTTCCGATTGTGCTCTGCTGTTAATCTTTACTCAAATAAATCAAGTTAATACCAATTTAATGATATTAGTGATCTTATTATCATTTCTAACCGAATACGCGGGTGTACTCGGTGTGATGATTGGTAGCTCGCGACGTTATGATGGACCTATGGGGAAAAGCGATCGAGCTTTAGCTTTTAGCCTAATTAGTTTAGGCATTGCAACCTATCTATTGCCGCTTGAATGGCTAAATGTTCTATTGTGGCTTATCACCTTTTTGTTACTAATTACTGTGATTAATAGAGTGAGAAAAGGATTGCAAGAAGCAAAAAATAATAAGGAATAATTAATGCGCGAACAGCAGCAAAACACATTTATTAGTCATGATGGCTGTCAATTATTTTATCGTTATTGGCCAGTAGTCGATAGTGATACGAAAACAGCTTCAAAAGCAATTGTACTTTTTCATCGTGGCCATGAACATTCTGGACGCATTGCCCATTTAGCCGAAGAGCTGGAATTACCTGATTTCCATATTTTTGCTTGGGATGCGCGAGGAAATGGCCAATCTGATGGTCAACGTGGTGATGCCCCTAATTTTGCTACGTTAATCAAAGATGCTAACTGTTTTATAGAGCATATCATTAAAGAATATGCGATTGATATGCAAGATATTGCTATTATCGCTCAAAGTGTTGGCGCGGTAATTGCTGCTGGTTGGGTGCATGATTATGTACCGAATATTCGCGCTTTAGTTTTAGCTGCTCCAGCTTTTAGCGTTAAATTATATGTGCCATTAGCGGTGCCTGGACTTAAGTTATTATATAACTTGAAAGGCAATTTCTTTGTAAATAGTTATGTTAAACCAAATTTACTAACCCATGATGGCAGTCGAGCAGATTCTTTTAATAAAGATCCTTTAATTACTAAACCTATTTCGGTGAGATTACTGCTTGATTTGTATGCGGTAGCGGATCGAATTGTTAAGGATGCCAATGCTATCACTGTTCCTACGCAGTTATTAGTTTCTGGTTGTGATTTTGTAGTGCGCCGCAAACCTCAACAGGCGTTTTATGATAATTTAGGAACCAATCAAAAAGAGTTTCATATCCTCCCAAAATTTTATCATGATACCTTTGGCGAGAAAGATCGTTATATGGCAATTGATAGAGCAAGGCGATTTATTCAAGGCTGTTTTGCGAATCAACCCGATGTTCCAACGTTAACCAATGCCGATCGGGTTGGTTATACTCGATCTGAATCCGATAAGTTAGCTTTACCGCCTTCTGGTTGGCTTAAACCATGGTATTGGAAGTTAGTTAAAGCGACCTTGAAATATGCGAGTAATCTGTCGGATGGAATAAAACTAGGGTTTGAAACCGGTTTCGATTCTGGCAGTACGCTTGATTATGTCTATCGAAATGAACCGTCTGGAACCTCTAAACTTGGGCGTTTTTTTGATTATCTCTATTTACAATCAATTGGTTGGCGAGGAATTCGGCAACGAAAAATTCATCTTGAACAGCTCTTAAAGCAAGCTATTGAACAGTTACAACAACAATTTACTGAAGTAAATATTGTTGATATAGCTGCAGGGCATGGTCGATATATTTTAGAAACCATTAATCAAATCGCTAATAAACCTAATTCGGTGTTGTTGCGTGATTATAGTGATATTAATATCCGTGATGGCCAAGCATTAATTGCGCAACAAGGGTTAAGTGATATTGTCCGTTTTGAAAAAGGTGATGCATTTAACCGTGAGCAACTTGCACAATTATCACCTCAACCTAATTTAGCGGTAGTATCAGGATTATATGAATTATTTGGTGATAATCAATTGTTGCGCCAGTCTTTATTAGGATTGGCCGATGTGATTCCACATGGCGGGTATCTAATTTATACCAATCAACCTTGGCATCCGCAATTAGAATTTATTGCCAGAGCGTTAACTTCACATCGACAAGGACAACCGTGGATTATGCGACGACGAACACAACTTGAGATGGATCAGTTAGTTGCTGAAGCAGGTTTTAGTAAAGTGACCATGTTAGTAGACCAGTGGGGCATTTTTACCGTATCACTGGCACAACGAACTTGGCATTGATTATGTTAAAACTCTTTGACCGACTTAATGTCTATAAATGTGTATGGTTAGCCGGTTTATCAGTGTTCTTTTTTGCTAGCTATAATTTTGCCAACTGGCTATCAGCTCAGCGTGAGGATGTTGCAAGTCTATTTTTTAGTTGGGAATATTCTATTCCACTTTGGTCATGGACGATAATTCCTTATTGGTCTATCGATCTGATGTATGGTCTTGCTATTTTATTGCCAACTTCTTGGCAATCCCTGAAAACTCTTGGTTTACGGCTGTTAACCGCGCAAGTAATTTGTATTATTTGCTTCTTATTTTTTCCGCTTAAGTTCTATTTTGACCGGCCTGCTTTGGATGGATTTTTTGGCTTGATGTTTGATATTTTAATGGGATTTGATAAGCCGTTTAATCAAGCTCCTTCATTACATATCACGTTATTAGTTATTTTATGGCAATTTTATGCGCAATATTTTCGAGGATTAGGGCGTTATATATTACATTTTTGGTGTTTGTTAATTGCACTTTCGGTTTTAACCACTTGGCAGCATCATTTTTTTGATATTCCAACTGGATTATGGGTAGGCTGTTTTTGTATTTGGTTATGGCCAGATAATATGACGACGCCATTAAAACATCGACCATTAACTAAAAATTATACTTGGGCGATGATCTATTTTGGTTTATGCCTACTGTCACTCACTATAGCTATTTATGTTTCTGGCTGGGCACTTTGGTTGTTATGGTTGGCTGGTGCCTGGTTATTGATTGCAGCTAATTATTGGTTGTTTGGCGCCTGCGGTTTGCAAAAACAGCAAAATGGTCATTTTAAGTTAGCCGTTTATCTGCTCTATTTGCCATTTTTTACTATTATGTGGCTCAATTCAAGGTTATGGACAATTAAACATCCAACTGATGATTTGATTATTGATGAAGTTTATTTAGGTCGCATTCCGTCCACAAAAACGCTAAATCAAAATCATTTTATATCGGTTGTCGATCTTTGTGCCGAGTTGCCAATTGGATGTTTTGACGGTAATTATAAGCTTATTCCGGTTTTAGATATGACGCCCTTATCACAACCAGAGTGTCAGCAGGCTGCACAAGCTATCGAATATTATCGGCAGCAGGGTAAACTATTAGTCTGTTGTGGTTTAGGTTATTCGAGGAGTGCAACTGCAGTTATTGCATGGTTATTGTGGACTAAAAGAGCTAACACTTTGCAACAGGCGATAGCTATAGTAAAAGAACAACGGCATTCAATTGTGATTTCTAGCCAGCAACAACTGATTTTATCCAATTGGTTGGCTAACTTTAAAGATGAGACAGCGATATGTTGAGTAGTAATAATAGTTGGCAAGATAGTGTAACTAAACTAGATTTAGTAACGTTTTGTTGTTTTTTATCGTTAAGTAAACATATTGATATTTTTTCGATGCTATTATCGCTATTAGTTGTTTTTGTTGCCTTGCTAAGTTCTTGGGCAATACCATTAACCATTATTTGTTTGATGATCTTTATTCTCGGTTTAATAAGTAAGTATTATGCAATAAGGATAGATTTTGATAGAAAATTGTTTGTATATTTATCTGAGCATGTTGATCATTTGCCAGAAGAGCTGTTAGCTATGGATAAAGCATTAGTCAATTTGCAATTAATCAAATCTCATCAATCATCAAGAACGGTCGCTGAACGGCAAAAAGGGATTTTATCCTTGTTTAAAAAGCAGATAATTCTATTTTTATTACAAAATTGTTTAATCGTTTTTATGGTGATTAATGCTATTATCACAAGTTAATAGATTAGAACTACAGCAATATAAGGAGCGCTGAGATGTCCCATTTCCAATATGATACGTTATTATTATTTTTGGGCATCGGCTTGTTTTTGTTAGTGGCAACAATTATTGGTCAATTGTTAAAATATCGTCTTACATCACCTAATAGTGTTATTGATAATTTAAATACTCGCATCAATGCGTGGTGGGTAATGGTTGCCATTATTGGTGTCGCGTTTTGGTTTGGACAACTGGCAGTAATTTTTTTGTTTTTTGTTATTTCCGCTTTAGCATTGCGAGAGTTTCTTATTTTAACTCCTATCAATCGCTCTGACTTTTTTGCCCTAATCTTTGCTTTTGCAGTTGCTTTACCTGTGCAATATATTTTGGTTGCCTTAGCATGGTATGGTCTATTTAGTATCTTTATTCCGGTTTATGCTTTTTTGTTTCTGGCGATATTTGCCACAATAACTGGTTCAACCACTAATTTTTTGGCGAGAATAGCCGATGTGCAGTGGGGATTGATGATTACGGTATATAGTATCTCGTGTGTGCCGGCATTATTAGTATTAGATATCGAAAATTACCAAGGGCGTAATCTATTACTCATTGCTTATTTAGTGTTAATCGTTCAGTTATCTGACGTGTTGCAGTACGTATTTGGTAAATTGTTTGGTAAACATAAAATTAGCCCAAATGTTTCACCATCAAAGACGATTGAAGGCTTTATTGGTGGCGTTTTATCTGCTAGTTTTATTGGTGCCTGTATGTGTTGGATCACTCCGTTTACTTTTCTGCAATCAGGTCTTATTTCTTTAATGATCACTTTGTTAGGATTTATGGGTGGTCTAGTTATGTCGGCTATTAAACGTGATCGCGGGGTAAAAGATTGGGGCAAACTAATAGGTGGTCACGGTGGAATACTTGATCGTTTTGATTCTATTTGCTTTGCCGCGCCGATATTTTTTCATATCGTAAGGTATTTTTGGTTAGTATAGTTTTTTATGTGATGAAAAATTTTATTAAAACTGAAATATAATCAAATAATTTCAAAAATTGATGCTAAAAAAGAGCAAAAAAAGTTAATTTATGATATAAATACATGCATTGTATTAACGTTATATATATGTAAGGACTATAATATGTTAAAAGAGCAAATGGTAGTAAAAAATGCAACTGGTTTACATGCACGACCAGTAACAACTCTGGTTAAATTAGCTGGCCGTTATAAATCATCAATTGAACTTGTTTATAACGATAAAACCATTAAATTAAAAAGCATGATGGGTTTACTTGGTGCTGGCGTTAAAGGTGGTTCAACTGTTGAAATCATCTGTGATGGTGAAGATGAACAAGCAGCAATGGATGAAATCCGTGAATTATTTGCTACAGGCTTTGGTGAATAATTTTAAGCGATTTTAATTTAGCTTATTTTATTTTCTGAGAAATGAAAATTCCGTCGACCTTGGTCGACGGAATTGTTTTAAAAGGGCATCAACTAAATACTTTTAAGTAGACCTAATAGATTACTAATCTTTGATGATTGAATCCAATTCTGTATGATCAATAGAAGGCAGTGATTTGGTAAAACATCGAGTTAGATAAAGTAAATAACAGAATCCAATTACTAACCAAATTAAACCTACCGTCATCGCTGTCCCTTCAAGACTGGTCCATAGCCATAACGAAAGTGATACGCCAATTGCTGGCATTAATCCATATTTTAAAAGCATTGGTACTGTTTTTTCCATACCACTTAGGTAGCTTTTGATTACACATAGGTTAACGAAGGTAAAGGCTACTAAGGCGCCAAAACTGATCATCGAAACGACTAAGCTTAAATCAAGTACCAAAGAGAGTAGGGAAAAACAGGAAACAAAAATAATTGCTAAATAAGGTGTTCGAAAACGTGGATGAATTTTATAGAAGATCTGTTTTGGTAACACACCTTCACGTCCCATCGCATAAAAGATTCGTGACACACTAGTTTGTGCGGTCATTGTAGAGGCAAATACACCTGTCAAATAAGCGGTTTGGAAGAAATTATACATAAAATCATTTCCGTATTTGCCAAGTATATTGGTTAGATGACTTATGCTATCAACTCTACGCATTACATCTAAACTGGCGGTATCTTTATTATCAATAAAATCTGTCCATTGTGGGTAAGCTAAATGCGCACAATATGAGACAATTAAAAATATACAACCAGCAATCAATACGGTGCCGATAATTGCTCTTGGTAAGGTTTTTTTCGCATCATTGGATTCTTCTGCTAATGTTGCTATGGCATCAAAACCTAAGAAGGCAAGACATAATATGGCAGCTCCAGAAAATAAACCACTAAAATCATCGGTTGTGACTGATATTGGTTTTAACATTGTTTCTGGTGTTAAATGAACATTTGTCAATGTTAAAATAATAAACAATACGATGAATAATGCTTGAAAGAAATTCAAAGTAATATTGGCCCAATTAATTAACTTGATTCCAAGGTAATTTAATACACTTACACCTATAATCGATGCCAATACATATACATAAGCCGGAATACTATCATAGAGTTCATGTAGATAGATCCCTAAAACCAAGTAATTTAATATTGGTAAAAATAGGTAATCAAGAATTTGTGCCCAACCAACTAGGAAACCAGCTTTTCCACCAAAAGTTCGTTGTACATAGGTATAAGCCGAACCAGCAATAGGTAGTTTATTTGCCATTCGGCAATAACTTAATGCTGTGAAAAAGATCATGGCAAGGGTGATGATATAGGCTACAGGTAAGTGTCCATTACTGACAACGGTAACTTCCCCATAAGTGGTAAAGATCCCTAAAGGAACCATATAAGCTAAACCAAATGCAATCAATGCAGGTGTGGTTAAAACTCGTTTCATTTTTATTGCGGACATGATTTAATTTGCTCCTCTGTCCCAAAAAACAATAAAAAACTACTAAGTATAGTTTTGCCTTTTTACCCGCTTAAAGCGGCAGGGAATTCTCCCACATTATTATAATTATGCAAGCTAATTTTTAGTAAAGATCATAAGTCCGCATAATTTGTGAGCTTTTCCTAAATAAAAATTCAAAACAATAGGTTCAATAGTGTATTACTAGGTTGGATTGGCAAATTTATTAGTTGATTAGTTAATTATCCGATTTTATATAAAAAAATTATATTTTTACCTAAAAATCATGTATAAAGATTGTACGGAGTAAAGTGATTAATTAGGAGGATATATTATGGAACCAATTCCTGTTTTACCTGTTGAATTAACAAGTGATGTTATTACGCATAAGTCATCGGTGATTAAATTGATGGCTGAAAAAAGTGAAGTTTATTTAACGGATGTAAATAAATTTTCTGCTGATGTTATGCAACATGAGCAAGAGATGGAAACTGATGTTTTGCCCAATATTGCATTACCGCATTCTAAAAGTGATGCAGTGAAAACACCTTTTATTGTCGTGGCGAAATATAATCAAGGTATAGTCTGGAATAATGCCAATAAAGTTAAGTTAGTGGTGCTGATCGGCGCACCAAAAAATGCTAATAAAGAGCATTTGACTATTATTGCCAAATTGGCGGCTAACTTGGCTGATGACGATTTTATTGAACTTCTATTAAATAGTGATATTCAAATAGTAGCAGAAAAAATCCGAGGTTTATATGAGTAAAGAATCGATAAAAAATAAAAAGATTGTTGCTATATGTGCTTGTACTGCTGGTATGGCGCACACCTATATTGCTAAACAAAAAATTGAAAATGAAGCTAAAAAGCGTGGCTGGGATTGTAAAGTTGAAACCCAAGGTGCAGCTGGAATAGATAATATATTGACTGAGCAAGATCTGAAAAGTGCTGATGTAATTTTATTAGCGACAGATATTTCAATCGATAATGCTGAAAGGCTCGAGCCTTTTAAAAATGTGATTAAGGTTAGCACTGGTGAAGCGGTTAAAAATACAGCTAGTATTTTTAATAATGCCGAAGCCTTATCATCCAAAAAAGAAGTGAAGGAGAGTATTGGTAAAGAGATATTTAGATCGTTAAATACTGGTATTAGTAAATTTTTACCTGTCATCATTGCTTCCGGTATTCTTTTTTCAATTGTGTTAATGACTGGGCATGTGAGTGGTGACACCATTCTACCAAGTAATCAATTCTTTGCCGATTTGCAACAAGTGGCTTTTTACGGCTTTGCAATGATGGTACCAGTGCTAGCGGCGTATATGGCTTACTCTATTGGTGGTAATGCAGCCTTGGCACCAGCGTTTATTATGGGCTATGTAGTAAATAATCCAATTGGCAGTAATCATGTATCTACCGGTTTTATTGGTGCAATGATTTTTGGTGTCCTTATTGGTTATTTTGTTAAATGGTTTAAAACTGTTAAGGTCCATCCGGTTATTGCTTCGGTTATGCCTGTGATGATCATTCCAACTGTGACATTATTGATCATGGCCCCTATCTATATTTATGGTTTGTCATATCCGCTCGATTGGTTTGTAAAAGCAATGGTGGAAACCTTAAAGGGTATGTCAGAAGTTAACGCAGCATTTTTAGGCATAGGAATCGGTGTGCTTGCAGCGCTTGATATGGGTGGACCTTGTAGTAAAGCAGCCACGGCCTTTACGTTAGCCGCTATGGCGGAAGGTGTTTATGGCCCTAATGGTGTGTTCCGTATGTGCTGTGCTATTCCTCCTTTAGGATTAGCAATATCCTCTTTACTGGTATCACGTTCTAAATACACCAAAGAAGAAAAAGAGTTTGGTATTACTGCGTTCTTTTTATCGTTAGCTGGTATTACCGAAGGCGCGATACCATTCGCAGCTAAAGATCCTAAACGAGTTATTCTTGCTATCGTTGTAGGTACAGCCGTTGCGGGTATGCTAGGTATGATTAATGGTATTGATTCTTTAGTTGCATTTGGTGGTTTAGTTGCACTTGGTGGTGTAACCAAAGGTGCAATGTGGTATGTGATTGATATGTTTATCGGAGCGTTTATTATTGCTGCGATTTTACACTTTACTCGAAAACCAGCAGTTGAAGATGATGTTGTTGTTGATGCTGACTAGTAATAAAAAACTACCCCGATCCATTGGCGGGGTAGTGAATTTGTTTAAGGTTTATTAGGCTTGTTGATAAACCGTTTTGCCACCAACAATTGTGGTTAGTACTTTGATGTTTTGTATATCTGTTGCCGGAATGGTAAAAGGATTGCGATCTAAAATAATTACATCAGCAAATTTGCCTTTTTCAATTGAGCCGATATAGTCATCTTGTTTTAAAACATAAGCAGCGCCGATGGTCGCACAGCGTAGTACTTCAAGTGCCGTTAAATTACGATCACTGTTTAAACGTGGATGTTCTGGATCAATCTGTCTAGTCATAGCTATTTGGAAATCATACCATTCATTAAGCGGATCAATTGGCCAATCACTACCAAAAGCACAAGTTACTCCCGCATCAATATATTGACCATGTGCTTCTAAACCATTATAACGTTCAGCACCAAACAGAGTTTGGTATTGTTCAACCATTGCCGAGCTACAGCCAGCCCATTGGAATGAGAATACCACACTGGCTTTTAATTGTTTATAACGGTCAAATTGATGCATCGCACTAAGTTCATTATGAGCCGTGCTTGGTCGAATATCCGCATTGGGTAGTGCTTTACGCATTTTTTCAATCGCATTAAGCACCACTTCAATGGCGCCTTCGCCAACGGTGTGCATGTGCGGATGAAAGCCTGCCCGTGATGATTCTAAAATTAATGCCTCAAGCATTTCTATCGAATAATAGAGGTCACCATAGCGATCTTTTTCATTTTCTAATTGATAAGGTTGTAATAAACGAGCGGTCATTAGTGGCGCTTGCATTACACCATCGACAAATAATTTGGTATGCGATACTTTAATACCTGGTTTGGGTTGCCAGTTTTTGTCATTATAACGCTCAGCAAATTGTTTAACACGATCAATAACAGCAGGGATATCTTCAATGCTACCAACATCATCAGGCGGTAATTCTCGAGCACCAAATAATCGGATTGACAGTTGATCTTGTTGTTGTAATTTTAGAAATGCATCGGCTTGGGTTTCTGTTATCCGCGCATCCATTACCGCTGTTACACCTTGCTTATTTAATTCTTCTTGTGATAATTTAGCAATGTTTACTGCTTGTTCGTCAGTAAGTTTGGAAATACTGTCAAATGCACGCATTGCAGGGGCATCTTCTAATATACCGTTTAAATCACCATCTTCAGTACGCCCAATTTTACCATCAGATGGTTCAGGTGTATTTCGATCAAGGCCAAATTTTTCTAAAGCAATGCTGTTGGCAACTAGGGTATGACAATCATTTGAAAATAGAATGATAGGACGTTGAGTATTAAGTTTATCTAGATCGAATCGAGTAATATCTGTACCAATTGGTAAAACTTCTTGGCGTAACCAGCCTCGAACTTGTAACCAACTACTACTATTGTGAACGGAATCATTGTCTAAATATTGTTGAATGATGGCTAATGTATCATCTACAGTTAAACTCTGGTAATTTAGATTACATGAGGATAATTGCATGCCGCCCCAAAATGTATGTAAGTGGGCATCAATAATCCCTGGCATCATGGTTTTACCTTGTAGATCATAGATTACCGTATAATTATCAACATATTGACTGTTATTTATCTCTTGCGTGCTGCCGGTTGCAATAATATAGCCATTTTGAATTGCAATCGCTTCACAAACCGTATCGTGTTGGTCAGCAGTGTAGATGTAACCATTAATATAAATAACATCGGCTTTTGCCATTATTTTTGATTCCTTAAAAAAGATCTAAAGTTAAGGGTGAACGATAGCAGATTTATAAAAAATTTGTCAAATGCAATAATTTTCTTTATTGTGTGTCAAGATTATGTTACAACTAACATATTTAGTTACAGCGTCACAAGGTGAACCGATGAAATACCAGCAGTTAGAAAACCTTGAATGCGGTTGGAAGTGGCACTATTTAGTAAAAAGACATTTGGAAGGGGAGCTTATCACTCGTTATATTGAGAAGAGTGCAGCAGAGCAAGCCGTAAATGAATTATTGTTATTGGAACACAAACCAACTGCGGTTATTGATTGGATTAAGCTGCATTTAAATCCAGATTTAGATAATCGCATGAAGCAAACCATTCGAGCACGACGAAAACGACATTTTAATGCCGAACAGCAAAATACACGTAAAAAGTCTATTGATTTGGAATTTCTTGTCTGGCAACGATTGGCTAATTTAGCTAAGCGCCGAGGATGTACGTTGTCACAAACAATTACGCAACTAATTGAAGATGCTGAGCAAAAAGAGCAATATGCTAGTAAAGTATCGACAATTAAAGATGATTTACTGTCATTACTTGATGTCAATATAGACGGTAAATAACTTAAACTACAGGATAAATAGGTTTAATTATGGGAAAATCCCTTGTTATTGTGGAATCACCAGCCAAAGCAAAAACGATTAATAAATATCTTGGCAAAGATTTCGTAGTTAAATCAAGTGTCGGACATATTCGCGATCTGCCAGTGAGTGGTAGTAGTCAACGCACTGAAAAAATAAGTAAAGATAAAGCCGAGAAAAAAGTTAAACGATCGGAAAAACAAGTGTTAGTCGATCGTATGAGCGTTGATCCTTACAATGGCTGGCAAGCGCATTATGAAATTTTACCGGGCAAAGAACGAGTGGTTGCCGAACTTAAAAAGTTAGCCAAAGATGCCGATATGATTTATCTCGCAACCGACTTGGATAGAGAAGGGGAAGCTATTGCTTGGCATCTAAAAGATGTTATTGGCGGTGATGATAATAAGTATCGTCGAGTTGTATTTAACGAGATCACCAAAACGGCGATTAAAAATGCTTTTAATCATCCAGCTATGTTGGATATGGATCGGGTTAATGCTCAACAAGCAAGACGATTTATGGATCGTGTGGTTGGCTTTATGCTATCACCACTACTTTGGAAAAAAGTCGCGCGTGGCTTATCAGCTGGTCGTGTTCAATCAGTTGCGGTGCGCCTAGTGGTTGAACGTGAGCGAGAAATTCATGCATTTATTCCTGAAGAGTACTGGGATCTTTATGCTGATTTAAAAACTGCTGATCAAGAGCAATTAACTATGCAAGTAACGCATTATAAAAATGATGCGTTTGAACCTAAGGATCGTGTTGCTATTGATATTGCTTTGGATGAATTGGATAAAAGCCAATATCAAGTTACTAATATTGAAGAAAAACCGACTAAAAGTAATCCAACTGCGCCGTTTATTACTTCAACTTTGCAACAAGCAGCAAGTACTCGTTTAGGTTTTGGTGTTAAAAAGACGATGATGTTAGCACAACGCCTATATGAAGCTGGTTATATTACTTATATGCGTACCGACTCGACTAATTTGAGTCAGGATGCGTTAACGATGGTTCGGGACTACATTGGACAAAACTTCGGCGAGAAGTATTTGCCTAAATCCGCTAACGTTTATAGCAGTAAGAAAAATTCGCAAGAGGCGCATGAGGCAATTCGTCCATCGGACGTGAACATTCTAGCGGATAGTCTTGGCGATGTTGAGGCTGATGCGGCTAAATTATATCAGTTAATTTGGCGTCAATTTGTGGCTTGCCAAATGACATCAGCCGAATACAACTCAACAACTATTACAGTTAAAGCGGGTGATTTTACCTTAAAAGCTAAAGGTCGAACCTTACGTTTCGATGGTTGGACAAAAGTGCAACCACAATTAACTAAAAATAATGAAGATAAGCTGTTGCCAGCAGTATCTATGCAAGATATGTTGGAATTAATTGGCTTAGATCCTAATCAACACTTTACCAAGCCTCCTGCTCGTTATAACGAAGCGTCATTGGTTAAGGAACTTGAAAAACGGGAAATTGGTCGTCCTTCGACTTATGCAACGATTATCTCAACTATTCAAGATCGTGGTTATGTACGATTAGATAATCGTCGTTTTTATGCGGAAAAAATTGGCGAAATTGTCACAGATCGCTTAAGTGAAAATTTCAATGACTTAATGAGTTACGATTTTACTGCTCGCATGGAACATGCACTTGATGAGATTGCCAATAAAAAACAAGAATGGCGCGAAGTTTTAGATCAATTTTTTGATGATTTCAGCCAACATTTGACCATTGCAGAACAAGATCCTGATCACGGAGGAATGCAATTAAATCCACTCGTTTTAACACCGGAAATTAAATGCCCTAACTGTGGCCGTGAAATGGGCATTAAAACAGCAGGAACCGGGGTATTTTTAGCCTGTTCTGGTTATGCATTACCTCCTAAAGAGCGTTGTAAGCAGACAATTAACTTAATTCCAGAATATGAAACATTAAATATTTTGGAAGAGGCAGAGACAGCCGAAACTGACGCGCTAAGAGCACTTAAACGTTGTCCTAAATGTCATACGGCTATGGATAGTTATTTGCTGGATAATGAGCGTAAATTACATATTTGTGGTAATAATCCAATCTGTGATGGTTCGTTGGTTGAAAAAGGCACATTTAAGGTAAAAAGCTATGAAGGTCCAATCATTGAATGTGAAAAATGTGGATCAGAAATGCATCTTAAATCAGGCCGTTTTGGACTTTATATGGGATGTACCAATCAAGATTGTAAAAACACTCGTAAGATCTTAAAAAATGGTGATGTAGCGCCACCTAAAGAAGATCCAGTTGATTTACCTGAGTTAAAATGTACTAAGTCAGATGCTCATTTTGTATTACGAGATGGTGCTTCAGGCATCTTTTTAGCGGCACATAATTTTCCAAAATCAAGAGAAACTCGTGCACCACTAATTGAAGAACTGCAACGTTTTAAAGATCGTTTACCGGAAAAATTTATTTATTTAACGCAAGCGCCGAGTCAAGATCCAGAAGGTAATCCAGCTATTGTGCGATTTAGCCGTAAAAGTAAACAGCAGTATGTTACTTCGGAAGTCAATGGCAAATCGACTGGCTGGGTAATGCAATACGTTGATGGTAAGTGGGTTAATAGTAAAAAGTAGGTAAGAACATCTGATGATTTTATTTAAAATCGCTTAGGGTAAGGAATCGTTTTAGTATAAAAAGCTGTTTTTTGTTTGTGCTAAAGTGTGAAAGGAATTACCTTACGATTTCCCTCTTTTTGACTTTTTATATAGTTTTAAAAAGAGGGAAAGGTATACAGTTAAAGGAGCCTTTGTCATGAAGTTGCAACAACTGCGTTATATTGTTGAAGTCGTCAATAACGATCTCAATGTCTCTCTTACCTCTGAAAAACTCTATACCTCGCAGCCAGGGATCAGTAAACAGATCAAGTTGTTGGAAGATGAACTCAATGTGCAAATTTTTACTCGGGTCGGTAAACATCTTTCCGAAGTTACGCCAGTTGGTGAGAAGATTATTGCTTTAGCTAGAGAGATTTTAACTAAATCGCAAGATATTAAAATTATTGCTAAAGAATTTAGCCAGCCTAATCAAGGTTCATTAACCATTACAACAACCTATACTCAAGCTCGTTATACTTTACCAATTGTTATTCAGCAATTTATGCAGCAGTATCCTAGTATAACACTTCATATGGAGCAAGGATCATCACCGCAATGTCTCTTACAAGCGCAAACAGGCCAAGCTGATTTTGCTATCGTTACTGATTTATCTGAACTCAGCGATGATATGATTGCTATACCTTGCTATCATTGGAACCAAGCGGTGATTGTAATGAAAGATCATCCATTAGCTAAAAGCAGTTTAATTACTATCGACGAATTGTCTAAATATCCTTTAGTCAGTTATGACTTTTCTAATGATGGGTCTGATTTGAATCAAGCTTTTATTAAAGCCAATCAAATTCCTAATATTGTTTTTAGTACCACTGATGCGGAATTGATTAAGACTTATGTTAAGTTAGGGGTAGGTGTTGGCATTGTCGCAAAAATGGCGGTTAACGAAAGATCTGATAGTGATTTTGTGGTACTTAATGCTGGGCATATATTTCCATATAGTACCACTTATATTGCCTTTGCTCGTTCGCTATTTCTACGCAATTATATGTATGATTTTATTAATCAGTTTTCGGCACATTTAAATAGGCAAACAGTTGATAGACTTATCTTATGTGAAAATAATGTGGCAGTACAGGCTATGTTTAATGGGATCAAGTTACCAGTTAGGTAGTAGGAAAATCTTTTGCTTATCAATTTTAAACACCAAGCACAATAGATTGTGCTTGGTGACCAATGTTATTTATGTCTAGCTTTTAAAATAGCAATGACATCTTGCATTGATAGATTTTGATCTTGTAGTAAGACCAATAAGTGATAAATTAAATCGGCTGATTCATTTTTTAACTCTTCTTTGTCGTGTACTGTAGCTGCAAGTGCAGTTTCAACACCTTCTTCTCCCACTTTTTGGGCAATACGCTTGGTACCATCATGGTAGAGTTTTGCCGTATAAGAGGATTGCGGATCGGCTTGTTTACGAGCCCCCAACAACTGCTCTAAATCATATAGAAAGCCCCACTCAGTTTTGCTATTGGTGAAGCAGCTATTTGCTCCAGTATGACAAGTTGGTCCGATTGGATTGACTAAGATTAACAGCGTATCGTTATCACAATCGGTCGAGATACTTACCACATTTAAAAAGTTACCTGATGTTTCACCTTTGGTCCATAAGCGTTGTTTGGTACGCGAATAGAAGGTTACTTTGCCACTCGTTTGTGTCTGAGTTAATGCCTCTTGATTCATATAGCCAAGCATAAGCACTTCACCAGAAACATAGTGTTGTATGATAACCGGCATTAAATTATCAACTTTTTGCCAATCAAGCTGTTTAAGGTCTATTTGCATTTGGGAATGTTGAGTTAACATAATCGGATTTCTACTCCATGTTGAGCTAAATATTGTTTAAGTTCACCAATATTAATTATTTGTTTGTGAAAGACGGAAGCGGCTAATGCACCATCAACATTAGCCTCTTGAAAAGCTTGCAAAAAATGCTCCATAGTACCAGCGCCACCAGAGGCAATCAGTGGTACATGACAAACTTCTCGAATCCTTTTAAGTTGTTTTAGATCGTAACCATTACGGACGCCATCTTGGTTCATCATATTTAGCACTATTTCACCGGCACCGCGTTTTTGTACTTCTTGCACCCAATCAATCGTATTCCATTTGGTTGCCACTGTGCGTTTTTCATCGCCAGTGAATTGATAAACGTGGTAACTTTCTGAATCTTTATCATACCAAGTATCAATCCCCACCACGATACACTGCACCCCGTAACAATCAGCTAACTGAGTAATTAAACTCGGATTAGCTAAGGCCGGAGAGTTAATTGAAATTTTATCCGCACCATAAGTGAGAATTCTTGCTGCATCTTCAACCGTTTTTATCCCACCAGCGACACAAAATGGAATATCTATTACTTCAGCGACTTTTGCCACCCAACTTTTGTCTACTACCCGACCGTCAGATGAAGCAGTGATATCATAGAACACTAATTCGTCGGCCCCTTCTTCGGCATAGCGTTTGGCTAATGGTACAATATCACCAATGATTTCATGATTACGAAATTGTACTCCTTTTACAACTTGTCCATCACGGACATCCAAACAAGGTATTATCCTTTTTGCCAACATGAAATTGCCTCCTGAACTGTAAATTTACCTTCTAATAATGCTCTACCAACAATAACACCGGCAACACCACTATCTTTTAATGCTTTCACATCATCTATTTGGCCAATACCGCCAGAAGCTTGCAACGCAATTTGTGGATATTTTTGGCTGATCTCTTGATATAGTTTTACATTAGAGCCACTTAGCGTTCCATCTTTGGAAATATCTGTACATAGTACATGTTTCAAGCCATAGGGTAGATAATCATCAA
The DNA here is from genome assembly GCF_016101085.1 of Gilliamella sp. W8123. NCBI lineage: Bacteria > Pseudomonadati > Pseudomonadota > Gammaproteobacteria > Orbales > Orbaceae > Gilliamella > Gilliamella sp. W8123. Next base: position 28,674 of record NZ_JACFRE010000002.1, read on the forward strand.
TAACTTGTTCCAATGTCTGTTTAGAATCCTCTTGCCAACCATGAATAGCGACGTTTTTGTTACCTTGTTGGTCAATACGAACATCTAAGGCTAATACCAATGATTCAGGGCCATAATTATCAAACCATTTTTTTACCAAATCAGGTTGTTTAATAGCGGTAGAGCCAATAACTACTCGGGTGGCACCTGCGGATAATAATGCTTTAACATCTTCTTCGGTACGAATTCCACCACCAATTTGTACCGGAACTTGTACGCCGTTAATCAGTGATTTTATTAATGAGATTTGTCGAGCTTGCGGATCTTTAGCACCAGTTAAATCAACCAGATGTAGTTGTTTTGCACCTTGTTTTTGATAATCTTGTAGGCGAATTAAAGGATCCTTGCCATAATCGCGTTTTTGCTCATAATCGCCTTGATGTAATCGAACCACGGTACCATCAATTAAATCAAGAGCAGGAATAATAATAGGGTAAACTGCCATTTTTACATCTCCAAAAAGTTCTTGAGCAATTTTGCACCGGCTAATCCAGAACGCTCTGGATGAAATTGCACACCGTAAAAGTTGTCTTTTTGTACGGCAGCAGTAAAGCTTTCGCCGTAATTGGTTTCTGCGATAGTTGATGAGCATAATGGTAAGGCGTATCCATGTACAAAGTAAAAGTAAGCACCATCAGGAATATCTCTAAATAGATGATGTCCGGCTTTTGGGGTGACTTGATTCCAGCCCATATGTGGTAGTGGTAATCCACAATCAGGAATTTGCACTACTTTTTCGTGAATAATACCTAAGGTATCGACATGACCTTCATTGCTATAATCAGCTAAAAGTTGCATACCAAGGCAGATACCTAATACTGGTTGAGTACAGACTTTGATAAGCTTAATTAAATTACGTTCTTCTAATTTTTGCATTGCAGCTGACGCTGATCCCACTCCAGGTAACAAGAGTTTGTCAGATTCAAGCACAGTATCAGGATCAAGGCTAATGATTGGATTATAGCCTAATCTCTGTATTGCATATTTGACTGAGGAAAGATTAGCACAGCCAGTATCTAGAATGACAATTTTCATCTATAACACTCCTTTCGAGCTAGGTAGTCTGTCACTTTCAATTTTAATCGCTTGTTTAAGCGTACGCGCGAAAGCTTTAAATAAGCTTTCGATTCGGTGATGGTCATTGTCGCCAGTTGTTGCAATATGTAAAGTAATTGCCATAGTATAACTTAGAGAATAGAAGAAATGTTCAACCATTTGTGTACTCATATCGCCAACTTTCGGATCACTAAATTGCGCCGAAAACTTGAGGTAAGGTCGACCTGAAATATCCATTGCACATTTTGCTAAACACTCATCCATTGGAATAACTGATGCATAACGAGTGATACCCCGTTTATCGCCAAGTGCTTTTTTTAGTGCTTCGCCTAAGGCAAGACCTGTATCTTCAATAGTGTGGTGATCATCTATATGTAAATCGCCTTCTACTTGAATATTTAATTTGATACCGCCATGAGTGGCGATTTGGTCAAGCATATGATCAAAAAAACCAATGCCGGTATTAATTTGACTGCCACCTTGTCTATCTAACCAAACTTCAATTAAAATTTTGGTTTCTTTGGTATTGCGTTCGACTTTAGCATAACGATCTGCTGTGGTTAAACGTTGGGCTATTTCATTCCAATTAAGTGATTCTGGATTATATTGTAATCCTTTTATTTGCATATTTTCAGCAAGTTGCATATCTGTGACCCTGTCACCAATAACGTAACTATTTTGTTTATCTAACTTACCACTGGTTAAATAAGGTAGAACTAAAGTGATTTTCGGCTTACGACACTCACAATTGTCCTCAGGGAAATGTGGGCAAATAAGTACATTTTCAAATATTACACCTTGTGAGGCAAATATTTGCATCATTAAATTGTGTGGGCCATCAAAATCAGCTTGCGGATAACTACTGGTTCCTAATCCATCTTGATTGGTCACCATCACTAATTTGTAACCAGCTGCTTGTAGTTTTAGTAGTGCTGGGATCACATTAGGTTCAAATGCAAGTTTTGCAAAACTATCAACTTGAAAATCGATAGGCGGTTCAACTATCAATGTTCCATCACGATCGATAAATAAATATTTTTGTAACATACTTGCTCCTATTTTATCGCTTTGAGTGCGGTTATTACTGCTTCACATTCTGCTTGTGTACCAATCGAAATTCGCACAAAACCATCTTGGCCAATTGATTTGCTTTGATCTCGCAAAATTATGCCTTTATTCCATAGTTTGCTAAATACCTCTTTATTACTTTGAAATTTCACGCATAAATAATTTGATTCACTAGGATAAACTTTTTCGACAATTGGTAAAGCAGTAAGTTGTTTAGCAAACTTCTCTTTTTGATTATTTAGATTGATGACATGCGATCTCATCGTTTCGATACCTTCTTTACTCAATGCCTGAGTGGCAATGTCCGCTACTGGGGTAGCGAGAGGGTATGGAGCGATCACTTTCTGTAAAGCATCTATTACTGGTTTATTTGCTAAAGTGAAGCCACACCGTAATCCTGCTAGCGCAAAAGCCTTCGATAAAGTTCGTAAAATAACTAGGTGAGGATAATTTACAAGCCAGCTCACAACTGTTGAATTTGGAGAAAACTCAATATAAGCTTCATCAATAATTACTAAAGCGCGATTTTCAGCTAATTTAAGTAAAGTTTTAATATCATCTTGGTCTATTAAATTACCAGTTGGATTATTAGGTGAACATACATAGATCAATTTAACATTGTCTAGATTTTGTTTAATTCCGTCTAAATCGAGTTGCCAATTAGATTTAGTTGGTACGGTTTTGGTTTTTATACCTAGTGTTTCGGCACTGACTTGATACATACCATAAGTTGGTGGGCAATAAAGCACTGTATCGGTTTCTGGCTCACAAAAAGCCCGCATTAATAGCTCTATCGCTTCATCGGCCCCCCGACTAACAATCACTTGCTCTGGGGTAACTCCAGCATATTGCGCATAACGATTAATCACTTGTTCGGGTTGTGCTTCAGGATAGCGGTTTAAGTTTTGTTCAGTTAACTGAAAGTTTGGTGCAACAGGGTATTCATTGGCATTTAGCCATACATCACCATTACCGCCTATACGTCTAGCTGATTGATAAGGCGTCAATTTTTGTACGTTCTTTCTGACTAATTGATTAATGTCCATTTTATTCACCTATTGTTTAGTATCAGCGTTAAGTTTAGCTAAACGAATTGTTACGGCATTTTTGTGGGCGGTAAGTTGTTCAGCTTGAGCCATTAGCTCAACAGCATTACCGATTGCTTGCAAACCTTCAGCAGTCAATTTTTGTACTGTCATACGTTTTTGGAAATCGGCTAAGCCAAGGCTCGAGTAAGTAGCGGTATAACCATAAGTAGGTAAAACGTGATTAGTACCCGAAGCATAGTCACCTGCTGATTCCGGTGACCAATCACCTAAAAATATCGAGCCAGCGCTATTAATTTTATCAACCAGTTGATCGGCATTTTCGGTTTGAATAATTAAGTGTTCAGGACCATAACGATTGCTGATAGTTACACATTCATCTAAATCTTTAGTAACAATAAGTCGGCTCTCTTGTAACGCTTTTTCAGCAATTCCTTGACGTGAAAGTTGAGCAAGTTGTTTATCAACTTCGACTGAGACTGCTTGGGCGATCTTCTCATCAGGTGTAAGCAGTACAACCTGTGAATCGGGGCCATGTTCAGCTTGAGAAAGTAAATCAGCGGCAATAAACGCCGGATTAGCGGAACTATCGGCAATGACCAAGACTTCTGACGGGCCGGCTGGCATATCTATTGCTGCGCCATCCAATCGTTGGCTAACTTGGCGTTTCGCCTCGGTAACATAGGCATTACCGGGACCAAATATTTTATCGACTTTAGGAACTGATTGAGTTCCTAATGCCATTGCCGCAATCGCTTGTGCGCCCCCCAATTGATAAATTTCAGTTACACCACAAAGCTCAGCCGCATATAAAATCTCGTCAGCAATTGGTGGAGGTGAACATAAAATCACTTTACGACAACCGGCAATTTTAGCTGGAATGGCTAACATTAATACGGTTGATAGCAACGGAGCCGAACCACCAGGTATATACAGACCTACCGAATCAATTGGTCTAGTGACTGACTGACATTTGATGCCAGGCATCGTTTCCACTGTTATAGTTTGTCTAACTTGTGCTTGGTGGAATTTTTCGATGTTACTTACAGCTAATTGCATTGCCTGTTTTAATTCTGGTTTAACACGGCTAGTTGCTGTTTTTATCTCATCTTTAGTTAATTTGATTTGCTTAATTTGTACTTTATCAAATTTATTACTTAATTCTTTTAGAGCTTCATCGCCATTTTGTTTTACTTGCGTCAAAATATCTTTAACCGCTTGGCTAATAGTATCAGAAGCAGCTATAGCAGGACGAGTTAGTAATTCTGCTTGTTTTTCTTTAGAACATTGTTGCCAATATGATAGTTTCATTTGATTACTCCATCATTTTTTCAATTGGTAATACAAGGATTGAACTTGCACCTAATGCTTTTAGTTTTTCCATGGTTTCCCAGAATAATGATTCAGTACTCACCATATGTAGTGCTACCCGATTTTGTTCGCCAGTTAATGGTAAAATGGTTGGATTTTCTGCTCCTGGTAATAGTGATACGACTTGATCTAAAACGGCTGTTGGCGCGTGCAGCATAATGTATTTGGATTCACGAGCTTGAATTACCCCTTGAATACGCGTCATCACTTTATCGATTAACGCCTGTTTGGTGGCAGACATTTCACCTTCACGTTGAATTAAGCAAGCTTTCGATTTATAAATAATTTCAATTTCTTGTAGACCATTAGCTTCTAATGTGGCTCCACTGGATACTAAATCACAAATTACATCAGCAAGGCCAGCTCGTGGTGCAACTTCTACAGAACCATTAAGTAGACAGGTTTTAAAATTGACATTGTATTGTGAAAGGTAACGGCGGAGTAGGTGAGGATAAGTGGTTGCAATGCGTAAATTATTTAAACATTCTGGTCCGCTATAAACAAAATCACGAGGAGCAGCAATTGATAAGCGACAGCCACCAAAATCAAGGCGACGTAAGGTTTTATATTGTGGGTTTTCACCTTCGGCTTGTCTATCAAGAACTTCTTCTTCTAACACATTCTCACCGACAATACCAATATCAACAACGCCATCAATGACTAGTCCGGGTATATCATCATCGCGAACGCGTAAAATATCAATTGGCATATTTTCGGCAAAAGCAATTAAGCGTTGTTCTTGCAAATTGATTTTTATGCCACATTGAGCCAATAATTTTTTCGACTCATCGCTTAAACGTCCCGACTTTTGCATTGCTATACGTAACCGTGAATTATCCAACATATTCTTCTCCAACTTGTTTAAATAAATTTATAAACCACAAATAAAAAACCCTCGGAAGACTGATCTTCCGAGGGTTTTCTAAATGCTTTTGCGATATCACCGGAAGACCTTTTGTCTTCCAGCACCAATCGCCCGAAGACTATTCAGGAATGATGGTGATGATGATGTTTAGTAACGAAAACACAAAAACAATTCATAAAAAATAAAACCTTTAAATTTAACTGTTGTACAAAATATAATATAAATGACTAACTAGCAACTTAATTTTGTCGATTTATTAAAAAAATATAAAAAATTCAAATTTTTTAATTATTTGTTTTGTCTTAATTCATTCCGTGATCTTGAATTTAACGGTAATATTATTTCATCGTCAGATGTTCATAATAGCTTTATGTCGGCATTGATGCGATTTGCAACAGTAATGGATATTGAATCATTCATTGAAACAAATTAATAAGTTAAAATACTTTTTCTTAATTTTTGAGGATTAATAAAAAATCCTCATTTTTTGACATAAATATTTATCCGTGATAATCATAACTGAAAGGAATTTTGTTATAGCTAGTTTTATAAATTGGATTTTATATGGATCATCCTGCTAATCATATCGATAGTTACATTTTTGTTTGGTTTTTCATGCTACCATTTTTTTATGGTATTTATACGTTTTCGTTAATATTTGTTTTTGTCCGGATGCATTGGATTATCAAAGCAATTTTTACAATTTCAATGGTTGTTTGGTTAATATTTTGCTTTATGCATACCAATCTTATTATTTTTCTATTTACATTAACAGGTATGGTTTTTCCAATAATACTTCGACTATGCCAATTACAAGCAAAAAAATCTTATGGTATAAAACGTAAATTTGCTTCAATATTCAGTTATGTATTATTACCATTATTTTGTACTTTCTTTTGGCCTGCCTATTTAATAGCTCCTATAGTTGTAGAATTTGTAGAAAGTAGACCCAGTAGTGAATGTAGAGAAAATGGACGTTTAGTTGAATTGTCTAAAGATACTATTCTGCGAGTTTATCCTAATTCCAAATATTCACCATTTTGGATTAGAAAATTACATGATTCTACTTCTGTAAATAATTCTGAAAAAGATTTTTGTGAGCAGTTTTCCCATACTCAAGCCTATCAAATTGACAAAATCAGTGAAATTAGAATTAATTCAGGGAATTTATGCATTCATCCAACATCTAAAGCAATAATCGCTTATTGCAGTAATATAAAAAATGAACTTTTAAAATTGGATAGTTTAGACATCGAATTTGTGAAAAAAAATAAAGATGAAGTTAGTGGTATTCGGCTTAAATCATTTCAGAAAAGATTAGAAAATATAAAGGAGATAAAGAGAAATAGAAATTCAGAAGATTGGTATGGAGATTGGCTTGAGACAAAACAATTCAACAATGGCATAGAATTACATAGATTTTATAAACATGAAAACACACTAATCATTCCTCAAGTAGATTGGTTGCCACCGCAAACAGAAGCTTTAGAAATTAATTGCTATCGTAAAAGTGTTTTAAGGTGTACTTATAATTATGAGTATAATCAAGATTGGAATGTATCAGTTTTCTATATATTCAATATTGGAGATAGTATCGAAAATGAATATGACGATAATAATATGCCAGTTTATGATCAAACTTTCATTGATATGAATTTAGAAGGTGCGCAAAAAGCTCATCAAATAGTTGAAGATTTCATTGAAGGTCTAAGTGTGAAATGAATTAATATTATACTTTTTAGTCATAGTAAATATCAAAATAGGAATAAGAAAACTTGAATGCCGCATTATTTTATAGAAAATTTGGACGGCCTGAACAAGTATTAACATTCGATTAAATCATAGATATTATAATATTTTATTAATTAATAGGATTTAAATATTTATGCCATTTACTTAAGTTGCAAATTATTACCACTTAGAACTCTATGTTTGATTGATTTTTTAATTATTGAATTAAAAAATTTACAATGGTTAAAAATGATAAATAAAATATTTACTTAATATAGGCAAGTAGATATTATTGCTAAAGTTTTATAGCGTCAATTACTATAAAATGCACTAAATTGGATTTAATTTAAAATAGTTGTCATAAGGAATATAAAATGGGTATATTTTCTCGTTTTTTTGGTAAAAAAACAGAATCAAAACAGATGGATAATTCGATTGTCCCAAATCCTGATATTGAGAATGCCGTTAGCTTAAGTGTTGTTTTTAGCGGTGTGCTTAATATTAATAACGATGAATTATTAGCAAAACTTAAATCGATTAATCCGATCATAAAAGATATTCGATATGAAACACCGTTCGGACAACTTGAAGAAGGTATGTGTATTTTAGTAAGTTGGGGTAAACATGTTATTAGAATAGTTGGTCTCAATGCGCCTTATCCTAAAGCTGTATTAGAAGCATGTGTTACTCCTGCTAGTTATAGTCAAGAAATAAAACAACAAGTTTATGAAAGTGATAGTCATTTATTATTATATTATGTTGGCTATGAACAAGATGTATTAGAGCAGTACTTAGCTTTAACTCGTTTAGTAGCATGCTTTGAACAATTTAATGCGTTAGCAGTAATTAATGAAGATGCTCATACTTCATTACCAGTTAACTTTATTAATTCACTAGCTTCGGAAAAAGATGGTTTAGCCACTTTAGGGGAATGTTTACCTTTATTGTTTTGTGGTTTTGTTAAATATGAAATAGAAAATATTAAAGGGATTTGGATGCGCACTTATGGCGCTAATAAATTTGGTTTACCTAATTTTGCAGCATTAGCCAATAGTTATGAGGAAAGTGAGTATTATTTTGACATGTTTAATAATATTTTAAATTATTTACGACAAAGTCAAGCGACAATGAATCCTGGTGATACGATGGAAATGGGTGATAATCGTATGATGTCATTACGAGCACCTCAAGATGATGAATATTTCTTAAAAGATCAGGGTGATCTTTTAGTAATTGAAATTAATAATTAATTTTAACTATGCAATTTTTAGGAAAGGTAATAAATAATTGTCGCTACCTTTCCTAAATATTTAGCATCTTATTGTTGAGTTATTTGTGGATATTTTTTACCTGCCAAAACACTAAACCGACCAGTCCCTAATAATGCCAAACTAAAAGCAGTTAATGACATAAAAGCTGGATACTCCCAACCACCTCCTTGATTAGTAAATGACCAACCATTATTCCAATGCACAATAGTTATTATTGCTAATTGAAAGAAAGCAATTAGCGCTATGGCACGAGTTAAAATACCGAGTAACAATAGTGCACCGCCACCAATTTCAAAAATGATAACGATATAAGAAAAAAAACCGGGAAAGCCAAGAGTATGAAAATACTCTGCAGTACCTTCTGGGGTTAGAACAAGTAGTTTGGTAAAACCATGGGCCAAAAACATCATACCTAAAGCAATTCGTAATACAAATGCAGCTACATCAGTTTGATATTCTCTCATTTTGTGTTTCCTATATTAAGTTAGCAAAATAACAATAATGAAACTCATAAAAATTTCTTACAAACGTTATTACTTTTTTAAAACATAGGATACTGCAGTTACGATTGTCTCACAGTTAACAATCAATAGTAAAGTAGTAGACAATTATCATCAATTTTTATCACTGAAAATTAAGATGGTATAAGTAGAATTTGCTTAGGTTGGAGAATAGAAAAAATAGCAGTGCGACGAATAGTCGCACCGTTATTGCTTACTTATTGTTGGTGTCGAATAGACTTAAATCTTTCTGTCGTCTGAGTTAATGCTGTTTCTGTTGGCAAACGTTCCATTGAACTTGCGCCATAAAAACCATTACAATCAGGACAATTTTGTAAAATATATTCTGCATCTTCAGGGGATGAAATAGGTCCACCATGGCAAAGTATGATAATATCTGGACGAATTGCTTTAGCTGCTTTGGCCCATTGATTGATTAAAGGAACACAATCCGCAAGTTTTAATGCAGTTTGGGCACCAATACTACCACCGGTGGTTAAGCCCATATGTGGAACTAAAATATCCGCCCCAGCTTTGGTCATGTCAATAGCATCTTGCTCACTAAATACATATGGTGTAGTTAGCAGATCTTTTTCATGTGCTTTGCGAATCATCTCAACTTCTAATGCATAGCCCATACCCGTTTCTTCAAGATTAGCTCTAAAATTACCATCAATTAAACCAACAGTAGGGAAGTTTTGTACGCCAGCAAATCCGGTAGCTTTAATTTGATCTAAAAACTGATCGAATTGGCAGAAGGGGTCGGTGCCATTAACACCAGCTAACACAGGGGTATGTTTTACAACCGGTAATACTTCTTTTGCCATATCCATAACAATTTCATTGGCATTACCATAAGCTAATAAGCCAGCTAGTGATCCACGACCTGCCATACGATAACGACCAGAATTGTAAATTACAATCAGATCAATACCACCAGCTTCCTCACATTTTGCAGATAATCCTGTACCAGCTCCTCCACCGATGATTGGTTGACCTTTAGCAATCATATCATGGAATTTTTTTAATAATTGAGCACGTTTACTACTCATAATTTTCTCCATTACTTTATTTAATTATATTTTTAAATTCGTTAATAACTAAATTACAAAATTCTGGTGAATTAATATGATGCGAGGTTTTTATTAACCGTCGTTTTTCAGTTTGAATAAAGACTTTTTCAAACTCATCGATGAAAGCTTGATCCGCTTGCGGTGACCAAAAATCCCCATTTTCAATATCAAGGGCAGAAAAACCACTTTCAGGAATAATAAAAACTACTTCGCCTTGACATTTATTTAGTTTTGTAGCGATCCAATTTGCCATGATTTTATTCTCTTCAGGGGTGGTTCGCATTAAAGTAACTTGTGGATTATGGGGATAAAACAGACGATCTCGATATTTTTCTGGAATAGTATCTGGACTACCGAAATTAACCATATCAAGGGCGCCGCATGATCCAATATATGGGACTTCGCTTCTTGCGATGGCTTCAAATCGGTCATCATCACAAGCAAGTACTCCATCAAACAGATGATCACAAACTTCAGTGGTTGTAATATCAAGTACACCTTTTAATAAATGGCTATCAGCTAATTTTTCCATTGCTTTACCGCCACTACCTGTTGCATGAAAAACTAAACAATCATATTTATCATTTAATTTTGCTGAAAGCGATTGAACACACGGAGTAGTAACACCGAACATGGTTAATCCAATTGCTGGTTTATCTTCGACTTGTTCTTGCGTTTTAAATAACACTGAACCTGCAATAGCATTAGCTGCATTGGCGAGTACTTTTCTTGATATAACATTTACGCCAGCAATATCTGTAACGGAATAGAGCATCGCAATATCACTTGCACCGATATACCCAGATATATCACCTGAGGCCATGGTTGAAACCATCAACTTTGGTACGCCAATAGGCAGTGCTTGCATAGCTGGAGTGATTAATGCGGTACCACCCGAGCCACCTAAACCGAGGATAGCGTCAACATCATTTTGCGCTATTAAAAATTGTTTAAATGCATTAGCCATTGCAACGATAGCCTTTCCTCTATCGGTGACAAAAACCGCTTTTTCACCCTCGGGATGATATTTAGCAACAGTACTGGCGCTAATATCAGCAATGTGATTAAAAGAATGCGGTTGCTTAGTGGAGATATCAACTATTTTACTTGCAACATTTCTTTTACTAAGTAAATGTTTGACGTAAACAATCTCTTCTCCTTTTGTGTCTAGTGTCGCGACCAAGTAAACCATGTTATGCGATGCCATTTATTTCTCCTTAACAGATAAAATAGAACTCGATACTTCTTACTCAACTATCAGCGATTACTACTTTGATAATTATAAGCTAAAAATGAGACATTAGTCTCATTTTTTTTAAATTTTTTTGAAAATTTTTTAAATATTATAGTTATGTTAAAAAAAGTTGTATAATTTACAAAAGTTTATTAGCTGGCGATAAATAAAAATATGAATATAAATAGCTTAATGAATTCTAAGAAATATTCTGGGGCCAAAAAAAGAACTTACGATCGTCTTATCGAAACTGCGATTGAGGCTTTAGAGCAGGGTAAAGATATATCCATTACTGAATTATCAGATAGAACAGGTATTTCTAGAGCTACTGCTTATCGCTATTTCCCGACTAAAACCGATTTAATATCAGCGGCTGTTGAACAATCACTTAGTCCAATATTCTTATGGCAATCAGATAGAGAAAATGTCGAAGATCAGATAAATGATTTTTTAGCTTTTGCTTTGCCGCAAATGTTAAAACATGAAGGAACATTACGTGCAGCTTTAAGCCTTTCTTTAAAACAATGGGCAGATGAACGGTCACAAATAACGGAAAAGACTAAAAAACTTGTGCGAGGTAATCGTAAGGAAATTCTTACCAATTTATTGCAGCCACTTAGAGCTCAATTCTCTGATGAGCTTTTTGATAAAGTTATCTACTCAATTTCAATCATATATGGTTCTGAAATATTCATGGTGTTAAAAGATATTTGGAACTTTGAGAGTGAGCAAGTGATAGATCTTTCACAATGGATTGTTAAAGCTATCATCAATCAAGCTAAACAAGAAGCGCTAGATGAATCGATGACCGAATCTTGATTGCTCTGAGTTCGGTTAACAATTTTTTTCACTCATTTAACTTACAATTCCAACTAGCAGTTTAACTTGATTTAACAAATTTTATAAAAGTTTGCTTATATTTTTTCAAGAGTAAACAATTTAGCTTATTCGGTGATTTAACATTAATGATAGTGGTATAAATAAAAAAAGACACTACCACATTAGATAGTGTCTTTTTATAACAACGGCTGTTAATAAAAAATAATTAAATGGTATGCCAAATACTATTTTTATTTGAACGGTTAATTTTCAAATTAATGGTATTGAATAGCTGGCTGACTTTGTTCATCGTGAACTAAGAATAAACATGTATCGCTAGTTAATACGGCCTGTTGTAAACGTTGTTTGTCATGCTCATTAAGATCGTTAATACAAGCAACCACATAACTACAGGTTTTACTTTGTAATGCCTTTTCTATAGTCGAGACTAAATTATTATTAGTTAAGTTAGCCAAATGTACGACTTTTTGTTTATCAAGCCCGGCAATATTTACCCATGAACGTTTTAACATTGGACGATCTGATAGCCATAATTGCCATTTTTTTTCTTTATTGAATGAACGTAATAAAGGTCTCTGCTGTTGCAACACTTGTTGAAAAGGTGTTTCAAAATTTATAGCCATAAGTTGTGGTGATGAATGTTCAATAAGCATAATAACCTCTATACTGTTTACTTATACAGTGTATATTAATACAGTATTTTACGGTTGTAAATACTATTTATGCTCATTTTTTAGATTATTATGGCGTAATATATCTTCATGAGCGAAAATATTGATAGGTCAAAATCCCTAAAAAGGTCATCAATACTGAACCTGCGACATGAATCGCGATGGTAGTTAATCCCCAACCAAAACGTCCTTCTTGTAGAAAGTTAACAATCTCAGCTGAAAAGGTGGAAAAAGTCGATAATCCACCACAAAAACCAGTAATTATTAACAATCGCCATTCAGGGGATAGGGGGGTGTGATTAAAAAAGGCAATGGCTAAACCGATAATATAACCAGCAATTAAATTAGCAACTAAGGTTCCTAACGGAATAGTAAAAGCAATCACATTTAACTTTAACGATAAAAACCAGCGCAATAAGCCTCCAGCAACTGAACCGACCGAAATAGCAAAAATTAGTTTTAACATAAATGGAAAACCTTTAAATCATTAATTAACCATGATCATATCAGTAGACTAATAAAATGGGTATCTTTTTACAGAGTAAATTATTTCATTTATCAGGCAAGTTAACCAAAATCATTTGATTGTAATCATTATTATTTTTTATTGGTTTGCGCTAAAATAGCTGATAATAATGATGAATTATAAAGGTTATAATGATGTTTACAGGAATCGTTCAAGGTGTTGGTCAAATTATTGATATCATCGATCAAGATAAATTACGTACTTATAAGGTAAAATTACCAGCTAAATTAACACAGCATATCGAAATTGGTGCATCCATTGCTAACGATGGATGTTGTTTAACCGTGACCGATTTTCAAGATGATTGGGTTACTTTTGATATTATGCAAGAAACGTTAGCCTTAACAACTCTCGGCAGTAAAAAGTTAAATGATTTGGTTAATATTGAGCGTAGTGCAAAATACGGTGATGAAATTGGTGGCCATGTAATGTCAGGGCATATATCTTGTCGAGCCACCATTATTGACATCCAAAAAACAGCAACTAATTGTCAAATGACGTTAGCCATGTCAGAAAAATTTATGAAGTATGTTTTATTCAAAGGTTTTATTGGTATAGATGGTGCAAGTTTAACGGTAGGAGAAGTAAAAGATAATCAATTTAATATCCATCTAATTCCTGAAACATTAGCGATTACCACTCTAGATAGTAAAAAGATTGGTGATGAAGTAAATATTGAAATTGACTCACAAACTCAAGCTATTGTTGATACAGTTGAAAGGGTATTAGCAACGAAAAAATAAAGTTAAGCTAATTTGTACCTAAATTGGCTGATTGTTAGTTAATAATGGTTTATTGTTAAACATTCATATGTTAATAAAAAAGGAAACAATATGTTTATAGCAAAAAACTTTAAACCATTATTATTAAGCTTGGTGATGTTTGTACCTTTTAATTGTTTAAATTAATCATTCCAAAATTAGCTAAAGATAGATTTACTAGTAAATTTATTGCCAATCAATTTGGTTGTATTGGCGATAACATCTCACCGCAAATTGAATGGCTGAATGTTCCAACTAATGCTAAAAGTTTAGTATTGACCATGTATGATCCTGATGATCGACGTGATCCGGTTGGTGGCATTGGCAGGTGATAAATATTCCTGTGCAAAGCCAACATATCGCCCAATCAGTTTGGTTATACCCATTATTTCAAAAAACGTTTTGGTATTTCGCCTAAGATGTTACGTTCTGCATAAGTTTCTATTTTAATATCTACCAATTATTTGTTATCTATATTAAAACAAATACCCTATTTTAAGCTTGATATTCAGTCAATCCCATCATTTTACATTGATTAAGATCACATTCTATTCCAGATTAATCTGGAAAAAAATGTAATCGTCTTATTTATTTAACTAACTATACTTTAAATCATCAAGTTATGAATGTATTGCAACAACAATTAGAAAAAGGAGTTGAGTAATGGAAAGACAAATCAAATTACTTAAACTACTTTTTAGCCAATCGGAATTTAAACCGGCTGCTTTTTTTAGTTCAAAATTATCTATTTCAACTAAAACGGTATATTACGATATTGAAAAACTAAATGAACAGTTAATAACGGTACCGAATACGGATATTCGAATCGAAAAGTCTCCCCGTAAAGGGCTAATGCTAGTAGGTGAAAAAACCGATATTGAGCCGATTATTAGCTATTTAGAACAAAAAAATAGTCATAGCTATTTCAATCAAAAATCACGACGCTTAAGTCCTGAATACCGTCGATTAGATATCGTCAAACGCTGTTTACTTAAAAGTGAATCAGTATCACTGGAACAATTATCGGATGATTATTTAGTCAGTAAAACATCGTTACACAAAGATATTGAATTTATTAATCGGGCTCTTGAACAAGAAAATATTCTATTAAATGTCACTCATAAAGGAATTTATGTTGACGGTAATGAAAATCAAATTCAACGAGCGATTAAACATTTCTTATCTTTGTATATTCATAAACAAGATGATTATTATCTCAATCAATTGATGAAATCATTTATTGGCGATAACTCTTTTGAACAGATAACTCAGTTATTATTTGAACGTTTTGAATCAGTAGTCGTACAATCTTCGGAACATTATTTATCTTCATTACTGATATCTATCACCATTCAGCTAAAAAGATTGTGTTTAGGTTATTCAATTCCTGAAGAGAGTGATTTCTTATTTAATCATATCCGATATATGCAATCTTATTTGATTGCCTCGGAATTGGCTAAAACGTTAGAGTTAACTTTTAATGTGACGTTTTCTACCAATGATATTAAATACCTAAGTAAATTGTTTTTTGCTCATCGTATTATTGATGAAAATGTCATTGTTGATGATAGTTTTTATGAGCAAATTATTCGTAGGATCATCAAAAAAATAGGCGATATTGAAAGTGTCGATCTCTCGGGTGATGGAAAATTATTTCACTCATTATTGTCGCATTTCCCACCGATGATTACTCGGTTGCAAAAGCAAATTCGTATTATTAATCCATTATTAGATGAAATAAAACAGGAATATTCGAAATTATTTAGTGTGTTATGGTATGCACTTTCAGACTTAGAACGTAAATTTGATATTCATTTAAATGATCATGAAATATCTTTTTTATTGATTCATTTCCAGATAGCCTTAGATAAAGCCGCTGATGCCAATAACATCGTTATTATATGTCAATATGGATGTTCATCATCAAATTTAATCTTAAATAAAGTCCGCAAATTTTTGCCATCTAAAGACAATATTGAAGTGTATTCTGTGGCTAAACTGAATTCGACTAAGCTTAGTAATGTCGACTTGATCATCACCACTCTCGATATCAAAAATATTAATAAACCGATGGTCAAAATATCATCTTTGTTGAACAAACAAGACTATCAAAATATTATTCAAGCTTACGCTAACTATGTCTTGAATAAGCAATCCGATTTTTCAGACAAAGGTAATTATTACCCTTCTACCGCCAAATTTGTCAATGCGGATTTAATTGAATTAAATGTTGATATTCAACATAAAAGTGACTGCCTTAATTTGCTGATAAGTAAGTTAGAAGATAAAGGCTTAGTGACTAAAAACTATCGTGATTCAGTTTTATATCGAGAAGAAATCGGCGACACTTCAATTGAAAACGGCATTGCTTTACCGCATGGTTCGCCAATGTTTGTCATTAAATCGAGTATCTCAATTATGACCCTCAAACGACCAATAAAATGGGGCATGATTGATGTCAGTATTATTATTATGGTTAGTCTTTCCGAAGACAATATCAATAGCATTAATGACGTTTTTACCGAAATTTATGAAATTGTTTCAAATAAACAAGTAATTTCATCCTTAAAAAACCTCACAAATTTTAAACAACTTAAACTATTTTTGGATAATCAAAGAGGAATCAAGAATGTACTTTGATCAACATTTATGCCTATTTAACATTGAGGCAAAAACCAAAGAAGAGATCTTAACCACAATGGCACAAATGTTATTGTCACATGGCATTGTTAAACAAGATTATTTAACAGGTATTCTAGAAAGAGAACAGCAATACCCGACTGGTTTATTAGTTAATTCGATTGGTTTTGCAATTCCCCACACCGATTCCTCAAAAGTGAATCAATCACAAATTTGTTTTGCATCGCTAAAACATCCGGTGATTTTTTCTGGTATGACCGATGATAAAGAGCAAATACCGGTCAAATTTATTTTCATGTTAGCAATGAAGCAAGCACATGAACAGGTTGAGAATTTACAAAATTTAATCGGCTTATTTCAAAATGAGGAACAAATAAAATTATTAGAACAATGTCAATCAACTAACGAATTTATCTCTATTTTAAATAGCGCTGGTGTTAAATAGGATGGATTATTTTTATTAAGGAGTAACAAATGGATAGTGTCATTAATATTTTTCAATGGCTAATAAATTTAGGTGGGGTCGTTTTTTTACCTATCATCATTTTTATTATCGCCTTGTTTTTCAGAGTTAGCTTTTCCAAAGCGATGATGTCTGGTATTACCGTCGGTATTGGTATTGTCGGTCTTGGTTTAGTTATTGGTTTATTATCAGATACATTAGGTGTTGCGATTCAAAAAATGGGTGAGCAATATGGAACGTCATTAAGCATCATGGATATTGGTTGTGGAGTAGGTGGTCCGTTAGCATTCTCAACTACATTGGGATTATTACTCATTCCTGCTTCATTAATTATCAACTTTTTATTTATTTCACTAGGTTGGACTAGAACTTTAAATGTCGATATTTGGAACTTCTGGTTTGCAATTTTCCTCGGCTTGGTGGCTTATTCAGTAACCGGTGAATATTGGGTTGGTATTATTGGTTGTATCACTGCTGTAATGTTGCAATGGTTTTTGGCTGATCTTTTACAAAAACCAATTAGTTCATTCTTTGGATATCCGGGTATTGCCGTTACTCACCTTATGGCGTTATCAGGGGCAATTGTTGCAATCCCATTAAATTGGATATTTGACCGTATTCCAGGACTAAACAAATTAAATGCTGATTCAGAAACATTAACCAAACGATTTGGGATTTTCGGTGATACAGTGGTAATTGGTTTAATCATCGGTATTGTTGTTGGTATCTTAGCTAATTACGATGTTCCACAAATTGGTAAATTAGCGATTTCAACTGCGGCAATCATGAAAATTATGCCGAAAATGGTCGCTATGTTTATGGAAGGCTTACTTCCTGTTGCTGATGCTGCTCGTGAATTTACCAGTAAAAAACTCAATGGCAAACAAGTTAACATCGGTATGGATGCTGCGTTAACTGTTGGTCATCCTGCGGTAATGGCAACTGCGTTAATTATGGTGCCAGTTTCATTATTATTAGCCTTAATTTTACCGGGTAATAAAGTGCTACCTTTTGGTGATTTAGCTTTCTATGCCTTTGGCATCTGTTTAATGGTACCGTTTTTCAAAGGTAATATTATTCGTTCAATTTTAGGTGGCACCATCTATTTGGTCGTCTGCTTATATATGGCAACATGGCTTGCTCCAGTTATTACTGATGTATTCCATTTGGCTAATTACGATGTAGGTACTGCTGGTATTGTTACTGTCATTTTATGTGGATTATGGCCAGTAACCTTATTCGTACTATTGTTAACTCATCTTGGTTTTATTGGTTTAATTGGTTTAGCGCTAGTTATTCTTTGCTTACTTATCTATATCAACAAAATCAAAAAAATTAAAATGTATTAAAAGGAAATAATCATATGAAGAATTTACTTATCATGTGTGGTGCAGGGCATGCAACTTCAACTATCGCAGTAAGCAAAGTGAATAAATGGCTTAGTGATGAAAAATTAACAGATCAGGTAAAAATCTATCAATCTAAGATTGCTGATGAACTTAATAAGATTGACTCTTATGATGTAGTTGTAAGTACAACGATTGTACCTGATTCAATTAAAGCGAAAGTGATTAATGGATTACCACTACTTACTGGTGTTGGATTAAATGAATTTTTTGCTGAATTGAAAAAGCGTTTAGCTATTTAAATTCAACTTTAAGTTTTGATAATGATTGCCTCATTTATTTTGTGAAGTTTAACTACAAAGTAGATGGGGCTATAACAAGGAATAAACTATTATGAATATTATTCATCACGCCATTGAAATCAACACGGTTGCAGGTAGGCATTCATACCACGATATTACTGAGCAATTAAAACAGTTTGTAAAGCAATCCAATATCCAAAATGGTCAATTAACGATAGCTACTAGCCATACAACATGTTCACTTTTTTTTGAAGAATGTATGCACGATACTAATTTTTTTGGTGATGAATTTCTGCAAGTGGATATCAACAATACATTAGAAAAAATTGCTCCACGGATGACCAGCGAAAATCAATATAACTCACCAGGTCCAAAGCATGTTGAATTTGGTTTAAGTCTTAGTGATCCTAATTATCCAGCTGAAAAATGGGTTATGTTAAATACAGATGCTCATATCAAATCATCACTGTTTGGTCATTTTTCAATTGTATTAATTATTAAAGATGGTCAACCGTTATTAGGGCAGTTAGGACGAATTTATTTTGTCGATTGGGATGCACTACGTGAAAGGAAACGTAATGTTAATTTTATGCTGATGGGTTGTTAATAAAAGGAGATAATTATGATACTGTCTCCATCACTATTTAATTCTGATCTTTATCAGATCAAAGAAACTCTAGAAAATCTACAAACTTTAGGTATTCGCCAACTACATATTGATGTAATGGATAATCATTATGTACCCAATCTAGGCTTTAATGCTAGTTTTGTTAAAAATCTAAAAGCGCATACTGATTTTATTTTAGATTGCCATCTAATGGTTGAAAAACCTGAATTAGCCATAGTTGATTTTATTGATGCTAAAGCTGATATTATTACCTTTCATTATGAAGCAACGGCGCATCATTCATATATTATTAATAAAATTAAAAATAGTAATATTAAAGTCGGTATAGCTATAAACCCTTGTACACCAGTTGAAAATCTGAAGCTCTTATTACCTCAGGTTGATCAGGTTTTAGTCATGACGGTCAATCCTGGCCAAAAAAATGAAAGTTTTTTACCTTTTACGCTACAAAAAATAGAACAATTAAAAAGTTTAAAGCAAATCGGTAATTACCATTACGATATTCAGGTTGATGGCAATATTAACGATCAAAACATATCTTTATGTGTTACAGCTGGCGCAAACAGTATCGTATCAGGTGGATTTATCTTTAACAATAATCCGCTCGAAAGCAATATAGAAAGATTAAAAGCGGCAATCAAATAGGGAAATAATAATGGATACTAAAGATGTATTATCAAAAATATTAACTGAAATATCAGCACAAGTAAGCTCCATCAATGAGGAACAACTTAGCCAATTTAAAAATGCCATTATTGCAGCAAAACACATCTTTCTTGCTGGGACAGGCCGCTCTGGATTAATGATTGGGGCATTTGCTAATCGATTAATGCATTTGGGCTTGAACGTTAGTTTGATAACTGAAATTAGTAAACCAAAAGCAAATGTCGGTGATTTATTAATTTTAGGATCGAGTTCCGGTGAAACCAAAAGCTTAATTGCTTATGCTAATCAAGCAAAAGCACTTGGCGTTAAAATAATATTATTTACTACCAATGGTAACTCTAGCTTAGCTAAGTTAGCGGATAATATTGTGGTAATTCCTATAAAAGTGCTTGAACTAAATCAACCCATGGGTAGCACATTTGAACAACTATCATTACTCACTTATGACAGCATTGTTTACAGTCTAATGACAGAATTGCAACAGACGCCAGAATTAATGAAAAACCGTCATGCTAATATTGAATAATATACAAACTAAACTAACAACCTTCAGATAAAATTCTACTTATTACAATAATTCCGATGCTCGATGGGACTGACGAATATTATGTTATTAAATGTGGCTGAAAAAATTTTGAGGAAAGCACTTTTTTTGAAGCAAAAAATTTGAGGAGAGGGGTTTTTTAGGTTATAAAATTCCTAATTGTATAAAAAACACCGTTAATTTATCTTATCAATTTTATTAACTGTGCTGATTTATTGGTTTATAGCTATAAATGTAAACTATCGATTATACTTAATTAGCTGCTTTTAAATAGTGAGCAATTTTTGCAATATCATTTGGAGTTGTTTGACAGCAGCCACCAATCAATTTTGCTCCTAACTTGATCCAAACTGGCAATTGGTTATCAAAGGTACAATTATGTTGATGATCTTGGTGCCATTGTTTAGTGGTTGGATCATATTGCTCGCCCGAATTAGGATAAACAATTAAGGGTTTCGCTGTTAGTGCTTGTAATTTGGTTAATGCCAGAGAGACCTTTTCTAAAGCAATGCAATTAATACCGATACTAACTACCTGATCAATCTGATTTAGATAATCAATCACTTCGACAAGAGGGGTTCCATCACTAAGGTGATTGGCATCTTTTAACGTTAACGAAAACCATGCTGTCATTGTGGGATAATGTTGTAGCAATTTAGCTAACGCTGTTATTTCAACAAAGTTGGGTAGGGTTTCACAAGCTAAAATATCAACTTTTGCCTCAATGAGTGCTTGCATTCTGGCCTGATGAAAATCGATAAATTCATTTTCACTGAGTTGATAATTGCCTGTATACTCTGAACCGTCTGCCAAATAGGCTCCATAAGGCCCCACCGAACCAGCGATAACTAATAACTTATCTGACTTAATTTGATCTAGATATTGTTGTTTGGCTTGTTGAGCTAATGTTACACTTTGTTTAATCAAATTTATTGATTCGGCAAGTGATATCCCTTTTTGGGCAAAACCTAATGGTGTCGCTTGATAACTAGCGGTAATAGCACAATCAGCGCCGGCATTAAAATAATCAAAATGAACCTGTCTAATTAGATCGGGTTGTTCAATTAATACTTTAGCTGACCATAAGCTATCATTAAGATCACAACCACGGCGCTGTAGCTCACTTGCTAAAGCACCGTCAATAATTACGTAGTTATTTTGCTTTAATAACTGCGATATAGGATTTTCTTTTGACATTATCGATTTACTCGTTGTTGATAAGCTCGGGTAATATGATAGGCGATATAGCAAACCACTACAAATGGAATACCACAATAAAGGGCAATCCGTTGTTCAGGATCGAAAGCCAGTCCAATACAAGCAATTAAACATAATATAAACCCTAAAATTGGCACTAATGGATAAAGAGGTGCTTTATATTTTAGAGATTGTATTTCAGAGGTTGAGAGTTGTTTTCTAAAAAAGTAATGTGAAGCACAAATACTTAACCAAACAGCAACAACGGCAAATCCTGAAATTGCCGTTAAGCCTACAAACACAGTATCTGGTGCAATAACACTGGAAAACAGTGCTAATAAACCACCAATCATACTAACCGCAATAGCGGTAGTTGGAATACCTTTTGGATTTAATTTACCAAAGCATTTTGGCAATGTACCTTGATTAGATAGCGACCATAACATGCGACCAGATGCATATAATCCAGAGTTAGCTGCGGATAAAATGGCAGTTAAGATAACAAAATTCATAATGTCAGCAGCATAAGGTATACCGATACTTTCGAATACTTCGACAAATGGACTTTTAATAACTCCTGCTTGTTCCATTGGTAGCAGGGCAGCTAACACAAAAATGGTACCAACAAAAAAGATTATCAATCGTAGAATAGTGGTTTTAATCGCTAAGGGAATGGTTTTTTCTGGTTGATGGGTTTCGCCAGCGGCTATACCGATAAGTTCTGTCCCTGAAAATGCAAAATTCACTGATACCATGGTCATAACAATCGGAATAATACCGTTAGGAAACCAGCCATGTTCAGTAATATTATGCAAAAATGGCGCAGGTAGGTTATTTTTCATTGGAATAAACCCAAAGATAGCCGCACTACCAGCGATGATAAATACAATAATGGTAATCACTTTAATAATGGAAAACCAAAATTCACTTTCGGCAAAAAATTGTGCGGTAATAATATTTAATAAGAAAATGACTACACAAAAAACTAAGCACCAAATCCAAACTGATATTTGTGGGAACCAATATTGCATACATAAACCGGCAGCAGTAAAACTTGATCCTAATGCTACAGTCCAGGTTAACCAATAGAGCCAAGCAACCGTATAGCCCGTTGCAGGACTAATAAATTTTGATGCATAAGTATGAAATGCGCCCGTTTCAGGCATCGCAACAGCCAGCTCACCCAAGCAAAGCATAACTAAATAGACAACAATTGCACCAATTAAATAAGCAATAATAGCACCGATAGCACCAGCAGTAGCGATGATATAACCAGTATTAAAAAATAGTCCAGTTCCAATAACTCCACCTAGTGATAACATGATTAAGTGGCGAGTCTTCATTGATCGTTTAAATTGATTTTCAGGCACAGCAGGAGAGTTAGTGTTCATATAAATATTGACTCATTAAATTGTTTTTAAATGAAATTCCGCCTGATGATAGGCGGAATTTTTTAGATTAGAAGTTTAAATTGTTTAGAAATTCTTGTTTGCTAATTTTATTGCCATTGATAGTCACTTGATCGTTTGATTTTAAGTAATCAAGTTCGCTAAATATACCAGATGTATCACCTTTTTTAAAGGTGACTAATGGCGATCTGCTCAGTGCCATTTGTGTCATTAATTGTAAATTATTGCTTGCTCTTTGTAGCTGATTATCGGTTATTTGTTCTGACTCAGGGGCTTCTATTTGTGACATAAATCTCGCTATTACAGCAAATGGTGCTTCAAGATTTATTGAAAGTTGGTTAATTTTGTCAATGTCTCTATCATAAATTGTCATTTGGTTAAGGTTAGCAATATCAATTAATGCACTAAAATTGAAATCACCAGAAGCATTGTGCCAATGAAATTTTTTAATGTCTATTTTAGTATTGGTGATGTTTGAGTTATTAGCTGAATCTAATAACCAAGATATTTGCGTATAATCGTCTAAAAATGATTTATCTAACCCTTGAACATTAAGTTCAAGAGTACCATTTCCCATTTGTTGCTTGCCGTAATTAAAGGCATCAATTGCAATATCCATATTACCTTCAAGGCCAGTTGTTTTATTGGCAAGTTTATAGTCCATTACAAAATTTTTAAGCACAATTGTTGGTTTGTTGGTATTAGTCTTTAAATTAATAAATAAATCATCAACTCTATTTTGTGCTTCGAAGAAATAATTTTGATAATCAATTTTATTAATAACTTTTAAATTTTTTAGTTTAATTTCATCACCATCGTGTCTTTTATAATTTAAATTATCAATAAATATTGAAAAAGAAGGTTTTTCATTGTCTAGGTTGCTAGACACCTCATAATTTATTTGGCCTAGTTCAAGCTTACCTTCAAGAAATTGGAAAATAAGATCTTCATCACTCAAAACAAGCGGTTGGGTGGTCATATTAAAGGTTAGATTATTAGAATAAGACAAATTGATATGCCCTTTTGCAAATGGTTGGTTACCAGCAAGTTTCCATAAAATTGGGTTAGATTTTTCTGTACCTTGATATTCAAGCCACGCCATTTGTGGCGAAAAAGTACCTTGTTTTAAGGCTGCTAGTGGGAATGGGCCATGATGAATAATGATATCATCGTCGTATAGTGTAATAGGATCGAATGCATCATCTGGCTGAGCTATAATTTTTATATGTGTTTTAGTTGAAAAAATACCTTTTTCATCATTAGAATGGGTGATTTGTACTTCAACATCATTCTGTAAATTATTAACTTGTTTTGTTATGTTTTTTAATGTGTTATCTAACTCAGCTTCAATTACATTGCCTGTATGCCAAGCTATACCAACATAACCAAGGCCTAATATTGCAATAACGCCAATTGCCAGTGTACTTTTCTTCATGTTTACTCTCTTACCTTCTATTTTCTTTAAATTATTTATAAAATATATTTCATTAAAATATGATTTAGTTATTTAGTTAAATTATGACTAAGCTAGTTTAAAATAGACTAAGCATATCATCTTTGTTAAAAATATCACCATTAACGTTAGCTTGGCCACTGTTGTTAGGGATATCAATATTAGTAAATATTCCTTGCTCGTCACCTTTATTATATTTGAATAGTGGTGAATTATTTAATATCTGTTGGTATAGATTTTTAACGATTTGTTTCGATTCGTTAAGTTGTTGTTCAGTTAGTTCATTATTTTCAGGATGATGAAATTGAGCATAGCTACGAGCTAAGACTTTAAGTGGTGCATCAATATTTAATTTAAAACTATTGATTCTATTTAAATTGTCATCGTCTAACATGGTATTATCAAAATTGTTGATAGTCGTTATGCCACTAATATTGATATCACCATCAAGATTGTGCCAATTTAGTTGTTTAAGTTCAATTTTACTGTGAATAGGTTGATTATCTGTAGCATCTCCATTTATGAATCCATCACCAAACAGTGCTTTATCTATACCTTGATAATCTATATCTATATTTGCATTACCTAAGTTCTGTTGTCCATATAAGATTGAGTCAACACTGCAAGTGAACGAGCCATTAAGAACGCGAGTATCACTTAAATCGATTTTTTGCTTGATAGATAGTTTGTCTAATTTAGTAGAGGGTAGTTGTTCATCTGATTCAGCCATTAAGCTGAATTTATCAAGATTAGTATTTAAAGTTATATTTTGATTAACGTAATCAATAATCCCATTTGCTTTTAAATTTTCAATTAAAAAGGTATTGTTATCAGGTTTGTCATAGTCATATTCATAATTGAAGTAAATATCTTTTAAATTAGTCTTTAAAGAATCTAAATGCAAATTATAACCAATCATATTTGACTGTTTTTCGCCATCAAGATCAATGTGAAGCTTATCTAATGTAATATATTGAACTGATTTTTTAGTGTGAAATCTATCTAAATTTAGTGTTATCGAAGGGATAGCCGAATCAATATTACTAATAAATGTGAAATTACCATTGCCTAATTCGGATTCGAATTTAATATGATTATCTGTTTCTCTATGATGAATTATTTTCCTGCTGAAAAGTTTTATAATTATATTATTACTATAATCTAAACTAATATAACCAGTAATAAAGGGGCGATTACCATTAGTCTTCCATAATAATGGATTAGATTCTTCGCTAGTTTCATATTCCACCCAAGCCATTTGCGGTGAAAATATGCCTTGTTTTAAGGCTGCGATTGGTAATGGACCATGATGGATTGTGAAATCTTTATCAGCTAGCGTTAAAACATCAGCAAAACTGCCATCTTTGGAAGATAGGGTCATATTAATATGAGTTTTGGTTGAAAATAGATGTTTTTCATCATTAGAATGGCTGATGTTGATTTTAAACACATTTTGACTATTGTTAAATTGCTCAGCAACTTGCATTAATGATTTATCAATATTGCTTTCAATTAGGTTTCCTGTATGCCAGGCAATACCGACATAACTTAAACCTAATATAGCGATAACGCCAACAGCCAGTGTCGTCTTTTTCATTTTTACTCTTTATATTCTGTTATATTTTTAGCTATTTTTCTTGATGCTCGGCAAAATCAGCTAATAAATTTTTAATATAATCAATGCGATCAACTCGCTGTAAATCAGATTTAAGCAATTTTAATCGATTTGTTCCTTCTAGGCGATAATTTTTTGGCGATTTTTGAATCGTTTCGATTAAATAATCTATCGCAATTTTGTTGTTAGAGCCAAATTCTATAAAGCCGCCTTTTTCACCATATTCGATTTTTGTAATGCCCAATTTACTTGCTTGATAGCGGATTTTAGTCGTTTCTAATAAAAATAGCACTGGATCGGGTAATTGACCAAAACGATCACGCATTTCAACTTGTATATCGGTGAGTTCATCTAGACTTTCAATACTCGCAATTCGTTTATAAAGTGATAATCGGGTATTAACATCAGGAATAAAATCATCTGGAATCAGCGTTGGTAACCGTAATTCAACTTCAGTTTGTTGATTATTAAGTAGTGATTCGAGGGTAGGCTCTTTGCCTTCTTTAAGTGATTTAACCGCATCATCAAGTAATTCAATGTATAAATTAAAACCTATTGTTTCAATTTGACCACTTTGATCACTACCAAGTAATTCACCGGCACCTCGTATTTCAAGATCATGGGTGGCTAAGGCAAATCCAGCACCTAAATCTTCTAAAGTAGCAATAGCGTCAAGGCGTTTTTTAGCATCTTTAGTTAATAATTTTGGATGTGGTGTCAATAAATAAGCATAGGCTTGATGATACGAACGCCCAACTCGACCTCGCAATTGATGTAATTGTGCAAGACCAAATTTATCAGCACGATCGATAATAATCGTATTGGCATTAGGAATATCGATTCCTGTTTCGACAATAGTTGTACATACTAATAAATTGAATCGTTGGTGATGAAAATCATTCATAACTCGCTCAAGATCACGTTCATGCATCTGACCATGGCCTATAGCAACACGAGCTTCAGGTACCAATTCCGTTAGTTTTTCTGCCACTTTTTCAATATCCGAGACATCATTGTGTAGATAATAAATCTGACCACCACGGAGAATTTCCCGTAGAATGGCTTCACGAATGACTAAATCATCAGATTCTCGAACAAAGGTTTTTACAGCTAATCGACGCGCAGGTGGTGTGGCAATAATTGATAGATCACGCATACCACTCATTGCCATATTTAGGGTACGTGGAATAGGGGTGGCGGTCAAAGTGAGTATATCGATATTGGCGCGCATTGCTTTGATTCGTTCTTTTTGACGAACACCAAAGCGATGTTCTTCATCAACAATCAATAAGCCTAAATCTTGCCATTTTACATCTTCTTGTAATAATTTATGGGTACCGATGACAATATCGATTTTACCTTCAGCAAGTTCTTGAATAATGGCTTGCTGCTGTTTAGCGGTTTTAAAGCGAGACAAACTTTCGATACGGATTGGCCAATTGGCAAATCTATCACAAAAACTCTCATAATGTTGCTGGGCCAGTAATGTGGTCGGAACTAATACGGCGGTCTGTTTATGGTTTATCACTGCTAAAAATGCGGCACGAATAGCCACTTCGGTTTTACCAAAACCAACATCACCACAGACTAATCGATCCATTGCGTAAGGTGAACACATATCACCAATAACTGCACCAATGGCATTTTGTTGGTCGTCAGTTTCTTGATATGGAAAAGCTTGGCAAAACAGCTCATATTGTTCACGATCTTGTTTAAATTCAAAGCCAGGTTTGCTTTCTCGTTCAGCATAAATATCAAGTAATTCAGCGGCAACATCTCGTACTTTTTCGGCTGCCTTTTGTCTTGCCTTACTCCATGTATCCGTTCCTAATTTATTTAGTGGGGCATTATCTTCATCGCCACCTGAATAACGGCTAATTAAATTTAGTGATGAAACCGGTACATAGAGTTTAGTTTCATTCGCATAGAGCAAGATAAGATACTCGGCTGTTATACCACCGGTCTCTAATGTTGTTAAACCAGCATAACGACCTACACCATGTTCTAAATGTACCACTGGTTTACCAGGGGTTAATTCGGCTAAGCTACGAATTAAACTATCGGTATTGATCGCCTGTTTGCTCTCTTTTTTTCGCCGAATAACTCGACGACCTAATAATTCATTTTCAGTAATAAAAGCCAAATTTTGTTGTTGATTGATAAAACCTTGTTCACTGGCACCGATCATTAAAAAATAGCGATTTTCGGTATTGGCTAATTCATCAAGTTGAGAGATAGTTGTCGGGTGTATTCGTATTCTGCCTAAGATTTCTTGTAAGGCATCTTTACGGCCTTCCGATTCAACTGAAAAAATGATTTTACCATGGAAATCTTGAGTAAATTGCTGAAAATGTAAATAAGGTTGTTTTTGCTGAATTTGTATCGCAATCTCTGGTAATAAACTAAATGGTAAATTAACACTTTTGTTCGAATCACTAATTTCAGTATGTGATATTGTGATTCGAGGGTATTGTTTAAAATGGGCAAAGATCTCATCGGTTTTTGTCCAAATTACCGCTGGTGTTAACAATGGTCGCATCGGATCGACTTTGCGACTTTCATAACGTTGCGTGATATCTTGCCAATATTTATTAGCAAATTGTTCAATATTGGCTGTGTTAATGATCAACGTATTCGGTAAAAAGTAAGAAAATAGTGGCGTGAGTGGTTCGTTAAAAAATAGTGCCTGCCAATATTCGATACCTGTAGGTAAAATATTTTTACTGACTTGTTGATAGATACTTTCAGGATCAAGTCTTACCTCAAATTGTTCTCGCCATTGACTACGAAATAATTCGATGGATGTTTTATCAAAAGGAAACTCATGGGCTGGAAGAAGTTGAATTTCATTAATTTCATCGAGTGTTCGCTGGCTTTCAACATCAAAAGTGCGAATACTATCTATTTCGTCATCAAAAAAATCGATGCGATATGGTTTTTCACTGCCCATTGGAAAGATATCAAATAGTGCACCTCGAGTTGCATATTCGCCATGTTCCATGACTTGACTTACTGAACGATAACCGGCATTTTCAAGTTGTAACCGCAGATTTTCACGGCTTATAGCTAAGCCTTTCTTCATCATAAATACATGCCCACCTAAGTAGTTTTGTGGACACACTTTTTGCATAAGAGTATTAATTGGTAGGATTAAGGCACCCTTAGTTAAATGACCTAGCTGATAAAGACATGATAGCCGCTCGGAAACAATATCTTGATGTGGTGAAAAACTATCATAAGGTAGTGTTTCCCAATCGGGGAAAAAAATCGATGGGAAAGTTGAAAATTGTTTCAACTCTTCATGAAGACGAGTTGTTTGTTGCATGTCATCGGTAACAATCACCACTAAACCATCGTGCGCAGCAATAGCCTGTGCACAAAATTGGGATAGGGAAGAACCAACAAGTTGACCGACTTGTTTTACTTCACCTGATTTTTTAGGAATGATGTTAGAAATATTGTATGTTTTTGACATGTTAGAATAATAGATAATTGCGACAAAGTTAGCCTAAGATTATAACGTAATTATATGGTTGTTTTCTATAACTGTTTAATCCTGTATGATAAGCAGTTAAAATTTAACTGGTTAAACTTAATTGAAAACTTTAGGTACTTTATAACTATTATGTCAAAAATATTTCGTCCATTAGTATTTTATATAGGTTTACGCTATGTATACGGGCAAAAAACCGATGGGTTTGGTCGCTTTGTTTCTTGGCTATCTATGATTGGCATCATGCTCGGTTCTATCGGTTTGATTGTGGTTTTGTCGGTAATGAATGGATTGGAAGATCAGATGCAAAATAGTATCTTGAAGTTTTTTCCTCAAGCGCAAATTACTTCAAAAACCGGAAGAATCGATACAACAGTCATTCATTCTAAACAATTTGAAAATATCCCAGGCGTTGAACGAATTACGCCAATAATTACCGGTGATGTGGTACTACAAAGTCAACAAAGTATTACGGTTAGTACCTTAATGGGTATCACCGCAGAGGATCATGATCCAATAGAAAATTATGTTTATACAGGTTCAATCGATTCATTACAAGCGGGTAGCTATAATGTGATACTGGGACAGACATTGGCTAATCAACTTGGTGTATTGGTTGGTGACAAAATTCGCTTAATGGTTACTGATGCTAGCCAGATTACGCCAGTTGGACGCATTCCATCACAACGTTTGTTTACTATAAGTGGTTTATTTTCGGTCAATCATGATATTAACCAAGCATTAATCTATATCAATCAATCTGATGCCAAAAATTTATTACGCTATCCAGCGAATAATATTAGTGGCTGGCGATTATTTTTAACACATCCACTGGAAATCGCATCTGTAACTAACCGTTCGTTACCCGATGATTTAGTTTTTACTGACTGGCGAGCTAAACGTGGTGAATTGTTTCAAGCAATCAAGATGGAAAAAAATGTAATGGGCTTATTGATCAGTTTGATTGTAATTGTGGCAGCTTTTAACATTATTACTTCATTAAGTTTGTTGGTTATGGAAAAACAAGGAGAAGTCGCGATTTTAAAAACGCAAGGCTTGTCACGTTTTAAAATTATGCTGATTTTTATTATTCAAGGTGCTAGTTCTGGTGTCATTGGTACTTTACTTGGTAGTGCTATAGGACTGTTAGTGGCTTCATATCTTAATGAATTGATGTCAGTGCTTGGATTATCCTTTGCTGGTATTGAATTACCTAGTTTAGTTGAGCCTTCACAGATAGTATTTATTATTTTCGGATTACTTATGTTATCACTAATTTCAACACTTTATCCTGCCTACCGTGCAGCCAATATTCAACCAGCGGAGGCTTTACGTTATGAATAATTTACAGCCACTTCTTTCAGCTAAAAATCTTTATAAAACCTATAAAGAAGGCAAAATGGTTACTGAAGTACTAAAAAATGTTTCATTTGATATTTATCCGCAATCATTACTCGCTATTATTGGTAGCTCAGGATCAGGAAAAAGTACTTTATTGCATCTATTAGGTGGATTAGACAAACCAACTTCAGGTGAAATTATATTTAAATCACAACAGCTTAATCGGTTATCAGAACAAGAAAAAGCACATTTACGTAATCAAGAAATTGGTTTTGTGTATCAGTTTCACCATCTACTTCCAGACTTTACTGCATTGGAAAATGTGGCGATGCCGTTATTAATTGCTGGTACCTCACCAAGTGAGGCTAAAAAACGCGCTATGGCAATGCTAGAGTCGGTAAATTTAGTTAAACGGGCTAATCACCGTCCTGCAGAATTATCTGGAGGTGAACGTCAACGAGTGGCAATAGGCAGGGCATTGATAAATAATCCGGCTTTAGTGATGGCCGATGAACCTACTGGTAACTTAGATAAATCAACCGCTGATGCCATTTTTGATCTGTTAATCAAACTTAACCGTGAACACGGCACGGCGTTTTTAGTCGTAACTCATGATTTAGTTTTAGCGAACAAACTTGATCAACAATTGATTATGAGTGATGGCCAGTTATCTGCCAGTAATTCTGTTAATTAAGGGTGAATGGATAATTAAACATGAATTTATCATTAATTACAGCCATTAAATTTCGTAAAGGTCGCCGTAAAAGTGGCATGGTTTCGTTGATATCAATTATTTCAACTTTGAGCATTGCTATCGGTATTGCCGCATTGATTATTGGTTTAAGTGCCATGAATGGTTTTGAACGAGAACTCAACGATCGGGTGTTATCGGTAGTACCACATGGCCAAATTTATTCACAATATGGCAATTTAGATAATTGGCAACAGGTACAAACCGAGTTACAAGAGAATAAAAATATCTTATCGGTGACGCCTTATGTTAGTTTTACCGGATTGATTGAAAATGGAAGTAAGCTTGGTGCTGTTGAAGTACAAGGACTTGATCCTGAACAAGAACAGAAAATTAGTTCTTTACCTAGCTATGTACTTAATAATAAATGGCAAGATTTTAAAGCTGATAGCCAACAAATCATTTTAGGTGCCGGATTGGCTAAATCGTTAGCGGTTAATGAAGGACAGTGGGTTACTTTACTTATTCCTGTATCAAACAATCCTGAGCAACTTAAGCCTCCTCGTCGTGTTCGTTTGCAAGTACACGGTATTTTAGATCTAAGTGGTACGTTAAGTAACAATGTTGCGTTATTACCATTAGCTGATTCACAAAAGTTACTCGCCATTGGTGACAGTGTCACGGGATTAATGGTTAATGTTGATAATGTCTATCAAGCTAGTGCTATTATTGGTCATGCAATATTGAATCTGGAAGAAGATCTTAGTTTTAACAGTTGGGAACATACTTTTGGCTTCATGTATCGTGATATTCAAATGATTAGACAAATTATGTATTTAGCGATGATTGTGGTTATTGGTGTGGCTTGTTTTAATATTGTGTCGACGCTGGTTATTGCGGTAAAAGATAAACAACGTGATATTGCTATTCTAAAAACACTCGGGGCGACTAATCGTCTAATAAAACGCATTTTTATTTGGTATGGTGTGCTTTCTGGATTAATTGGTAGTGTGATTGGTGTATTGCTTGGATCTATTTTGGCATGGCAACTTTCCAATATTATGGCAGCGGTTGAATCAATAATGGGGCACAAATTTTTAAACAGCAATATCTATTTTGTTGATTTTTTACCATCAGAAATTCATCTTTTGGATGTCATTTTGGTATTTATTACGGCTATGTTGCTAAGTTTGATTGCCAGCTATTATCCAGCGCAAAGAGCTTGTAAAATCGATCCGGCCAGAGTGTTAAGTAGTTATTAATTTACAATTAAACAGAATATAAACAAGGCGCAATATCTGATTTGCGCCTTATTTTTAATAATATTGATAGCCACTTATCAATTGATAATGCTGATAGCCCCAATATAAAAGTAAAGATGAAACTATTAATATCGTGATAATTAATATTGTGCAGATCTGTTTTCGATTGCGGAATTTTTCTAAACAAACACTAATTAATCCGCCTAAAATAAGCCCTGTGATTGCTCCACCAATATGCGCCATATTATCAATAGAAGGTAGCAACCCTAAACCAAAGGTCAGTAATAAACTGACTACGATTGATTTGATTGGCATCTCTTGTAAGTCAGTACGATTAATTAAGCAATAAGCAAGTAATGCGGTAATAATCCCTAAAATTGCACCTGATGCGCCACAACTAATGACATTATAATTAATAGTGGCAACATCACTGGCTAAACTACCAAATAATCCTGATAATAGATAAATGCCAATAAATGCTAATGGTGGTATCAAGCGTTCTAGAATAGTGCCAATACTCCACAATGCTAGCATATTCATGGCAAGATGGGTTAAGCTAACATGCATGAAAATATTAGTAAATAAGCGCCAATATTGCCCAGAAAAAGTTAATTGAGCAATATCAGCACCCCAATCAATCAGGAATCTATTCTGACTGAATGTTGAGAATCCCCGCTCATCAAGTAGTCGAGAAATAAAAAAACAGGCAATATTAAGCAATATCAAAATACTGGTAATTTTTGCTTGATTATAGATCGGCTGAACATATTTTAGGATAGACATATATTATGGTTTCCTTTTGAAAAACTGACATTAAATTAGATGATAAGTTTAATCAAATCGCTTACCTAAAATAATCAAGTCACGTTTAACACCATCAAGTTCAGCAATTTTAGGCAGTAATGCCCATTGTTGATAATGCATTTTTTCGAATAGCTTAATGCTTGGAATATTATGGCCAAAAACATAGCTCAATATAGCATCAATACCCGCTTGTTTGGCAAAAGCTTCAATCTGTGCCACCGTGGTTTGGCCAATTTTCTTACCTCGGAAATCTTGATGAAGATATAGACTGATTTCAACTGTTTTATCATAAGCTGGACGACCATAAAAAGATGACAAACTGACCCAGCCACAAGGTTGATTTTGATATTTGATTAACCAAAGCGGACGTTTTTGCGGATTATGTTGCTCAAACCAAGCATAGCGACTTTCGACTGAAACAGGTTGTAAGTCGGCGGTAATTTGACGGCTAGCAATGGTTGAATTATAAACATCAACAATAAAAGGTAAATCATCTAAAGTGGCATTAACATAAGTAATCATAGGAATAAAAGAGTTATGGTTAATTGTGCTTCATTGTAATGGCTTTGCTATTAGCAAGCAATATTTGTTAAAGTTGCTTGAATCGTAAGTAATTATAAAATCGGAACAATAACTCACTCAAAAAAGCTGTTTCGCAACATTTTTATTATTGCTTAATATATTGCTTAAAAATGTTTACATAGAAATATCACTGCTCAACAATCAGATTCACATTTAACTTCAGCACATTTATTTTCAAATGAGCGAAGCGTAGAAATTGAAGGAAAGCATATCTATTTAAATCCCAAACAAGTCATGTTTTTAAGAAATTGGCAACGTGGATATAATAACAATATTGTTATCGAAAACTTTATTGAAAGTTTGCAACGCAAATTACGGTAAATACCAATTTATTAAAAAATGAAAATTTTGAGGAAAGGGGTTTTTTGCAATCCTAATGAAGCCATTCTATACATTAACCTCGCTTAAAATAATTTATTATCGCCTGATTAACTGCGGTGATTTTTAAATCTTTGCGCCAAATCAGATAAATATTTATTTTTAATTTTTTGTCTTGATTTGAGATCAATTTTTTATAGGTAACTCCATCAACTTTAGCTTGTGCCATAGATTGTGGTAGAAGCATCATCGCCTTACCTAATGCAACCTCTAGTAGCATAGATAAATTATCAGCAAGTTCGGCTCGACGAGATAGTGGATGCTCAAGTTTATTGAACACTTGTTCACATTGATCGTAAAAAAAAGGATTAACCTGCTGTTTAAACCAAAACAGCGGCAAATTAGTTACATCATTAAGATTTACTTTGTTTTGTTGACTACATGGATGACTTGCAGGTAATACTAATGTTACTGGTTCTTGATAAATGAGTAATGAGTTTTCACTAAAATCTCTAGTTGGATAATCAGAGACAATTGCAAAATCGATATTGCCTTTTTGTAATTCAAGCAGTAGTTCTTTTGATGTGTAGTTATGTTTATATATTTTAGTTTCATCTCTAAACTCTGACAAAAATAATTTGAAATAAGGAATATAGTCAAATGATAGAGTTTTTGTTGTCCCTATCGTGACTTTTTCAAGAGTATTTGTTTTAGTTGATTTAGTGATAGTGCAAAGATCATTTAATAATTGGGTTACTTTTGATTTTAATATTTCACCTTCTTTGGTTAATACAACATTGTGTGAATTTCTTAAAAAAAGTGTATTTTGTAAAGTATCTTCCAAATTTTTAATTTGTGTTGAAAGAGGTGGTTGACTAATACCTAGTTTTTCAGCTGCACCAGTAAAACTGAGTTCTTCACAAACAGCAATAAAATATTGTAATTGCTTAATTGTTGGTAATCTTTTGCTATAGATATCCATAAATTTTATTATCCTTAATAAACTATTTTACTGGCTTGCAAATGGTTGTGTAATTTATCTATTTCAATTCAGACTATTATTATGAATGAGAACTTTATTTTTTGCATTTGTTTATGTGATTTTTCTGCAATACGAATTTCGTATAACAAAATATGTATTTCTCTATTCTTATTTTGTTAGCTAACCTTTCTTAACTTTAATCAATTCTTAATTAGTATTTTGTTTATGGATTCAATATCTAAAGAAGAACCTGTACAAATAAAATCTAGGATAGTGCTGTCAGCATTATTAATCGTACTGTTAGTTGGATCGGTTTATATCAGCCAACTTATCTTTCAAGAGATCTCTCAAACTTATCATATTGATATTTTAGCTGCCAGAAATGTATTTAGTTTATCTTGCTTTTTTTATGCTATTGCATTTTTTATTTATGGTCCGCTATCAGATAAAGTCTCAACAAAATTACTTGTTCTAATCGGAAGTATTGGGGCGGTTTGTTGCCTACTTTTATCGGTGATTATTGATAATTTTAATTTGTATTTAGTTATCATGTCATTAATCGGCTTTTTTGCCGCAGCTGTTCCTGCTGCATTATTCGCTTATACGGCTAAAAACACACCGAATCATAAATTATCCCAAGCAATGGGAATTATGATCTCAGCTTCGATTGTTGGCATTATTTTTAGCCGAAGTGTGATTGCAATGTTGACAGATTTTTGGTCTTGGCAAGTTGCCTTCGCAATATATGCTGGTTTGATAACCATAGCATGTATTTTTGTTCCTTTTGCTATAAAGCAATCGAGCCATGAATCTTCAACCACTAGTGTGCTTGGTACTTATTTAGCGGCAATTAAATTACTGTTTGATAAAACTGTGATTATATTTTTATCTGTCGGTTTTCTACTCTTTTTTGTTTACCTAGGATTATCTTCATTACTAACATTTTATCTAAAAAGTGCACCTTTCTCCTTATCTGCAACAGTTTTGGGCTGGCTTAATTTTGCCGGTCTCAGCGCGGTTATTGGTACCATAATTACCAGTAAATTATTACGGGTTATAAATGAACGCTATCTTTTAATCATTTATTTGTTAGCTGTATGTGTAACGGTTGTGACTATTGGCTATAGCTCAAGTTTATTTATTATTGGCTTAGGTATTTTTAGTTTGTTTTTATTTGTATTTGGTCTTCAGCCATTAGTTATTGCTATGCTTAACAAAATTGTGCCAATTAACTCGCGCGGTGCAATTTCATCTTTATATTTACTTTCTTGTTTGGCCGGAGGCAGTATTGGTACTTATTTATTAGGCATCGTTTATCAAAATATGGCTTGGAATGGAGTGATAGTTATTTGTGTTGTGTTGGCAATAGTTAATCTAATTTTAGCGTTAGTTGGCATTCAACTTATCAAAAGTAATCATAGGAAATAAAATTGTAGGTATTTATTAATAAGGAGACTCATCATGATGAAAAGATTATTGCATTTTTCACTATTTATTTTTTGTTGTTTATATGGAGCATTCTGTATGGCTGATTTAACCAAGATTTCTTCGTCCTTTAGTGCACCAACAGGTATTGCGTTTGATAGTAAGGGATTAATGTATGTAACTAATTGGTCAGGGAATTCAGTTACGAGAGTCAAATCAAATGGAGAAACAGAGACTTTTTATTCAGGTATATCTTCACCAGCAGGTATCGTTATTGATGCAGAAGATAATGTTTATGTTTCATCATATGGAGATGATTACATTGTAAAAATTGATAGTAATGGTAAATCAGAAAAAATATCTGATGGTTATCATACTCCTACCGGTATCGCTTTTTCTAATCAAGGTCAATTACTTATTACTAATCGTTCAACAGGTGAAATAGTTTCTCTTGATCTTAAAACCAAGCAAAAAAGTATTATTGCGCGTGGATTAACAACACCAGTTGGTGTTACTCAATTAGCTGATAATAGTTTAGTTGTTTCACAATACAGTGGTCGTTTAACCATGATCAGCCCTAATGGTACTAAAACTGAGTTAGGTTCGGATTTTAACCGTCCCGGAGTTGGTATTGTCACAGTTGCACCAAATATTGCTGCCGTTATTGATAATGGTGCCGGAATGGTACGACAAATTGATGTAAACACTAAAAAGGTCTCAACCTTAGTTGGTAATTTATCTGGAGCAGTAGCGTTAGCTTATCATAATGGTCGCTATTATATTGGTACTTGGGGTGACGGTACTGTATATGAGTTGAAAGATAAATAGAATTACATTAAGACTCTTAATAATTTTTATACATCATTAACTAACAATAAATATTTTGAGGGCATAGGACAGCATAAAATAATCGGGGAATATTTATATGCGATAAGTCGAAATAAAAGAGGTAATTTACATCCAATCATTATGTTCTATAATAATTATGTTTATCATTAGATGAATAATGTTAGGAATATCAATGAAACAACGAATAAAAAAACCTTATTATGCTTTCGATCCTAAACAATCGCATTTTTTGTTTGAGCGTACAATTAGGTTTGAATCACGAGCAGAGCTTTTCGCAAAAATTCCCCAAATAATTCGTCGTATGTATTTCCCTAAAAAGACAATAATTGTTTTCGTTGGTATGATTATAGCCTTTATCCTAGCTATTATAGTAACGTACATCATAAGTTTATCATCTCCTTCTTTGGCCCGCAAAATTGGTGAGTATTCGGTTCTAATTCCATTGATTGATATAGGGATTTTAATCTATCTTGTAAATTATTATTTCAATGTATATTTAGAAATACGTTTGACTAAGATACTCTATAAAAATGTTGAATGGCCTGTTGAATGTTATTGTGCTTATTTCGAAGAAGGTATTTATATAAAATCGATCGATATGGAAGGAATTTTTTATTGGGATGATTTTATGGCTATATGCTGTAGCGAGGATGTACTTGTTTTTCATTTTTGTCCAGCAGGTACCAAAAGTGGAAAATTTTTCAAGCAATATTATCCTCGATTAGATAATGTTTACATTTTTATTGATGGTGATACGCAAGTGAGGTCGTTAATCAGTGCTGTTAATGAATCTTATAAAGATTTAGTTGTATTTAAATAATTGAACCGAAGATTTAACTCTATTTTAGCAATTTTTTGACCAGTAATATTTAGCTTTGCTGGTCAAAAATAGTTAAATTTCACTAGAAAACAAACGTCTTATTCTTTAATACGATCACAAACATATTCTTCTTTAAATTTGCTAGTTGGTTTGTTGTTTTTATCGATGATTGTATATGTACCGTTTAGACTAAAACTATCTTTTGATAGGTATTTAATCTTTTGAGTTCTTTGTCTATCATATTCCGTATACTCAGGTCTTTTGTAAATATCCTCTAGATTAAAAGGTATTAAATCTTCTTTATATAAAGATAAACTTACAAAAAGCTTTCCATCTTTTTTGGTAAAAATGTATTTATTTTCCTCGAACTCTGGATCACCAAAATCTTGTAACTTACCATTCCTTGATTCTGCTTCTTGCGAGCTAACTTTGCAGTTCCACTCACCAAGTAACATCTCTTCAGTGACCTTTTGCCCATCACTATCGTTACCGCAACCATACAAAGCAAAACAAGCTATCCCAAATAAAGTAATTCTTTTCATGCCATCTCCTTTTTAGGGTAATGGTATGTTATTTAAAAGGTTTGGGCAATAAAAAACCACCCGAAGGTGGTTTGTTTGAATTTGAAGTTAATTCCTGTACACACAGGGAACTCAATAGCCCTATGTGTATAGGGAACACGCACAATGTTAAAAACGAAACTGACAAAATATCGGTTTATCCCTATGTGTATAGGGAACACCTCTATGCTATAATATGCCATAATATTATTTCCGGTTTATCCCTATGTGTATAGGGAACACATCCATCCATAGCGTGCAATATAATTCGATCCCCGGTTTATCCCTATGTGTATAGGGAACACGAGCGCCAAGTTAAAGCTGATTTAACCATTAGCGGTTTATCCCTATGTGTATAGGGAACACCAGTTAAACAGCAGTTAAGAAAAACATCAGAACGGTTTATCCCTATGTGTATAGGGAACACGAAAAAATTATTAAATTCGCACGCACCATTTTCGGTTTATCCCTATGTGTATAGGGAACACATCATCAAATAATCCCGTCCATGATAATGCCCCGGTTTATCCCTATGTGTATAGGGAACACGGTATTTATATAATCTTTGTATTTATAAAAGACGGTTTATCCCTATGTGTATAGGGAACACTAAACATGCTCCTGAAATTGCCAACCCCTTTACGGTTTATCCCTATGTGTATAGGGAACACAATTTCGTAGCCGTCTATTACTAGCACGGCATCGGTTTATCCCTATGTGTATAGGGAACACTATCTTACCTTCTTTATTGGCTTTTATCGCCGCGGTTTATCCCTATGTGTATAGGGAACACTCTAATTATAACCGTTTGTTTTATAATTAAAATACGCAGTCTACAATTTCTACCAATTTTTTTGCTGTATTTGGATGGATATTTACACAGGTGTTTTAAGTCTTGATAATCACTCTACCGCGAGTAATATCGCTAATATTTTTTTTAAGTATGACTACATTATCTTGTGTTATAGCAATAATGACAGTTACACCTTCAGCATCAAAATCTTGTTGTTCAATGACTGCATCTAGTTCTTTTAAGCGGTTTTCAATAATTGGCCATTCATTGTAATAGCAGTGAAATTGTAATGATGTTCTAGCAATAAGTTCGATCAATTCTGCTTGTTGTAAGCAGTGACTAGCCGAACCACCGTAAGCCCGAATGAGTCCACCTGTACCTAATTTGATACCACCAAAATAACGGGTAACTACCACTACCACCTGATCACAATCTTGACCTTCAATGGCCGATAGAATAGGGCGGCCGGCTGTGCTGGTTGGTTCACCATCATCGTTGAAACGATATTGTTGGCCTATTTTCCATGCCCAACAGTTATGTGTTGCATTTGGATCACTGATGTTGTCGATAAACTCGGTTGCTTGCTGAGCATTAGTAATTGGAGCTGCATTGACAATAAAGCGGCTTTTTTTTATCTCTTCGGTTAATTGGCTAGGATTTGTTAATGTATAAGGCATACTAATTCTGGTAAAATCGTTTTATTGTAACTAATAATACTGAGCAAAATTGAAATGTCTATCAATTTAGCACAATTAAAACTTTCACAACAACAATTAGCCGAGCAGGTAAGCTTGGTGGATAATTTTAATCCAACAATAAAACTAATTGGTGGTACTGATGTTGGGTTTGAGCAAGATGGCTCGGTAACGCGTGCAGCGATAGTGACATTGACTTTTCCCGATTTTGATGTAGTTGAGTATCATATTGCTCGATTGGATACGAGCTTTCCCTATATTCCGGGTTATTTGTCTTTTCGTGAGTATCCTGCTTTGCTCAATGCATGGCAACAGTTAAAGCAAAAGCCTGATTTGTTATTAGTTGATGGGCAGGGAGTTGCTCATCCAAGACGATTAGGTATCGCTAGCCATCTTGGCTTATTGTTAGATATGCCAACTATAGGTGTCGCAAAAAGCAAATTATGTGGGCAATATCAAGAGCAAACAAAACAAGCGGGTAACGTAACCCCTTTGCTTGATAAACATGAACAAATTGGTTGGGTTTTGCAGAGTAAAAATAATTGTAATCCGTTATTTATTTCAGCTGGACACAAAATTAGTCAAACTAGTGCATTACATTGGGTAAAACAGTGTTTACGAGGTTATCGATTACCTGAACCAACTCGTTGGGCTGATGCAATTGCATCGAATAAACCTTTATTTAGAAAATTTAAGCATGGCAAATAATCAATTAGTATTAAAACAAGGTGGTTTTACCTTTAAACGTTTTTTTGTTGCTCACGACAAAAGTCCAATGAAGGTGACAACGGATAGTTGTTTATTAGGCGCATGGGTACCAATTAAATCCGATGTACAACATGTCTTAGATATTGGTACCGGATGTGGTGTAATTGCTTTAATGTTGGCTCAACGTTTAGAACATCAAACATGTCAAATTGATGCGATTGATATCGATATGCAAGCGGTATTGCAATGTCGAGAGAATAGCTTTAATGCAGATTTTAAAAATATTAAGCCATTAAATATCGATGTAAATCAATTTAAAACCACTGAACGAGGGTATTATGATTTAATTGTCACTAATCCTCCTTATTTTCAGTCAGCTGTAGAGTGTAGAAGTTCAGAGAGGCAGTTAGCCCGTTATACTGAAAGTCTCAACTATCAACAACTTATTGATGTAGTAAAACGATTATTAAATCCGCAAGGGTTGTTTTGTTTGGTTTTACCTTATCATCTTGCCGAGCAATTTAAGCAATTGACTACGTCAAATCAATTATATTTATGTCATGAACTGCAAGTTAAATATACAGCCAATAAAGACTATTCATTAGTATTGATGGCATTTTCATTTAATCAGCATGCTAATATTGAATGCCAATCACTGTGTATGCGAGATGAAGAAGGGCGTTATTCTCAACAATTTAGACAATTGTTGGCCGATTTTTATCTATTTCGAAAATAACGCCTAGTTCGTTGATTAATTAGGAATGATATAAAAGTAAATAATGGCAATAATGGCTAGTACCACTATAGCTATGGCATAGATTTTATCATGTAAATAGCTAAATGCTGACAATTGTCTTTGCTTTCTAGCATAAAGATAAAACAGCAGCCCAAAACTATATAAGATCATTGATAGTAGCAAATATGATATGCCGCCAGCATAGATTAACCAAAGTCCATATAGCGAACCAAATGCGCCGATGAAAATTAGGTATTTTCTAGGTTGATATATTGCTAATTTAAACATAAACAGTGCTGAAAGTAGATATGGGATAAGCACCATAGATGTTGATAATTGAATCAGCGTGTTATAACCAGATTCATAAAAATGAGCAAGTATAATCAACAAGCTAATTAAGCTGGTCGTTAACCACAAAGCATTGGCTGGTGTACTGTTTTTATTAAGTTTACCAAAACAGCTAGGGACAGTATGTTGTTTACCTTGACCGGCTAAAAATAGCATTTCTGCAGCTAACATTA
Organism: Gilliamella sp. W8123; assembly: GCF_016101085.1. Classification (NCBI taxonomy): domain Bacteria; kingdom Pseudomonadati; phylum Pseudomonadota; class Gammaproteobacteria; order Orbales; family Orbaceae; genus Gilliamella; species Gilliamella sp. W8123. Next base: position 71,569 of record NZ_JACFRE010000002.1, read on the forward strand.
ACCAAGACAATAATCCTCCACTTACAGAAACTATCAAACCAATATTAATAAATGTGGCCCCCCAACTACCAACGACATGTTCAATTACTAGTGCCATTGACGGATTTTTCATTTGTGCGAGTTCATGTTGTGGCACAATGCCCAATGAAAGAACGGAAACACAGACTAATAAAAGACTCGTAATGGCAAAACCAAAAAAGGTGGCTCGACTTATACTGATCATATTCTTCGCTCGTGCAGCATAGACAGTAGCACTTTCAATCCCCAAATAAACCCATACTGTATAAAGCATAGTATATTTTACTTGATCAATGATTGAGCCTAATTGTGGTGTCCCCCAAAAATCAGTGTTAAAAGTTGAAATTTTAAAGGCTAAAACAACACAAACGATAAATAAACCGATAGGTACAATTTTAGCTAGCGTTACTAGGCAATTAAGTAAAAATGCTTGGTAAATTCCGTTAATGACAAAAAAGTGCATAATCCATAAAAGGATAAGTCCGGTAATAACGGCAGGAATTGTCGTACCATTACCAAAAAATGCAAAACAATCAAAAGAGCCTAACGCACTAAATAAGATAACTAAATAGCTGGTACAAGACATCCAAGCTGATATCCAATAACCCCACGCGGCATTAAAACCGATATAATCCCCAAATCCTTCACGAACATAACCATATAAACCTTCATTAATTTTGTAAAATCGAATAGAAAGATATTGGAATATTCGTGTCAGCATAAACATGCCGAATAATGTTACGGCCCATGCGATAAGTATCGCACCGGCACCGGCGCCTTCGGCCATATTTTGTGGTAGGCTAAAAATACCACTACCGACAATACTTCCCACCACCAGTAATGTGAGAGGAAGTATGCCAAGCTTTTTTCTTACTGGTGTATTCATATTGTTTTCTTATTTAGTTGGTTTAATTTTTGTGGTTTTTTAAATTAAAATCGTAATGACATACAACTTACTCCGCCATCGATTTTGCGGTATTCTGAAGTATCAACTTCAATGACTTGATAACCGAGCGCCTCAATTTTGGCTTTGGTAATTGGATAACCAGCCGGCATTATTACTCGTTCATTGACCCATATACAGTTAGCGGCATAACTTTCTTGTTCAGGTATTTCAATGATGTTGAGATGTTGAAATTCTGGCTTAGTAATAAACTCACCTGCTGCTAATAAGTTGTTGTGTTCTAGATAGGCAAGTCCTGTTTTAAGATGTAATACTTTTTCTAAAGTGACGACAGAACCAGTTAAACCATATTTTTCCAATATTGCAATCATTTGGTTTGCACCTTCTTGATTGGTACGAGCGGATAGACCAATGTAAAAGTGATTCTCAACCATCATGATATCACCTGCCTCTACGGTGCCTGGTGCCTGAATATATTCAATTTTATTTGGATAAAAACGACCCACCGCTTCAGTGATTAACTCAGTTTCAGCTCGACGAGAATCCGCACCAGGTCTAGTAATAATTACGCAATGAGGAGTACAAAGGGCAACATCTTCAACAAAAACTGAATCTGGGAATTGTTCGTTAGCTGGTAGAATGGTGATATCGACATCACATTGTTGTAATGCACGTATATAGCTGTTATGTTGATCTAGCGCTTTTTGGTAGTCAGGTTTGCCTAAATTAGCCGACGTTAGGCCATTGATTAGTGACTTTGCTGGTGTTCTTGCAATGATATGACTAAATTTTTTCATCCTATAAATTCCTTGTAATAATTATGCAATAATTATGAATAATAATTCATTAAAAAAGCTAAAGCAAGCTTTTTTGATTAGCTTTTATATTTGTGATATGCATTTTTATGCTATTTTCTTTATAAGCAAAATTGTGAGGAATTGATATAGGTGTAAAACAATGGTGAATTATTAATAATTAAAATAAGAATAGCAAATATGTGATAAGAAATAGGACGAATCATCGCCCTATAATATAAAGATTATTCACCGGCGAAATCGACTAAGGTATAACAATTAATGCCCATTTCGGTTAATTTAGCTTTACCATGTAAATCAGGTAAATTAATGACAAATGCAGCATCTTCAGCGATCCCACCCGCTTTTTGAATTAATTTAGCGGTTGCAGCAACGGTGCCTCCTGTTGCTAGTAAATCGTCAATAATCAATACTCGCTCATTAGGTTTTATGGCATCACAATGCATTTCTAATGTATCGGTACCATATTCAAGTTGATACTCTTCTCTAAATACGTTACGCGGTAACTTATTCGGTTTTCTAACAGGTACAAAACCAACACCTAAGGCTAAAGCAAGAGGGGCGGCAAAAATAAAACCACGCGCTTCGGTGCCAACAACTTTATCGATTTTTTTATCTTTATAATGCTCAATTAAAAGATCGACTGATGTTCTGAAGGCGATTGGGTCTTCAAGTAAACTGGTAATATCCCGAAATAATATCCCTTGTTTAGGATAATTTGGGATAGTAATAATACTATTTCTGATAAGTTCAAGTTTTGATTGAGTCATATTAAATGTTCTCTAACTATTCTCTTTAAGAACGAATAATTTTTTATTATATACCGATGCGCTTTTGGCTGGCAATAAACAAACGGTTAATGCACCGTAAAATCTAGAGATTGATTAGTTTAAGTACGAATAGGGATATTTTTTAGTAATTATTTATCTTATTTTAATTTTGTGTTTTTACAAATTTTTACAATTAAATACATTAATTAGACAGTTTAGTTTGCAATTAGTGAATAATTGAATAAACTTTATACAAGAAGGAAAACACTATGAAATTTATTAAAATATTTGCCATGCTAAGCTTTTCAGTGTGTAGCTTATTTAGCCATGCGCAACCAATTAAACAAATTCAAGTTCGTTCAGAATTGTCTTCACCAATTATTCTAGAAGGTAATCCAGAAGCAAATTACTTAAAAATCTCGTTAACTGGTCAAAAAGTTGATACCAACAAACGGGTACCGCTCAATTTAGCTATTGTTATTGATAGATCAGGTTCAATGGGTGGCGATTGCATTGAAAAAGCGAGAGAAGCAGCTATTTTTGCGGTCAATTTGTTGAATGAAGAGGATACATTATCTATTGTTGCCTATGATAACGAAGCAGAAGTGATTGTTCCAGCAAGCAAAGTAAAAGATAAACAAAAAATCATTCAACTTATTAATAAGAAAGTTATTGCTGGTGGTGGAACGGCCTTATTTGCCGGTTTGAGTAAAGGAATTAAGCAAGTTGAAAATCAGCTTACCAAAGATAAAGTTAATCGTATTATTTTGCTCTCTGATGGTCAAGCTAATGTTGGACCAAGTTCTGTCAATGAGCTATCTGAGTTGGCAATTATTGCAGCGAAAAAGAATATTGCGATCACCACCATGGGGATTGGCTCAGGTTATAATGAATTATTAATGTCATCGATCGCCAGTTATAGTGATGGTAATCATGTATTTGTCAATAACTCATCAGAGCTTGAAAATGTGTTTGTTCACGAGTTTACTGATGTAATGTCCACAGTTGCTCAAGACGTTGTCATTACTATTCAATTGAAAGAGGGTGTTAAACCGGTGCGTCTACTTGGTCGCGATGGGGTGATTAAAGGGAATCAAGTCACGGTTAAAATGAATCAACTGTTTTCAAATCAAGAAAAATATGTATTGCTAGAGGTGCTTCCGGAGGAAGGAAAAGTAGGTCAAAGTAAGACATTAGCTGAAATTGATTTAAAATATGATAATTTATTGGTCAATAAAGCGGAACATGAAACTCAATTGGTTAGCATTGCTTATACTGACAATAAAAAATTAGTTCAAGATTCTATAATTCAAGATGTTTTAGCTGAGTCAGAAATTCAAAAAGTGACAATTGCGAATGAAGAAGCTTTGTCGCTTTACGATAAAGGAATGCATGCGGAAGCAGAAGAAATGCTTATGCAAAATAGTAGTAGACTAGCATCATTTTCAAACATGATGATATCACCTTCATCAAAAGCAAGAATAAATAGTCAAATTGAGAAAAATAATATTATGGTTGATGCAGTTAAAAATCAGGATAGCAATGTTTCCCGTAAAATAATGACTGAGCAACAATTTCAATCCAAAAGTAATGTAATTAAAAAATAGTTATGAAAAAATTAACAACGATTTTATCTTTATTGGTATTAATGGCATTCATCAGCTATTTAGGTTGGCGAAGTGTCGAGCATGAAGTTTTGTTGCGTGAAAATAATCAAACCTTACTCGTGAAAAGCCGTATAAATAATATCAAATTATCGATTGAATCGTTGTTAAATCAGCGCTTATCTTATCTAAGTAATTTGGCATCACAAATTGATAACAACAATGCTAAAGCTGAAGATTTATTAGGAACGGAAACTGATATTAAAAATATTTTTATAATCAATAAAAATAAGATTTTATTTTTAAGTGATTTTGATGATTCTCAGTGGCATAAGTTGGTTGAATCAATTGCAATGGACAATTCGGTTTTGTTTAAGCAACAAGATCATTCTGAACAATTTGAACCAAGTTCTGGTTGGTATCAAATGTATAACCACTTAATTTATTGGTCAATTAAGTCGGATAATATTATTGGTTTTGAACTTTCCAATATCAAATTTTCATTTGATGTTATCAGTTTATTAGATAAACAAGCTTTTGAGGATAATTTTAGATTATCCGACGGTGATAAACAGATTTATAGCAATGGGGAAATTTTTGATAATGAAATTTCGATTGTCCTTGATTATCCCTTACAAAATTGGCATTTAACTTATTATTATCCCTCGCCAAACTTAGTTAATTTATATCTGCTAGGTGCAGGTGTTATTGGTTTATTCCTTATCGTTCTGCTTGGACTTATTTGCTATGCCTATCGAGAATATAGTCGAACTTTGCGTTTAGCAAAACAGCAGGTGAGTTTTGTTGGACAAGTTTCACATGAATTTAAAACTCCTTTGACCAATATCACGCTATATTCTGAGATGTTATCCGAGTATTTAGAAGATGAACCAGCGCCAATTCCTGATTATCTACATATAATCAGTGCTGAAAGTAAACGACTAACTCGATTGGTGCAAAATGTTTTAACTTTTAATAAGCCAAGTCGTCTAAATATAAAACCAGTAAATTTAACCATACTAATTAGACAGATATATCTAACCTTTAAACCTATTTTAGATGCTAAATCATTACAACTGAACATCATTACTCTTGAAGATGATTGTATTGTCAATACTGATGAAGATTGTGTAATGCAAATTCTCAATAATTTTTTGAGTAATGCCGAGAAATATGCTTTTAATGGTAAACAGATTGATTTATCTTTAACCAGAAAAGAAAAACAGGTGAAAATTACGGTTCGTGATTATGGTGACGGTATTGCTAATCATCTGTTGAAACAGATTTTTGAGCCATTTTATCGAGTCAATTCATCGATAACCGAAGGAGTTTCGGGTACAGGAATAGGTTTGACGATTGCCAAGCAGTTGGCTAATCAGATCCAAGGTGAAATTAAAGTTATCAATCAAAATCCAGGGATGGTATTTTCACTTATATTAATGGAGTAGTAAAATGAAAATCTTAATTGCAGAAGATGACAAGCATATTCTTAATGGTATGGCAGATCTGTTAGAAAAAGAGGGCTATACGATTATCAAAGCGGCTAATGGTAAAGTTGCACTTCAACTATTTAAACAACATCAACCCGATTTTATTATTTTAGACATTATGATGCCCGAACTTGATGGCTATTCAGTCTGCCGTACAATCCGTAAATTAAATGAAGATGTACCAATTTTATTCTTATCCGCTAAAGATGAAGAGATTGATCGGGTAGTTGGTTTAGAACTTGGTGCTGATGATTATATGAATAAGCCTTTTGGTATTCATGAACTTAGAGCGAGAATTAAGGCTATTGCTAAACGTTATTTAAAATTAAAAAACTCTAATACTTCCCAAGAGGATTATTTTCAATTTGGTGATTTAAATGTTTATCCTACTGAATTGTACGCCAAAAGAAATGATCAGATTATTGAATTAACTTTACGAGAAGTTAAAATTTTAGAATGTTTATACCAAAATAAAAATCAAGTTGTTACTCGAGATATGCTTTTTGATTACGTGTGGGGATATAATTATTTACCTAATAGTCGAACTCTTGATCAACATATTTCAAAATTAAGAAAACAAATAGAAATTAACCCAAGCATACCAACTTTAATAAAAACCGTACATGGAATTGGTTATAGACATTAAATTTGCCATACACTCTATTGAACGGAGTTTTTCAGGATTTTAAGTAATTTCTGAAAAAGAGATGACGTTGTATAAAGCAATTTTCTTCTATAGTTTTTACAATATCATCTAACTGAGCATATTGATTGACTCATAATTATTTTTTGAATAATTATCAGTTTTTACGATTTTTATTTTCATGTTCAATTAACCATTTTTTTCGTTCCAACCCACCGCCGTAACCAATTAGCTCTCCATTCGATCCTATTACTCGATGACAAGGGACAATAATCGCCACTCTATTATAACCATTGGCATTGGCGACAGCTCGAATTGCTTGTGGATTATTAATTCTTTGTGCTTGCTGTTTATAAGTAGTTAATTCTCCATAGGGAATGTGTTTTAAGCAATCCCAAACGGTTTGTTGAAATAGGGTACCTGGTGTATGTAAGGCAATGGTAAAGCTTGTTCTTGTTCCTGCAAAATATTCGGCAATTTCAACCTTAGCTTGTTTGATATGTTTATTTTCGCCAAAAATAATTTTCATCTTAAGAAGGCGCTGTAGTTGTTCAAATTCGGTTTCGAGCATTCTTCGATCTACAAACTCTAATAGACAAATTCCTTGGTTTGTTGCACAGATAAACATTGGACCTAAAGGGGTTGTTAATCTGTCGATTAAGATCACGTCTTGCTTATCGTCTGATGAAGGTGATTTTTTCATGATTTTTTTATAGGTATACCCAAATCCGCTTAAAGAATTGTAACCAGTATCAAACGCAGTGTTAATAACATTTTTTCCTGATTTTAATTCTTGAAAAGCATTGTTGATTCGATACATTCGTTGATAAGCATGGAAAGTAATTCCGTAATGTTTTTTAAACCAACGGCGAATAGTTTCAGGACTTAGTTTGTTTTGTCTTAGCTGATAATCAGTAATCTTTTGTTTGGGATTATTATTAATCAATGCTAGGGCTTTAATTATTTCATCCGGTGCTTGATTAGCGTTTTCGGTTGGTTTGCATATTTTGCAAGGTCGATAACCGGCATTAAGCGCTGATTTGAATGAATCAAAAAATTCGACATTGGCAAATTTTGGTTTTCTTGCTCGGCAAGTTGCAATACAAAATACCGAAGTGGTTTTGACTCCGACATAAAAGATCCCAATATAGCTATGATCTCTTTTAAGTAAAGCTTGGTAATAAGTCTCTTTTTGATTAGGGTTAGTTATTAGCATTTAATTCTGTCTTGTCTAGTAATTTCGAAAATTTATGACCTAAGCTTATTAAAAATGCTATACGTTGTGCAACCGAAAAATTGACAACTATTTTATTCACTTTCTTAGCAAATTTTTTAGCTGTTTAATAAAAATAAATTGCTAAAATGATTATTATCAATCTAATATTGATACATCACTTGTTATCACTAACGGTTTTTATTATTAAATAGTCATTCCTTAGTTCTGGTAAAGATGAAAAATGGTTAAAATCAAACTTAGCAGAACAAGGTTATAAGTGTTTTGAAGGTCTTTATTGTGTGGAATATTATGATCATCGACTTTTTGTAATACCTAATGATGCAGTAAAATGAGTTTATGTTTTTATAGCTAATCACAGACCATATAAATTTAAATCACTTATATGGTCAATGATTATTGCTTTAAGAAAATTATTTAATTAGTGTACAGTGGTGATGAGTTTAATGATTTAGCAATAAAGCTTTTTACGGAGCAGGATTTAAGTTCGTTCTGTATTGACAACGCATGTTGCTTTGACTCACAACGTGTAAAAACACAAGCACCGGTGCCAGTTAATCTGGTTGGAGCATATCGCGATAAATGCTGTATAAGGTTATCAATTTCTGGGAAACGCTGACGTACTACCGCTTCACAATCATTACTAAAATCATCAATAGAAATTGACATCAGTTGTTCAATGCTGCGCTTAGGTGTATTTCGTGGCAAATTTGGATCATTAAACACTGTAACCGTTGGAATTTCTATATTAGGGGAGCTGACTAAATACCAATATTGGGGAATATCAACTTGTTGCAACTGATCACCAATACCTTCTGCAAAAGCAGAATGCCCATAAATAAAAATAGGTACATCGGCACCAATTGTGCTACCTATTTCCATCAAAGTAGTTTGCGACAGATGTAAATCCCATAATTGATTTAACGCAACCAGCACTGTCGCTGCATTTGACGAAGCGCCACCGAGTCCTCCACCCATGGGAATCATTTTATCTATGGCAATATCTGCACCAAGCTGATTATTATTCACATAAGATTTTAAACGTTTAGCGGCAATAATAACTAGATTTTTATCAGCTGGAATATTATCAAATTGGGTTAAAAGATTAATTTGCCCATCATCACGATTCGTAATGGTCAATTTGTCGCAAATATCAATAAATTGAAACAAAGTTTGTAAATCATGATAATTGTCTGGACGTCGTCCAATTATATATAGAAATAGATTTAATTTAGCTGGTGATAGCCATTGATTCATCATTATTATCCGTTATCGTAATATCCAATTGCTAATTTTCAAACGAATTAGCTCATCATCATGAGAAAGTTCAATAATAGCAGGTAAATCAATTTTTTGATTTTTATAGGTATAAGTAGAGTAGCTGCTAATCTTTAGTGACCATTTATTATTATTTTGCATAAATGAGGTGGAAGATAATCTGCCTGAGCTATCAATTTTATCAGCTTGGCTATCATCAGAAAAACCTTTCAACCAATTATGTAAAGAATTAAGTGGGATATTAACATTGGATATTTTCTTCATTAATAGCTCCACATTAATATCCTGGTAGCGAGCGCCATTGTTATCAATTAATTCGGCGTAATTAGGTTCGGCTTTTAAGGTTAAAATATTTGTGCCAACTGGCGTAGTTAATTTTACGTCATAATAATTTTCAGATTGCTGTGTAATAAGAAAACGACCATAACTTTTAGTTTTCGTTCCTATATGAGCAATACTACCATTAACTTGAAATGAATTAATTTGTGCAAGAACTTGTTTATGGTTTTGCCATTGCTGTTCTACAGATACATTTGTTTGATATTTAGTTGTTTGGCACGCACTAAGTATAAACGGCAGAATGAATACGAACAAATATTTAATTTTAGACATAAATTAACTCTTTAGTTGTGTATGGTCAAAAGTAAGGCGTATTATAGCTGATAATTGGTTGAATAAGAAAAGGTAACTGAAATTAACCTTTATTATTTTTTTTAGGTATAATGAGTTCTTAATAAAAACTTTACAAACTATTATAAAAGAATCAATGCAATGTCTATTACTGTATTAGGTGTCAATCACAAAACAGCTCCGGTTTCTTTAAGAGAAAAACTGGCTTTTTCTACTGAGGTTATTGATAAAGCATTATATAGTTTATATCAGCACCCTTTAATTGCTGGTTGTGCCATCCTATCAACCTGTAATCGAACCGAAATTTACTTAAGTTATGATCATGAAAGTGATTTTCTGCGGGTAAGGCAATCGGTTGAAAATTGGTTAGCACAATATCATAGTATTGATTTGGCTTTATTTAAATCATCTCTTTACTGTTATGATGGTCGGCAAGCAGTTGAACATCTTATGTCGGTAGCTTGTGGCATTGATTCATTAATTATTGGTGAACCGCAAATTTTAGGTCAAGTTAAACAAGCATATAGTTTTTCACAACAAAACAATTGTTTATCAACGGAATTGGAAAAACTTTTTCAATCCATTTTTCATGTAGCTAAAATTGTTCGTACTGAAACGAATATTGGCGCCAATACTGCATCGGTTGCTTATGCTGCCTGCCTAGTGGCGCGTGATGTTTTTACTGATACGTCTGCATTAAGTGTGATGTTAGTTGGAGCTGGTGAAACAATTGAACTAATTTCACGTTATCTCAAACCTCATGGTTTTAAACATGTCATTGTTGCCAATCGAACTCGAGACAAAGCATTAAAATTAGCTTCATCTATTGAGGCTGAAATCATTTCATTACCGGATATAGCTAATCGGCTGAAAGATGTTGATATTGTTATTAGCTCAACTGCTAGCCCATTACCCATCATTGGTAAGGGGATGGTAGAGCGCACTATGCATGAGCGAAATAATAAAAAGATGTTATTTATTGATTTAGCTGTACCTCGAGATGTTGAGTCAGAAATTAGCCAATTGGAAGATGTGCATCTATTTACTGTCGATGATCTACAACAAACGGTACAAAATAATCTTGAGCAACGTGTAATCGCCGCCAATGAAGCCAAGTACATAATTCAAGAACAAGCAGAGCAATATATTGATTGGTTAAAAACACGCCATGCGGTAGAGTATGTTAAACAGTACCGTAATAACGCTCAAACTATCAAACGTCAATTAGAATTAAAAGCATTAAATGCGATCAAACAAGGCGCCAATATTGACGATGTTATTTTTGAATTTTCGCATAAATTAACCAATAAATTAATCCACGCACCAACTCAAACACTGCTTGATGCAGCAACGCATGATTGTGATGATTGTTTTAAAGTCTTAAGTAAAGGATTAGGCTTAGAAGATAATTAATATTTGATTGAATCTACAAAGGATGATGTAGTTATTGGACCAAATTGAATTTTTTGACATACCAAATCCTTGCCAAAGAGTATGTCAAATGGATAGGCAAGGGTATTGTATAAAATGCTATCGTTCTCGAGACGAAAGATTTAATTGGCTAAATTATTCTAATCATCAAAAACAAGAAGTTTTGCGGTTATGTAAACAACGGGCCATAAGACGTTATTATCAATTTTTACAACAGCAACGACAACAAAATAACCAAAGTACCTCTTCACAAATCGATTTTAAATTTTGATATTTAAACATCTATTTTTTTCATAACTTGTAATTCAGCTCAACTCGGAGTAGCATTTTTAAGCATATTATTCTGGTTTTGTATTAATTACCTTAGCTAATTAATGGGGATAGAAAATATGAAAATGTGTATTGCATGTGGTATGCCCATGACGGCTATTGCTGATTATCCTCTGCATGATATGTCAAAAAACTACTGTAAACATTGTGCTCATAATGATGGAACAATGAAATCATTTGACGAAAAATGGCACGAGGTAACACTTAAGTATGCCAATAATCATAATATTGATTATTCTGTTGCCAAAGAGACCGCTTATACAATTTTAAAAAAATTACCAGCCTGGAAACGCAGATGGTAGTAGAATTTTTAGGCAACCAACTGCATTTAGAATAATATCTGTTGCAGATATTGCAAAGCTTAGTATAATTGCCAACGTTTACTTTTTTACACTTCTAATGCCAGTGTGGCGAAATTGGTAGACGCAGCGGATTCAAAATCCGCCGCCCTTAAAAGCGTGTCGGTTCGAGTCCGACCACTGGCACCAACAAAATCAAAAGCTTACTGATAAATTTCTTAATAATGAAATATTCCATAATTGCCAAGTAGCGGTGAATATTTTTTAAGTATGGTTTATACTTCGCCGGCTTATTGATATTAGATAACCCTTGACATAAAAATACTCTTTCATTAAATTGAATTCACGTTAGCTAAATCTAATGTCAAGACTGATCTCTTGTTAGTTCAACGGCGTATAAACAGCTTTAGCGGTATTTTTATGCGTAAAGCTTAGTCACGTCTATTCTATGGTGGGCTGAGCAAGGCCTCAAAAGAGCCCGTTTTCTTTGTAGGCGGAATTCCAATCTTGTTCAGTTATCCTATAATATTAATTATAAAGTGATAATAAAATGATAAATATTGATAAATTACAAATTAACGAAATAGCTAATATCCACAAAGATATAATTGAGCTTTAAATTTTAGTGATAATTCTCATGATATTCAAAAAATAAATGAATATTTTAAAACTAATGAATGGGAGTTATTATCTATAGTTAGTAGTCAACCAATAAATCAAAAACGATATCACAAAATTATTATAGACCGAAGAAAAACAATACATGATTTATTTTCTTCAGATGAAATCTAATTATTCTAACACTATTATTTTAATTAAAATAAGGATAATAATGTAAACAATTGTTTAAAAAGTAGGTGATGAGTATGACAATCTTGGAGTTTTTGCTACAAACGATTGGAGAAGGTAAAGAACTAAGAATCATTTATCACGGTGGATCAAAACCGGGAGAAGAAAGAGTAATTATTCCTAGATACATGGAAGGAGAAATACTTAAAGCTGTAGACACAAAATACAATCGTGTGAAATCATTTAGCTTAAAAAAAATAGAAATTCTTGACCAAAATAATGAAGTAATAAAGTTTGATTTCTTTGAACTTCAACAAGAACAAAAAATAGAAATTATTCCATATTTAACTATTGATCAAATTTATACTACTTATAAAGACACATTAGAAGGTTTTGGATGGCAAGTTTTCTTTGGTGATAGCGTTGACGATTATTTTAACAAAATCACTTATCTTTCACTCCACGATTCTTTTAAAAACGGGAAACCAAAAGCAAAGCCAACCGTCTTAATCTATCAATCATCATCAAAGCACAGGCCATATGGTGTTGGTAGTGAAAGAATGGATACAAGAACCTACTCAAGTTTAGAAAATGCATTAAAATTATTCTTAGAAGAGGCTAAAAACTGCGAAATTAAAAATCCGTTAAAATGACAACACTATAAAAATAATAACAAATAGCTGTTTTAAAAATAATTAGATGGTGGGCTGAGAATTCATAAACGTTCACCACAAAGAGCTAAGCTTTTAATTGATCTTTCAAACAATGATTTGGAAAAATTAGAATGTATTGCAGAACTAAAAGGCAGTGGTACTATAACTGATGATGAGTATCAGCTATTGAAAGGTAGTATTTTTAAGTTGGTTAAGGCACAATTTATTTGAAAATTAGGAAAAACAATGAATAAAAATTTTAAAGCTTATACACCAATAACTGAAAGGCAAATTGATGCTGTATGGCGAAACAGTGCAACATTATTTATTCTTGATACAAACATTTTATTGAATTTATATAGTTATCGAAAGAACACTCAAGAAGACTTTTTTAGAATACTTGAAAAATTGAAAGATAGAATTTGGATTCCATATCATGTAATGCTTGAATATCATAGAAATAGATTAAAAGTCATTAATGATAAAGAGAACACCATTAACGAAATAATTAAATGGTGTAAGGATATTCGTTTAGAATTTCCCAACGACCTGTTGGAAAAAAAAGATGAAAAAAGTATTCCACAAATATTTAAAGATTTTAGTCGTAAATACCCAGACTTAAAAGATGAGTGGGATAAAATTAAGAAAGATATTAATAATACTTTTTCTGAGAATAAAGAAAGCTATATTGAAAGAATAAAGCAGGTAACAGATAACGGTGTTGGTATTAACAATCATGATAAAGTATATGATTCATTGAAGAATATACTTAAAAATATTGGTACCGCTTACGATGAAAAATTTATAGAAAATATTAAAGAAATAGGTAAAGAACGCTATAGCCATAAGCGACCGCCTGGTTATAAAGATGTAAGTAAAGATCAAGATGAAGATAATGTTTACTATCATAATGGATGTGCGATTCCTTACAAATATGGTGATCTTATTATTTGGGAAGAAATAAAACGGTATGTAAATAATGGAAACAATCCGCTTAAAATACAAAATATAGTGTTTGTAACAGATGATAATAAGGATGACTGGGTTCAGAAACATTACAGTGGGGAAAAAACAATATCAATGGCAAGATATGAATTATTCGATGAATTACTCACTGAAGCTAAACATATTAGTCACTTTCTTATTGCTGATGCAGAAAGTTTTGTTAAACAAAGTAATAAACACTTCAACTTGAAATTAGATGATGGTTCAGTTAGGGACATTAAAAATACCGCTAATAATTCAAGAATATTCTTTACAGACCAAGATATCTTTGAAATTAATAATAATCGTTTTGAAAAAACATCAGTTAACCCTGATTCATTAAATTTTAGACCGCGCTCATTCAGATCTCTTAAATATAATTTAATGAAACAAATAAATTCTTTAAAAGATGAAATTAATTTTGTGGAAATGCTGTTATCAGAATCTCGATCTAGAGAAGAAGAAATCAACCTTAGAAGACGTTTAATAAAACTGGAAGATCGATTATACGATTATTCAAAACAATTAAAAACTTTAGATAGTACAGATAAGTTAGATTTTTACAAATCTACCATAGATAGATCTAAAGAAGAATAAAACGCATGACGGTACGTAAGCAATCTAATGGCAAATGGCTATTTGAAAAATATCTAGAAGGCGGCCGCCGTATTCGCAAAACTTTTGCAACCAAAGGCGAAGCGCTGGCATACGAGAATTATATCGATGAACAAGCGGCCACCAAGCCGTGGATCTCTGAAAAACAAGACCGCCGTAGGTTATCAGATTTAGTTAATACGTGGTACCTATCACACGGTAAAACGTTAGCGGATGGCGAACGAGAAAAGCGAATACTGGATTTTATCTGTGAAAGCTTGGGCGATCCTTTGGCTGATAATTTTACAGCTAAGGATTTTACTAGCTATCGGCAAAAGCGTCTAAATGGTGAAATTTTTCGGGTTAAATCCAAGCAGGTTATATCAAAACGTACCTTAAATTTGGAGTTAGTTTATTTCCGTTCCGTATTCAATGAATTAAAAAGACTAGGCGAATGGAGCAAGCCAAACCCTTTAGACAACATTAAACAATTTAAAACAACCGAGCAAGAAATGTCATACTTCACAGCCGATCAAATCGATGCTGTACTTGCCGAATCTGCATTAAGCACCGATAAAGAATTGCTGTTAAAAGTTAAAATTGGGCTATCAACTGGGGCGCGTTGGTCTGAAATATGCGATCTGACTGCGTCACAAATAAAAGACGGCCGTATTACATTTATCAAAACAAAAGGGCGGCATAATCGTTCAGTACCGATAACACAAGAGCTATTAAACGAATTACCCAAAACCAAGGGCAAGCTATTTAAATGTACTATTAGCGATAAATACTTTCGTAAAATGATTGAGAAGTGCGGCATTGAATTGCCGACGGTCAATTAACGCATGTACTGCGCCACACTTTTGCTAGTCATTTTATGATGAACGGGGGCAATATCTTGGTACTACAAAAAATACTTGAGCATACTGATATTAAAGTCACAATGCGTTACGCTCACTTAGCCCCCGATCATCTAGAAGAAGCAACCACATTAAATCCGTTATCTAATATAAAATAAATGGCGGTTAAATGGCGGTTGAGTTGATTTATATTAGTGTTTATTGTTGCTTATTACATTTTTAACTAATTGATTTTTAATTAAGTTATTGTTTTTTAAAAGACGATTACAGGATTCAAAATCCGCCGCCCTTAAAAGCGTGTCGGTTCGAGTCCGACCACTGGCACCAACAAAATCAATTAGTTAATTCTCATTCTTTTGTAAGTCAAATATCAAAAAAATTTTGAATGACGGTAAAATGGTTAGTGATTTTTCTTTTGAAAATTTTTAACCAACCTTAAATTCATCAATCATATTTAATTTCTCATATCAATATTCATTTAATAAATCTATCAATAGTTAGCAGATAAAGATCATTATAATTAAAGATGCTAACCGGTTAGCCAATGATCTCAGTAAAAAGGGGGGATTGATTGGAAAAGTGGCTATTAGGGTAAGGGTACTTTCGAAATAGTAAATCAAACAGGATTATGAAGTGCAATGATATGGAATCAAGGTAATAAGGTTGGTCACTAGGAGAGTTGTTAAAGGAACAGATAAAGTTAGTAATGTTTTAATTCATTATCCTTGAAAAGGCACTAGTTATAAAATGACTTAATATGAATTTAAGAAGGTATATAATGAGATCGCAGTTTCTATTTTAATCCATGTTAATGATAGTTTTATTCCAACAG
Organism: Gilliamella sp. W8123; assembly: GCF_016101085.1. Lineage (NCBI taxonomy): Bacteria > Pseudomonadati > Pseudomonadota > Gammaproteobacteria > Orbales > Orbaceae > Gilliamella > Gilliamella sp. W8123. The sequence continues at coordinate 87,727 of NZ_JACFRE010000002.1, forward strand.
GGATAGATCTATATCAGTTTAATAAATGGCATCCTAAATACTAGAAAAATAGAGCGAATGAATTTAAAAAATAGGTATATTATGAGTACATAACTCGCAAAAGATTTCGGTATTTTTTTTAAAGAAACAATTTTAGATGCGAAAGAAAATTGGTAATTGTCTTTGATCCTATTATGGGCGCTCTAACGCAGACTCTGCTTAAGCAAAATTGGTTAACAATGATGAAGTATAAGAATGGACCTGATGTAAACATTCTAACCAAACTAAATGATAAAACTCTATCAATTTTATGAAATAAAAAATTCTATTATTCAAGGAAGTGGTAAAGATGGTAATAAATAGTGAATTTAGTAAACAGTTATTATTAGAAAGGGAAAGGTTTGAAAATCCTCCAGATCATACTGTTAAAGCTACAGGGGTTGGTTTAGCTAGGTTTATTATTCGTTGTAATAATAATGCTGATGAAGTGTTAAACTTAGCTAAACGAGTGTTAGTGATAGTAAACTATAATTCAGAGTTAGTTTGGCCTTCTTTTGAAGAATGGTCAAAAATATTACCTAATAAGTTTGTTAATAATTGTGCTCCAGAACTTTCAAAAAGTGAAAGTGAAAAAGAAATTAATTATAGAAGAAGTCTACCTTGGGAAAAACAAGTAAGTCTAGAGAAAAATAAAAAATGGAGTTTAGGAAACTGGCTTGTATGGCTTGAACCAGAGACCAGAGAATGGTTTTGGTGGAATGCTCATAAATTTGATGGTGAAATTGAAAATACACATTTTTTAATCGAGGTTACAGCTTTAGATGATCCTTTTTCATCAGGTGCATTGAAATGGTTATTTAGAGCTTGTGGTGCAATTGATGTCGTATGTACAGATGATCTTTAGTTTATGCATCTGTCATCAAGTTCTGCGAGACTAGTCGCAGAACTGAACTAACTATTTATCCACTCAGTGATCTAGTTCACAAATTGAACAATTAACTCGTCTTTTTAAGTGGTAATGGTGAATGGTCTGTATTGGATCAGAATTTAGCCAACTAGAGGGTTTTAAAGATAATCAGTGAAGAGTAACATCCTTTGTCATAGTTAACTCTTTTACGCATAATTCACCCAAATTATTACCACTTCATTTATATTCTAATATCAATAAGACGGTATAGACTCCTCAATTATTTTTACAAATAAACCTCAATAAACTAAATCAAAATAACCATTACCTAAAAAATATAATCATCAATTAGAACTGTTACTAGTAATGACAGTTTTTTCACCGACCAGTAGGAAACTTACCGTTTATGACCATAACAATGAAGCAAGAGTAATAAATAGAAATTTATAACAAAACAGGTGAAACTTCTTATACAAATCAATTATTATCTTGTAATGTATCGGCAACAACAAATACTTTTCTTGTTGATACTAGGGATGTATCGAAAAGAAAATAGTTATGTAAACTCGTACCTAACGAACATAAAGATAAACTAAATTGGAACGGTTCAGCATAAGTACAATATATTTAATAGAATATTGAATTTTTTTAAATGATAAGGTAAAAAAATTATGTCAATAAAAATCGGTTTTACAGGTGGCTCCACTATAGTTGAATTAGGTACAGACAGTGATATGCGGCTATTTTTTGACTGTATTTTATATTATGTTCCACCTAAATATCCCGACCAAAATTGGTCACTAATTACTGACCGCTTATATCGTCGCTATTTAAAATTAGAAGAGTTAGATACCGCCGTAGCATTAATGAAATTGGTAGAAAAAGAGTTTAAACAGTTGGATAGAGAAGCATTTGATTGGAGTAAAATATTATCAGGTCAAGTTAAAAGTAATTTAGACAGAAGCAAATCAACTTTATTCGAAATTTTTGTTAGATATTTTGAAGCATTTTATGAGTGTATTGAATCTGCCATAGTAAATTATGAATGGTTCAAATCCAATTCTAATTATGAATATGAACCTGTAATGGTAACAATTTCTACCATCCCTTATTGTGTAAGCTATAGTATGATCCCTTTATCTGTTTTCGATAATTTACAACCGGATGAGAAACCAATTTGGTGGACTGGCAAAATTCCTAAAACCACAACTTAGTTACTTTTATCTTATCTCTAATTGCTGAAGCTGAAGATATTATTGATTATGCCATTGCATTAGTTGGATTAATACCTAGTGTAGGTGATGTAGCTGGTAAGCACTTAAAAGAAGCAAAAGCGGCATAAAAAAAGCTGAAGAAGCCAAGCTTCGACGACCTTTAACTCCAACTGAAATGAAAAAACTAGATGCAGCGTTAACAGCTGTTGAAGTTGCTAGAGATGTTCATCAAGCGAGATCAGCATATGGAGGTAAAACACTGCAGAACAAATCATGAAAGATGCAGAAAATCTTTATGAAGCGGTTAAAAGAGATACTGACGCATTACGAAAAATATGATAGAAAAAGGGTATGATTTAAAATTAGTAGAAGATGCCAGAAATAAAATAAAAGCACGCAACAAAGAAAACGGGATCTAGTGATCATGATTAAATGGCAGCAATTAGTTGATGTATTAGGTAAATCTGAAAATTCTTTAGAGTTTTATACGCTAAAAGATGAAATTGGTGAAAATCCTGAAATATCAGAAGATTTTATTGAATATGATGATCCTGATCGAACTAAATATTATGAGTTCTTTCAAACAGGTATGCTTATCGGTTTTCGAAAAAAATATCTTCATCATATTCAATTCTTTTGTAAGGAAAAGGATAATTATTCTATATATTATGGAAAATTATTGAATGGGATCGATTTTCAATATACTGAAAAAATGGTCATTGAGTTATTAGGGAAACCATTAAAAGTAGGTGGAAATGAACAAAGTCCTTTTTTGGGATATGTGAATCGTTGGATATTATATCATATGACACATTATTCATTACATTTTGAGTTTAATAAAAATGGGACTCTTTGTTTGATAACATTGGCTGTATTAATAAGATAAAAACACGTAGCAAAGAAAAGGGAATTTATTAATTACCTTAGAATGGAAAGAATTTATTGTACCTTTCAGTACATTCGAAACATCCGATAAATTTGTTGTTTTGATGAATTCTATAGGAGAAAAGTTAGCTTTTTTACACATAATTCCCACAGAATATAACCACTTCATTCATATTCTAATATCAATAAGACGGTATAGACTCCTCAATATTTTTTACAAATTAGAATGATTCAATATTCAATTATAAGACTTTGTGAAAATTGTCAGATAACTAGCTCGAAGTATAAATAGATATGAGTATTTTAAATATAAATTGGAAACACGTATTTGGAACAATATTTACTTGATTACATATATTGAGTTAATTGCATAAATTAAAGTGCTTAAATTTTATATCATGAAAATAATATGTGATATTTATCACAATTAATTAATATTAAATTTGTTGGCACTAATTTTAATATGTATTATTTAAAAAAAAGGGAGTTTTTTTCTAAATGTGGTGAATCGATTCACCTAACTGATAAATGAAATTCAAGGAGGAAAATTGGGAATAATATTAAATAAGTAACGCACTGTTTTAAGACAGAAAAATAAAAAATAACTATTTAGGAATATTAAAATTACAATTAAGGAAATAATATGAATAATAAAAGAAATTCATTAAAAATAGCTGGAATCGCTATTGCAGTATGCTCATTATTTATGTCTTCAACAACAATGGCCTTTCAACCAGGTTCTACAGAAGATTTTTTAGGTCATGAAGTTGGACCTACTTATCATACAGCAGCTGAGGCAGTAAGTAGTAATGATTATCTTCCAGGACCTCCTAAAAATGATTCAGCAGTATTTGAAGCGGACAAAGCTGCATATCAAGAAGGTTATAAATTTAAAGATACAGCTCGCTGGAAGCAAGCAACCATGGATGCAGATTTACATACAACTAATATGGCAAAAATATTTTCTGAACCAATGGGGATTACTATTTCACAAGAAACAACACCGACTCTTTATAAAATGTTAGGTGATCTTCTTGTTGATTCAGCAGATAATGCTACCAAAACAGCAAAAGAAGCGTATATGAGAGAACGCCCATTTGTATTCTTTGGTAATCACACATGTCAACCAGTTAATGAAGAAGATCGGTTGCGTAAGAATGGATCATATCCTTCTGGGCATACTTCTTATGGATGGACTGTGGCATTAGTACTTGCTCAAATGGCACCATCTCATGCAGAAGCCATTATAAAACGTGGTTATGAATTTGGTCAAAGCCGAATGATCTGTGGTGCTCACTGGCAAAGTGATGTTGATGCAGGACGAATTGTTGGTGCTGTTGAATATTCTCGCTTACAAACTCTTCCTAAATTCCAAGAAGATCTTCGTAAAGCTACAGAAGAAGTTAAACGTCAATATAAGTCATCAAAATAATTAATTGATTTTTACCCTCTTAAGATATTTTTAAAATACTTAAGGGGGTAAATTATATATTAATAATATTCAAATTTATTAAATTAATTATTCTTAGCGGATGACAATTTATTGAACAATATTAGCCAATCTAAGATACATACTTTTCAACTCAAATAGGCTATCATATTTTATCTCATCTCATAGTGCTTATTTTTCTATAAAATGAAAAAAATAAATTTATTATTATCTGTACTTGGTTTTTTATTGCCATTGACAGTCATGGCAGTAGAAGTCAATGATGTAACTGGAATGACACCAGTTCAAGTTGCTGCAGTTGTGCAACCAGAATCTACTCAACAAGTTGTTGATATAGTTAAAAAGGCTACCGGACCAATTAGTATCGCTGGTGGTAAATATAGTATGGGAGGACAAACAGCAATCCAGGGGGCGGTGCAAATTGATACTCGCAAATTAAATCATGTCATTGATTTTAAACCTGAACAAAAGTTGCTAACTATCGAGACCGGTGCCACATGGCATCAAGTTCAAGAGCTTATAGACCCTTATGATTTATCTGTAAAAATAATGCAAAGTTATGCTAATTTTAGTATTGGTGGATCATTAAGTGTTAATGTTCATGGCCGTTATATAGGTGAAGGACCTATAATTCTTTCGGTAAAACAATTCAAAATTGTGTTAGCTGATGGCAAAGTAGTAATAGCTAGTCCTGAGCAAAATCAAGATATATTCTATGGTGCTATTGGTGGTTATGGTGGCTTAGGTATAATCACCGAAGTGACTTTACAACTTGCAGATAATGTTAAAGTCAAACGTTTTAGTAAAGCTATGCCAATAGCAAACTATTATGAATATTTCAAACAGAATATACGTTCTGATAGCAAATCAATCTTCCATAACGCTGTAATTTATCCACCAGATTATAAAAGAGTGAGATCGGTCACTTATAAACAGACTGAAGAACCATTAACGATTTTAGAACGATTGAGATCTGATGATAAAAAGAACCAAAATTTGGAAAAACCAATCAAAATTGTATCTTCATCGTCTATTGGTAAAAATTTACGAAAATTATTTGATGATTTTTATTATATAAAAAAACCAGTAATGTGGCGTAATTATGAGGCTAGTTATGATGTCTCGTATTTACAACCGATAGCGACTAAAAATAAAAGCTTTGTTTTGCAAGAATATTTTATACCGGTTGAACAATTTGATCACTTTTATCCAAAATTAGTCACTATTTTGAAAAAAAATAAAGTTAATGTTATTAATATTTCTATTCGTCATGCCAATCAAGATAGTGGTTCATTACTGGCTTGGGCAAAATCGGAAGTATTTGCTTTCGTGATCTATTATCAGCAAGATACTGATGAACGGAGTAAACAACATGTTGGTAATTGGACTAGAGAATTAATAGATGCAGTTCTGGAAAATCACGGCAGCTACTATCTACCTTATCAACTACATGCAACAACAGAACAATTTCAAAGAGCATATCCACAAGCTGAGCAATTTTTTAAACTTAAAGCTCGATTAGATCCACACAACAAATTCAGTAATATGTTATTAAAGCGCTACCATATCGAAACCGTTCAATAAAATAGCGCCAGTAAGATAATTAGTTATTTTTTATTAAATAACTAATTATTCAAACTGACATTATCCAATATCAATAAAGATCGATACGTTATTTAACATTAGAAAAATTTTATTTTTAACCTTATCTAAGATTTATCATAATCTACTATTTTTCGAATATTAAACGTAAAATTGTTTTCATATTTTAATATTAATATTTTGTGTCATCTTCGTTTAACAATTAGTAGTTGATATTAAATTAGTTTTTTAGTGCCTGTAATACTAGTTTAAATACATTTGAATGCCCCTTGCGACTTGGGTAATAAATATAAAAAGGTTCATATATAATTGAATATTCAGGTAATAATTCTATAAGTTGTCCTGATGCTAATTCATTTTTTACATCTGGATAACCAATCCAACTAATACCTAAACCATCAAGAGTCGCTTGTTTTCTTAAATGATTATTGATTGTGAAGTGAGAAACAGGGTGATATTGTATAATATTTCCTTTATCGGAAAACTCCCATATCGATTCCATTCCATATTGGTTTGAAACTTTTTTGCCAATTAATAAATGTTGATCTAAATCATTAATCTGTTTTGGTTTTGTTCTCTGATGCAAATAATTCGGACTAGCCACTAAAGTCATACGCAAAGGGTCTGATATTTTTACTGCTATCATCTCTTTTGCCAAATCATTGCCGATTCGGCAGCCCATATCGAAACCTTGTTTAACAATATCAACTAAGTTATTGTCACATTGAATTTCAATTTTAATTTGTGGATAGCGTAGTGAAAATTGGCTTAATTTAGGGTATATAAAATTTTCAATAGCAATATTCGATGCATTAATTCTAATGGTACCCGATGGAGTATCAAGGTAATCACCAAGAGCGGCAACTTCTTCATTGATTTGTCGATATAAAGGGGATATTTGTTTATAAAGTTGTTCTCCTGCCTCTGTTAATGAAAGGCTTCTAGTCGTGCGATTAAATAGCCGTAAACTCAAACGTGTTTCTAAGTTTCGCATGCTATGACTTAGTGCAGATGACGAAACACCTAAAGATTTGGCTGCACCAACAAAGCTTTTTGCTTTAGCTATAATAATAAAATAACTTAGTTCATTATAGTTATACATAGGATATAAATAGACAATTAATGAATTTAATTCATGATACTATAAATGAACAACACGTTTATCTCAATAAAAGTTAACGATAAAATACTCATAACTAAGATTGAATTTTTAACAATTTATTAAGTTAATCAATCTATTATTAGCTAGTTAGGAGAGAGAGTATGGATTATATAAAATTAGGTAATTCTGATATTGAAGTCTCACGATTTTGTTTAGGGTGTATGAGTTTTGGCGATCCTGCCAGTAAAATGCATGATTGGACACTTAATCCAGAACAAAGTGAAACAATCATTAAACATGCCTTAGATCTAGGAATTAACTTTATTGATACAGCAAATACATACTCTAGTGGTACTAGTGAAGAATATGTAGGAAGAGCGATTAAAAGAAATATAGCTCGAGACAAAGTAATACTGGCTACTAAAGTCTATTTTAATGAAGGGCATTTATCTAAAACAGCAATTGAACGAGAAATTGAAGGATCCCTGAGACGATTAGGTACCGATTATGTTGATTTATATATTATCCATCGTTTCGATTACAGTACACCGATTGAGGAAACCATGGCTGCGTTACACCATTTAGTTCAGAGTGGTAAAGTACGAGCATTAGGTGCTTCTGCGATGTATGGTTATCAATTTTATAATATGCAATTAGTCGCTAAACAAAATGGTTGGACGCCGTTTGTTTCGATGCAGAATCACTATAATTTATTATATCGTGAAGATGAAAGAGAATTGATTCCTGTCTGTAAGCAATTCAATGTTTCATTAACTCCTTATAGCCCTTTAGCGGCAGGTAGACTTTCCCGATTAGAATGGCAGACCAATACTCTACGTAGTAAGACTGATAAAACTGCAGTTGCTAAATACGATAGTACGCAACAAATCGACATGAATATAGTGAAAAGGGTTAATGAAATTGCGCAAAAATATGCAGTAACCATGACGCAAGTTGCTCTGGCATGGCAATTTGCCAAAGGTGTAGCTTCGCCGATCATTGGGGCAACCAAAACTCTGTATTTGGATGATGCGGTAGGCGCATTAAAGCTTTCATTAACTAAAGAAGATATTGCTTATCTTGAAGAACTTTACTTGCCTCATCGTATTGTCGGCGCACTTTAATTAGTCACAATGTATAAAATTAAATTTACTGACAAATATCATTGAGATATTTGTCAGTAACAGTCACTAAATTTTTCCTGAATGTAAATATTTTTGCATCTCTTCTTTCGGTACCATTCCACCGCCAGTTGCCCATACTAAATGAGTTGCATTTTGTAATTGTTTAGGAGTGAATTGCATACGTTCTAAATATTCCGAGTTGTTAGTTACAACTACCGGACCTTGCATACCGGCAAGGGCAGACGGTTCAAGTTGAATGTTTTCAGTTTTATCCAGTAGTACTAACAAATCATACATTTCCTGATCCGACAAGGTATAATACCCATCTAACAGACGTTCCATGGCTCGTCCAACAAATCCAGAAGCACGACCAACAGCCAATCCATCTGCGGCGGTAATATTATCAATTCCGATGTCTTGTACCGAAATTTTGTCGTGTAGACCAGTATAAACTCCTAGTAACATACACGGTGAATGTGTTGGTTCAGCAAAAATACAGTGTACATTATCACCGAATGCCATTTTTAAACCAAAAGCAACACCGCCAGGTCCACCACCTACACCACATGGTAAATAGACAAAAAGTGGATGATCTTTATCAACTTTAATTCCTTGTTCATTGAATTGTTGCTTTAAGCGTTCACCGGCGACTGAATATCCTAAAAATAGGGTAGTAGAATTTTCATCATCGATAAAGAAACATTTTGGATCAGACTCTGCCGCTTTACGGCCTTGTTCAACCGCAACACCATAATCTTGCTCATACTCAACAACATTAACACCATGATCACGTAATTTCTGTTTTTTCCATTCTCGAGCATCAGCAGACATATGTACGCTAACTTTAAATCCGAGTTTAGCACTCATTATGCCAATTGATAAACCAAGGTTACCTGTTGAACCTACAGCAATACTATACTGACTAAAAAACTGTTTAAATTTATCAGAATATAATTTGCTGTAATCATCTTGTTCTGATAATAGTCCATTTTCAATGGCTAGTTTTTCAGCGTGAGTTAAGACTTCATAAATACCACCTCGAGCTTTAATTGAGCCAGAAATTGGTAAATGACTATCTTTTTTCAAATAAAGCTTACCTGCGATATCAACATTATATCTGGCTTCAAGGGCATTTTTCATATTAGTAATTTCAACTAACTGTGATTCAATAAAACCCTTGGTTATAGCTGTTTCAGGGAAAGCTAATGATAAATATGGTGCGAAACGTTTTAATCGTTCACTCGCTTTTTTTATATCCGTTTGATCTAGCCCAACGAAAGGAAGACCGATTGCTAAAGTAGTGGTATTAGGATTAAACCAACAGCTTGGTTGAAGTTTAATTAAATTTTCTACTAACGGTTTATCGGCAATAAGTGTTTTTATCTCTATTTGATTCATATTCGCTCCTTGAAAGATATCTAAATAAAATTAGATAATAAAAAAGTACCCATTAATGCAACTACTGAAGCAATGAATGTTGCAGTGGTATAGTATTTTAAAATTTCACTCATTGTCGCTCCACAATATTGCTTAACAAGCCAAAATAATGAATCGGTAACTATTGTACAACCAATAGCACCCGAACCTATAGCCAATGTAATGATTTCAGGACTGATATTAGGATAAAGAGCTAGCATCGGTGATACGATTGCTGTGGCGCCCATCATTGCAACTGTCGCTGAACCTACTGCAGCATGCAAAATTATTGCTACTAACCACGCCAATAAAATTGGATGCATATCTAAATGGGATAAAATACTTGCTAAACTATCGCTCAAGCCACTCGCTTTTAAAATACCATTAAATGCACCGCCAGCACCGATAATTAATAAAATATTGGCAATTGATGAAAAGCAATCTTCAGTTTTATTGAGTAGGTCAGACATTTTCATATCACGTCTTAGACCTAGCATATAATAGGCAACAAATGCTGCTATAAACATAGCGGTAATAGGATTGCCGATAAATTCTAAAACAGTATAAATTGAAGTATTTTTATCCATGTTCAACTCAGCAGTTGTTTTTATCAGCATGAGAAAAATGGGTAATAATACTGTAAATAATGTTGCACCTAATGAAGGCAGTTCTTCTTCAGTTCTTACTTTTAGATCTGAAAATTGTTCCGGTACAGCTTTAAATGGAATTTTATTTTTGATCATTCTTAAAAAAATAGGACCTCCAGATAATGATGCGATTATTCCAATAATTAATCCATATAAAATAACGCTACCAATATCGGCACCTAAAGCATTAGTGACATATAATGCAGCTGGATGAGGAGGGACAATACAATGAACGGCCATTAATGCAGTACATAATGGAATCGCTAACATTAATAATGAAGTTTTGGTTTTTTTAGCAATTGAAAATGCTAATGGTATTAAAAGTACAACGCCGACCTCAACAAATAACGTTATACCACAAATCATACCAATTAATACCATAATAACATCTGGTGATAAAAAGCGGCATTTTTGTAAGGTAATACCGATGCGTTCAGCTGCACCTGATATTTCCATCATTTTTCCTAGAATAGTACCTAAACCAATTACTGCCGCTAAAAAGCCAAGTGTACCACCAATACCATCTTCGATTGAGGAAATCATTGCCAATGGCTTCATTCCCATTAATGCACCTACGTAAAAACTGGATAATAATAAGGCTAAAAACGGGTGAAGTTTAAATTTGATAATACTTATTACAATTAATAAAATACTCGTTATTAAAACACCTAAAACCCAAATTTGTGAATCCATAATGTTTTCCTATTCTAATTAAAGTAAAAATCACCGTGTATTAGATTTTATGGAGAGATAACTGACAAATGATTATAAATCATGTTCACATGAATAAGATTCGGTTGAATAAGTGTCAGGCTGTAAGAAAGTAACAATCATTAATTTAATTAATTGTATTTGATTTAACATTTTTAGTTAAATGTTAAGAAAATAGGTAAGGAAGGATGTACAATGTTTGATGATGATCGTTTTATTACCACTAACCGATTGATATCAGGATATCAATTAGCTAAATTCCACACTTTTGAAGCAGTTGCACGATATAATTCCTTTATGCGCGCAGCGGAAGAGTTATGTATTACTCCAAGTGCCGTTAGCCATCAAATTAATAAGCTTGAAGAAGAATTAAATTTTAAGTTATTTAACCGGTTTCACCGCCGTATTGAGTTGACCCCTGATGGTGAAAATTTATTTAATATTTTAAAAAAGTCCTTGTCGATATTAAATAGAGAAATCTTTGAAATAAAGAGTCAGGAATTAATCGGGCAGTTGACCATTTATTCTCGTCCTTCCTTTGCGCAAGGCTGGCTTGTTCCAAGAATATCAGAATTTAACAAGAAACATCCTTATATTATCTTGAATATATTAACAGGTAATGAAATAATCAATTTTGATCGTCATCGTATTGATTTAGCCATTTATTTTGATGATTTAGAGTATAACGACTTGGATGTTTATCATTTAATGAATGAAACGATTGTACCTGTGTGTAGCCCTCAATATGCGGAATATCATCAACTTACTGAAAATATTGAAAACCTAAAAAATTGCTTAATAATACATGATAATCAAGCTTGGGGATATGATACCAACTTCGACGAATGGCAATCTTGGGTGAAGCACTTTAATATTGATCTAGATTTTGAAGATTTACCTACAATGTTATTTGATCGATCTGATTTAGCAATCCTCGCGGCGATTAATCATTCAGGTATTGCCATGGGAAGAAAACATATTATCAATAAATATGTTGAATCAAAGGAGTTAGTTACTCCCTTTCCAAATATGACGTTAACATGCAAACAACGTTACTATGTTGTTTCTGCTTCCAAGGGAAGAAATCCAAAAGTTAAAGCTTTTGTAAGATGGTTAAAAGAAAATTTGGCTGAGCAGTCGGTTGAAAATGCTATCTAAAACTTAGCTAAAACTAAAGAATAATTGCATATATCTAATATGAATATAGATATAATTTTTTCGTATTATCCTAATAGTTAATCACTATCTATAATGTTATCTCTAAATAATAGAATCAGTTGTTCAATTAGATTAATTTACTGATTGAAATAGGGAGTGATAATGAAAAAATATATTTGCATAATTATGCTGTTGGGTTTGACTTTAATTGGTTGTGACAATAAATCAGAATCAGCCCAAAAAAGTCAACAAGATAAAAAAGAGATCGTAGTTGGTTTGCCACCAAGTATGCACAATATAATGATGGAAAAAGTTGTTAAGCCCGCTTTAGAACAAAAAGGTTATAAAGTTAAATTGGTAAATTTCAGCTCTCTTAGAGATTCAAATACCGCTTTAGTTGAAGGAAGTATTGATCTTAGTGCAGCACAGCATCAAGCTTATCTTGATGTATATAATAAAGAAACTAAAAGTGATCTTGTTTCTTTAGTCCATATTCCTTCTATTTCAGCTGCGCTTTTTTCTCAATTGCATCATTCTATTGATGAAATAGCTAATGACCAAACAATTGTCATTCCCAATGATCCATCAAATAAGGCAAGATCATTATTATTCTTACAAAGCTTAAATTGGATTACTTTAAAATCTGATAGTAAATCGGGAACATTAGATTTAAATGACATAGCAGAAAATAGATATAATTTAAAATTTAAATCGATATTATCGGAATTAATTCCTAGAACTCTTGGTGAAGTTGATTACGCGATAATGCCAGGTGGTGTTGCATGGTTAAGTAAAATTCCAGCTGATAATGTTTTAGTACAAGAAAAGTTAACACCTAATTTAGAATTAATGGTTGTAGTAAAAAAAGAAAATTTGCACAGTAAATGGGCTCAAGAGGTTAAACAACTTTACCAATCAGATGCACTTAAAAAATTCATTAGTGAAGATCCTGATGCGAAAGGTCGTTTTATTTGGCCCCAACAATAAGCAAATAATTATTTATAAACTATTCTAGTAATAAATTAGAATAGTTTATATTGTTATACATCATATTGATTATTTATAAATAATTAAAATAAATTTATGATACCAGTTGTTATAAAATCAATGACTCTATTTGATTTTAGTATTTCTTAATAAAGAGTTTTTATATTTTGATGATTTACTCTAAAATTCGTTGTGTTAATATTTATACACTTTGATATAAATATTTTTAAAAAAAGTAGTTAAATGTGATGAAAAAAATAAAATACTCTCTTATATTAGCTTGCAGCATAACACTTTGTAGCTGTTTTAATGGTCCAACCTCACAAGTTCGTTTAATTGATAATCCTACTGCCAATGAAATTAAGTTAGTAATTGACGGTAAAGATATTGTCATTCCAGCTAACTCAAATATAAAATATACTTTTGAATATGGTAAACATAATTTAGCTTATAATAATGAGTCGTTTGACATTGTGGTAAAACCTGTAAAATTTGATGGTACAGGCATTATTAATCCAACCCAAAGCAACTATATGTTACATACTTTTATCTATGCAACTGACAATACTAGTGATGAAACCTTTGACAAATTATATGAGAAAACGCTTAATAAAGTTGATGTTATCATAGATGGTGAGCAATTACAGATTGAACTTCCTGTAAAAGTGGTTAATGATTTCTTTATTGAAGATCAAGATAATAGATGGGATTACTCTATTGATGAAAAAATCCCAGACGAAATTTCTGAAAAACTTAATAAAAATCAATCTTATCAGGCTCGTAAAATTAAAATGTATCGTGAAAGTGAATATTTGAAGTTTTTAAAAGAAGATTGGTTAGAAGAGGAAGATGAAGTTAGTTTTCCTAATAAACCTAAAAAATTGTCTGAAATTAATCAGTATGTATTCCCGAAACTTGATTTAGAAAGTATTACATGTAATGAAGGTAAAAAATATTTGCAGGATACATTAGATAAATGGCAACAACTTTTTACTTTAACAGGAAGTGATTTTGCAAGTAAGTATGAAGAATTAGGGGGATATGATGGTATGCATGCCTTACTTGATTCTAAAAAACTTTGTCCTACTGATAAAGATCCTGAACAAACTTATTCGAAAGCTATTAGCCCTTTAGATCAAGCTTTAACTAAAGGACGTGATATATACTTTTTTATTGTCAAATAAAATTTGAAAATTGTTCTTTGTTAAAAGATTTAATTATTACAATAAAAGGCATAAAATCCTATAATTAGGTTTATGCCTTTTACTTTTTATACTAACAATAACCATTTCTTTATGATAAAATTTATAATCTTTTAATATGAATTATATAAATGGATGTTATGAAAAGTTTAAAGTATTCCCTTATATTAACTTGCAGCATAACGCTTTGTAGCTGTTTTAGTGGACCAGCTAAAGTTGAACGCGTGATTGATAATCCTACCTCAAATGAAATTGTAATCGCCATTGATGGTAAAGAACTGGCAATCCCGGCTAACTCTAAAACTACGTACACTTTTGAATATGGTAAGCATAATTTAACTTATAATAATGAGTCGTTAGATTTTATTGTTAAACCATCTAAATATTCTGGTGATGGATTTATTAATCCAACCCAAAGCAACTATATGCTTCATACATTTATCTATGCTACTAACAATACTAGTGACGAAGCTTTTGACAAAATATATAAAGAAACTATAAATAAGATCTCTATCATTTTAAATGGTGAGGAAGGAGAACTGGAGCTGCCTGTAATTGTTGTTAATGACGTTTTCATTGAAGGCGAACTTAATAGATGGGACTATTCTATTGACCAAGAAATACCTGAAGAAATTACTGAAAATATTAATGAAAATCAGGCTTTTCAAACTCGTAAAACTAAAATTTACCGTGAAAAAGAATATATCAATTTATTACAAAATGATTATTTCAACTCCTTAGAAGGTGAAGAGTCAAAAGTTGAAATAAGTTTCCCTAACAAAACAATAAAACTAGCTGAAATTACTAAATATGCTTTTCCTAAAATTAATTTGGAAGAAATTAAATGTGATGAAGGTAAAAAATATTTAACAAAAACATTAGAAAATTGGCAAAAATTTTTCACTTTAACAGACAATGATTTTGCTAGCACGTATGAAGATTTAAGTGGAGAAGAAGGAAAAGAAGCATTAATACGATCCCTTGAACTTTGTCCTAAAAAAATCGATCCAGAAAACACCTATTTTCCAGCATATAAACAATTAGTTGACTTTATCAATGATACGCGATATATACCTTTGATATTATTAAATAAAATATAGTTATTTTCTGATTCAAAATAGATAAAATTATAAAAGGCATAATATTTTAATTATGCCTTTTATTTTATAAACCAACCATATTAAAAGTTGAGGAGCGGGTTTTTTAAAACTTAAAAATGCAATTTTCCATTATTGCAAATCACAGTGCATTCTTAAATAAATTCGGATAGCACAAATTGTAAGTAATAATATTGATATAAATCACATAATTCATATAAAACAATTTGATTAAGTTAAGATCAATATAATATTTATGATGAGTTAATAAATGAAAGGAATATCTTATGAATAAAACTAAGTTGAAAATTGTCGCATTGATTAGTGGGATTATCCTTAGTACTTCTAGCGCTTTAGCCTCACTTGATGATGCCAAACAACTAAAAATCATTAGTTATAATGTTTATAATGGTATGAAGTTAGATGAGAGTGAAGGTAAACAGAAATATATTGATTGGGCAAAAGCACAAGATGCCGATATTATTGCTTGGCAAGAAATGAATTTTTTTACTCGTGAAAAACTTGAAAAATTTGCAGCCAGTTATGGACATAAATATGCGGTACTTTTAAAAGAATCACCAGAAGATGCTGCTTTTTTCCCTGTAGCTATTACCTCTAAATATCCAATAGTTAATGTTAATAAAGTAGTTGATAATTTGTGGCATGGGGCACTCTATGCAGATATCGGAAATTATCATTTTGTCGTTACACATATGAATCCATTTTGGACAGCTAAACGAATTGATGAGATTAATTTAATTATCGATTCAATCAAATATAGTCGTGATCCTAAAGGGAAATGGATAATTGCCGGGGATTTGAACTCATTTTCGCCAGCAGATAAATCTGACTATGATAAAAGTACCCTTTTAGAGGATATTAAAGAAAAGCAAAAGAAAAGACCAATTTTAGAAAATCTGGTTGATGGTAAACTAAGTTATACTGTACAACAAAATCTTCTGGATGCTGGTTTTATTGATGCATTAAAAATTAAATATAAAGAATTTGTGGCAACTGCACCAACTAAAGTATTTTATGATCAAGCATCAGTTCCATTACGCTATGATTATATCTATGTTTCACCACCACTTAAAAATAATGTCATTGATGTTCAAGTTATAAAAGATGATTTTACGGATAAATATTCCGATCATTATCCTGTCCAGATGATCATAAAAAATGATTAATATTAATCGAACTTATTTATATAAAAGATATTGATAGATTAAACGGGCAAAAGCCCGTTTTTTTTATTGTGTTTTTTATTTTAAAAGGCGAGAAAAATAACCGTTACTTTTAATCCAAACGAGATTAAAAAATTATTTTCTTGCAACAAATACTGCTCGCATTGGCGCAGGATAACCTTCTACTGTTTTGGATAAATCGTTAGGATCTAAAAATTCCGCTAATGAATCGGATTCCATCCATTCTGTTTTGCGTTGTTCATCCAAACTGGTTTTGGATATATCAACCATTTTTATATCTTTAAAACCACATTTATGTAACCAATTTATCATGGTTGGTACTGATGGAATAAAATAGACATTTCGCATTTGAGCATAACGTTCACCAGGCATTAATGCTTGATGTTCGGTGCCCTCAATAACCAATGTTTCGAGTACTAATTCACCACCATCAACTAATTGATCTTTCAATTGATAAAGATGATCAAGCGGTGAGCGACGATGATATAACACTCCCATTGAAAAAACCGTATCAAATGCGTTTAATTTTGGTAATTCTTCAATGCCTAATGGAAGTAAGTGAGCTCGCTGGTCATTGCCCAATAGTTTTCTTATTGCTTCAAATTGGCATAGATAAAGCGCCATAGGGTCAATACCAACAGCAAGTTTAGCTCCTGCACCAATCATACGCCATAAATGATAACCGCTATTGCAGCCAACATCGAGAACTGTTTTACCTTCTAAATTATCGATATGATTAATCAATCTTTGCCATTTCCAGTCGGAACGCCATTCAGTATCAATATCAACACCATAAAGATGAAAAGGGCCTTTACGCCATGGCATCATAGTTTTTAATAATTGTGTGATACGTTGCTGTTCGCCAGAAGATAATGGTTGCTCTGTTTTTGCGGTTACACTATGTAATAGATCAACTTGAAAAGGGCTAATTGCTGGTAAGTGTTTAATACTATTTATCCATTGACTAAAACGATTATCTAAATTTTGTTTTTGCCAATTAGCCAATTGCGCCGGTAATACTTCAAGCCAATTTTTAAGCTTACTTTTTGCGATAATTTGGTAAAAATCACCAAAATCAATCATTCTGTTTTCCTTTATAATTGAATTAAATCTTGAGGTTATTTGATAGCAATAATCGAGCCAAAATTAAAACATTGAAACCAAGTATCAACATGCTCAAATCCTGCTGTCATCAGACGTTGTTTATGGGTCGCAACTGTGTCTGTAAGCATAACATTTTCTAGCATATTACGTTTTTGGCTTATTTCCAGTTCACTATAGCCATTGGCTCTTTTGAAATCATGATGCATATTAAATAATAATTCGTCGACAGTCTCATCACTAAAACTAAACTTTTCCGATAAAACTAATATGCCATTTGGTCGCAAAGCTTGATAAATATTACTTAAAACCCGTTGTCGATTTTCTGGGGTTAAAAATTGCAAGGTAAAATTAAGAACTACCATTGATGCATTTTGCATATTTATATTACAAATATCTTCACATATTACATCGACAGGTGTATTTGATTTATAGGCATCAATATGCTTTTTACATCGTTCTACCATAGGTAATGAATTATCAATAGCAATAATGTGACAATTTTCGTGTTTGATATTACGACGAATAGCGAGCGTGGCAGCACCTAACGAGCAGCCTAAATCATAAATCATGGAATTAGGTTGTACAAATCGGTCAGCTAGCATACCAATCATTGATATTATATTCGAATAACCGGGTACCGAACGCTGTACCATATCTGGGAAAACTTCGGCAACCTTTTCGTCAAAAGTCCAATCACCTAATTTATCGATCGGGGTTGCAAATAGCTGGTCTTTTTTGGTATCCATAAAAGTTATTGGTACTATAGAATCTAATTCTGTTATCATACCATTTTTTGCGTTCGATTGTTCGAGTAATTATGACTTTTGTTGATTTTACAGCCATTTTCGCAACGATTATTATCAGTATTTCGGTCACATTTTTATTAGGAAAACGCTGGCAGTTTTGGTTTAACCTTCACTTAAGCGGTTATGGTCGAATTATTTATTGGCTAACTATTGGTTTGGCCGGTGCATCATTAATCCTTGCTAGAGTATTAAATGATATTTTAACCTCGGGATTACATTTGTTCCTGTTAACGATTGCCGGTTTGATGATCTGTAGCGTTTTTATAACACTCATTTTTGAAATTGTTTATCGGGTTAGCAAAAAGCAAATTAAGCCTAATCTTTGGCATAAAATCAGTTTTATTATTGCGGTTGTGGCTTTGTTTTGTTTTGGTCATGAAATGGCGATAAATCCTAAAATAGTTGATTATCAGGTTGTAATTAATAAATCAGCCAATGTTGATCATCTAAGAATTGTGCAACTTTCTGACATTCATATTAATGAGCATACCTCTGCAAGTATGATTCAAAACATGATTGACAAGGTAAATAGCTTAAAGGCTGATTTTATCGTGATAACTGGCGATACATTAGATAAACGATTAAAACCTTTCCTCGAAAATGGATTTATTAAACAGTTCCAACAATTAAAGTCTAAATACGGTAATTATATTATTTTTGGTAATCATGAATATTTAGGTACCCATGATAATAATAATCGCGAAGAAGATATTATTAATGCATTTAAACGAGCGAATTTAAAAGTATTGAAAGATGATATTGTTTATCTTGATGAGGTTGGCATCACGTTGATAGGGCGTGATGACTTTTCATCATATAAGTACGATGTTAAGCGTGCCTCACTATCCGATTTAATCATGTTTTCTGATACGGAAAGACCAATAATTTTGTTAGATCACCAACCACTAGATATTAAAAATGTTGCTGAACAACAAGTAGATTTAATGTTATCTGGACATACTCATGGCGGTCAAATCTTCCCTATCAATATATTGGTGGCGATGATGTACAAAAATGCCAATGGTATTTATCACGATGCTGATCATCATTTCACCAGTATAGTCAATAGCGGTTACGGATTTGGTGGGCCACCAATTCGATTAATGACTCGCTCTGAAATTGTTGTAATCGATGTATCTTTTGTCAACAAAACTACCATTCAATAGATTATCTTAAATAGGAAGCGTATTTTGAATTATCAATTTATTATTAGTAATGATGAATTATCCAATTATTGTCAAAAGATCAAGAATAGTAGTGCTATAGCATTGGATACTGAATTTGTACGAACTAGGACATTTTATCCTCATTTAGGGCTGTTACAGGTTTTTGATGGCCAACATGCTGCGCTAATTGATCCGCTTAATATTAACGATTGGCAGGAATTCTTAGCAATTTTAACCAATCCTAATATTGAAAAATATTTTCACTCCTGTAGCGAAGATATTGAAGTGTTTCTTCATGCATTTAATTGTGTTCCTTCTCCAGTAATCGATAGCCAAATTTTAGCTTCTTTTTTGGATAATCCCATCAGTAGTGGTTATGCAAGTTTAGTCAATAAATATCTTGGCGTTGAGTTAGATAAAAGTGAAACACGGACTGATTGGTTAAAACGTCCTTTGACTGAAAAACAGTGTGATTATGCTATTAATGATGTTTTATATCTGTTTCCATTAATGGATAATTTAAAATCTCAGCTTACATCGATTGATTATTTAGCGGCTGCTTATCAAGAATGTCAAAACGCAATTGCACGTAAAAGTGAAACATTTGATCCTCAAAAGGCTTACTTAAATATTAAAAATAGCTGGCAATTGAAAGGGGATGGTTTAGGGCAATTAGCTAAACTTGCTTGCTGGCGCTATCAATTTGCCAAAACTCACGATATAGCGTTGAATTTTGTGGTGCACGAAGAGATATTATGGAAAATTGCGCGTTATCAACCAACTTCCTTAGCAGAACTTGATAAATTGGGTATGAAAGGTAAAGATATTCGTGCATATGGTCAAACAATTTTGGATATATTGCTTCAACCTATACCTATTATTCCGGCAATTCAACGTATTAATAGTTATCCAAATTATAAAAATATTGCTGATTCATTGAAACAAATCGCTGAAAAAATAGCATCACAAACAGGACTTAATAGCGAATTAATACATTCAAGACGATTAATCAATCAGTATGTAAAATGGCAAAATGATAGGAAAGGTGAAATTCCAGAAATTCTGTCAGGATGGCGTAAACCATTATTTGAACAATATGACCTGCCTAATTGATTAAATCATAATGGAAGAATGACAAAATTTTAGTTAAATGGTGTCAAATTACACTGACACCAATCTCTATATTAAGCTAGTTCACTTAGCATCGATTCAACAATTTTTGATGATTGGGCTGCAGCAAGTTTTAAAAATGATTGAAAATCAACTGCCGATTCATTATCTCCATTATCAGAAATTGCTCTCACCACCACAAAAGGTACTTTAAATAACCAACAAACATGGCCAATAGCGGCAGCTTCCATTTCAACGGCGATTGCATCAGGAAAAGTTTGCTTGATCCGTTCTAAATTGCTTTTACCATTGATAAAGGCATCACCACTGCCAATTGAGCCATCAACAGCATTGACCCCATGTTTCTTTATACATTGTTTAGCTAATGATTGATAATTAACATCAGCAGCAAATGAAACAGGGCAACCTGACATTTGACCAGGTTTATATCCAAAGGCGGTTAAATCAACATCATGATAAAATACATCTTTTGATACAATAATATCACCGATATTCAGTTCCGTTGACAGCCCACCCGCTGAACCGGTATTAATGACTGCATCAACTTGATAATTATTTAATAATAATGTTGTTCCTGATGCTGCAGCAACTTTACCTATGCCTGATTGTAATAATACAATTTCACAATTGGCTATTTTACCAATATGAAAATCGCATCCTAAATGACGCTCTAATTGATAATCGGTAATTTTACTCTTTAATATGGCTACTTCTTCTTCCATAGCAGCGATAATAGCAATTTTCATATGGTCCTCTTGGCTTATTAGCCGTATATTTATTTTAAATGTGCTATCATAATTGCTGTAAGTTAACTTGACAATAAATGAATATAACGGAGATAAAATTTGCGTACGATTTTTATAACGGGGTGTTCAAGCGGTATAGGATTGATTTCAGCTATCGCTCTGAAAAAACGAGGTTATCGTGTCATTACATCATGCCGCAAAATAGCAGACCAACAAAAATTAATTGAGCAAGGTTTTGAAACCGTTTTATTAGACTTAGACGATGCCGATTCAATTAATCAAGCTGCGCAACAAGTATTAACCTTGTGTGAGGGTAAATTATATGCGTTATTTAACAATGCTGGATTTGGCGTCTATGGCCGTTTAAACACCATCAGTCGATCACAATTAGAATCACAGTTTTCTACTAACTTTTTTGGTGTTCATCAATTAACCCAATTATTATTACCGGCAATGATTGAACAAAATGAAGGTAGAATAATTCAAACTAGCTCAATTGTTGGCATAGTCGCAACACCGGGTAGAGGCGCATATTCTGCCAGCAAATATGCTTTAGAAGCATGGTCTGATGTACTGCGTTTAGAGTTAGCTAACACCAATATTAAAGTTTGTTTAATTGAACCAGGTCCATTAAAAACCTATTTTTCAAATAATGTAAATCAGACCGAAAAAGAAAAAATAGTAAAAAATCCACCTATTGCTAAACGCTTTACATTAGCCCCTGAAGCGGTGTTACCATATCTGTATCACGCATTAGAGCATAACAAACCGAAAATACGTTACAGGGTAACAAAAGTAACTAAATTGGCGGCAATAGCTAAACGTTTGCTTCCAGATAGATTAATGGATAAAATTTTACAAAATAAATAATCAGTTAAACTTATTTATAGGATAGATTATGTCAAATCAATTTATTTTTGATGTTAATGAAAAGAATATTCAAGAAATTATTGAAAAATCAACTAGTAGTCCTGTGTTATTCTATTTTTGGTCACCAAGAAGTCCTAACTATCAAGAAATGACAGATACGTTAACCAAATTAGCAACACAACATCAAGGACAATTTATTCTTGCTAGCGTAAATTGTGATGAACAACAAATGTTAGCAGCACAGTTTGGGCTTAGAGCAATTCCAACCGTTTATATGTTTCAAAATGGTCAACCTGTTGATGGTTTTCAAGGCCCACAAAATGAAGAAACCATCAAAACCTTTTTAGATAAAATTTTACCTAATGAAGATGAATTGAAACTTATTGAAGCGCAACAATTTTTTAATGAAGGCCAATATGCGCAAGCATTACCTTTATTAAAACAAGCTTGGACTGTACTTAAAGATCATTTAGGTAAACCAAGATCAGATATTGCGTTAATGTTAGCGAAAAGCCAAATTGAACAAAAACAACTAGCAGAAGCTAAGGATGTTTTGGCAACTATTCCATTACAAGATCAGGATTCAGCTTACCACGGTTTACAAGCCGAAATTGAGTTACTCGAACAAGCAGCAAATTCACCTGAATTACAGCAATTACAAGCTGAATTAGCTAAACAGCCAGATAATGTTGAGTTAATGATTCAACTTTCATCGCAACTAATGCAAGTTGGTCGGCACGAAGAAGCATTAGAACTGTTGTTTAAACCTTTAACAAAAGATCTGAATGCTGGTGAAGGGCAGGTGAAGAAAACTTTACTAGATCTATTAGCAGCTTTAGGAACCAATAACGCACTTGCTAGTAGCTATCGCCGTAAGCTTTATACGCTATTATATTAAAATAGCTAAAACCAAAGCTTGCAGAATTTTGGACGCTTTTTTATGATCAACTGGATATTAAGGACGAATATCACAACCTAGAAATATATTTCGCAGTAAAGTTAATGAATAAAAAAATCGCGGAAAATTGAATTCTAGATAGTTAGGTTAAGCTATATAAAATGAAGAGATTCAACAATAGAGCATTGTTGAATCTTTTTTATTTAGTGTTCGATAACGCGAGGAAAGTTTTCATTACTACGAAGGGTTAGAACTTCCACACCATTATCTGTAACTAAGATCGTGTGTTCATATTGGGCTGACAATCCATGATCTTTGGTTTTAACTGTCCAACCATCTTTCATGGTACGAGTACGCCAATCCCCAGTATTTACCATCGGTTCAATAGTAAAGGTCATACCTGGTTTCAGGATCACACCGCCATCATCAGCATCATAATGTAAAACTTGTGGCTCATCATGATATACTTCACCTATACCATGACCGCAATATTCACGAACAGAAGAAAAGCCAAATTTATCAACATATTTTTGAATTGCTTTACCGATTTCTTTTAATCTGATCCCCGGTTTAATGATTTTAATGGCTTCGTATAAACTCTCTTGTGTGACTTGACATAGTTTTTCTCCGGCAACAGTTGGTTTTCCTGCAATGTACATTTTTGAGGTATCACCATGAAAACCATCTTTAATTACGGTCACATCAATATTAAGAATATCACCATCTTTTAACTTTTTATCAAAACTTGGAATACCATGACATACTACATCATTAATTGAAATGCAGCTGGTATGCTGAAAACCATGATAACCAATGTTGGCAGGAATAGCTTTTTGCACATTAACAATGTGTTCATAACAGATCTGATCCAGTTCACCAGTGCTAATACCAGGTTTTACATAAGGTTCAATCATTTCTAAAACTTCTGCTGCTAATTTACCAGCAATACGCATTTTTTCGATTTCAGCGGGGGTTTTTAACTTAATAGACATTAATGGGTTCCTATAATTTGTATGGCAATATCCTATCATATACCGCTATTTCGTCAAATCATAGCTATTGATAAATCAAGTATAATGATTAAATTTTAGATTTTTGTTAAAAAATTTTGAGGAAAGGGGTTTTTGGACATAAAAAAAGAAAACTAATACAGCTTAAGACCATTTAATTATATAATAATGCATTATAAAAAAAGGTTTTCATAAAATGCAATGTAGTTATTATCAAGAAAATAAATGTTTGTCTTGTCATAAAATAAATCAACCATATAAATCTCAACTAAATGAAAAGCAAAACCAATTAATTGAAACTTTAGCAAAGTTTAATCCTAAAGAAGTTAAAGATCCATTTGCTAGCCCTGAGCAAGGTTTTCGCAATAAAGCTAAAATGGCGGTGCTAGGCACGGTTGAAAAACCCATATTAGGTATACAAAATGATAACCAGATCATTGATCTGTGTGATTGTCCGCTTTATAGCATTAATATGCAAAGTATCCTAAAAATGGTTCGTACCTATATTCGTAAACAGGGACTGGTTCCTTATAATATTAATAAGCAGAAAGGGGAGTTAAAATTTGTCATTATTACCGAAAGTGTTATCGATGATAAAAGCCACTTTATGCTACGGTTTGTATTAAAATCACATAAATTTGTCGAGAAGATAAGCAATAGTTTGCACAATTTAATCGATAAGATAAATAATCTACAAGTCGTATCGATTAATATTCAACCTAATCATGCCGCCATATTAGAGGGTAACGAAGAGTTGATTTTAACGGATAATCCTTTTCTAGAATTTAGGTTAAATCACATACCACTTTATATAAAATCAAAAAGCTTCTTTCAAACAAATAGCTATATTGCTGAAAAACTATATAAAACGGCTAGTGATTGGCTGGCGAATTTAGATGTAAACTCTATATGGGATCTCTTTTGTGGTGTAGGTGGATTTGGTTTGCATTGTGTTCGTCATGCTAATAACGATAATATTCAATTAACAGGAATTGAAATTAGTCCTGATGCTATTGAATGTGCATCAAAATCTGCTAAACAGCTAGGTTATGACAAACTTAATTTTGAATCCTTAGATGCCACTAAATATGCAACGCATCAAAAGCAGACGCCTGATTTAGTTTTACTTAATCCACCAAGACGAGGGGCAGGTAGAGTACTGGTCGAATACTTGGAAAATATACAACCTAATTATATTTTATATTCAAGTTGTAATTTGTCATCATTAGCACAAGATCTAAAATTATTGACTAATTACCAAATGACCAAAGTGCAATTATTTGATATGTTCCCTCATACATCTCATATGGAAGTGTTAGTTTTGTTAGAAAAAATCAGATAAATCATTATTAATATAGGCTAGTTTTTATAATAAATATTAATAAATCTAGCCTAACCAATTTTGTGAATTCTTTTGTTCTTACATTTTATTTTCATCATATAAAGATTTCTTATCCTGATTCTATTCAATTTTTATAATTACAGTAATAACATTAAATGATAATCATTAGCAAATGTTAATAATTATCATTACTATTGATCATGTTTATTATTTTTGCTAGATTAATGATCAAAAAATGATAATTATCAAATATTGGGGCATTGGTTAAGGCAGTTCATTAATCTAATTTTGTGGTGAAAAATGAAAATAAATAAAATATTGCTAATGATGATAGTGGCTTCAATACCTTTCCCTGTATTTGCTGATGGCGATGATATAGAAACAATTACGGTTACGGCGAGTAGACAAAAGAAAGCTAAATTGGCTATCCCTGAAACGGTTGATGTGGTGACTAAGAAAAATATAGATGATCATCAAATGTCAACGATGGAAGATTTAGTTAGATATATGCCAGGGATATCAGTAAATAGACAAACTTCTGGTACCGATCCTTTTGGTAACCTTGGTGGAATTAGAATACGTGGTATGTCAGGTAACCGTGTTCAGTTGCAAGTAGATGGCTCAAGGGTTATTGAAAGTATACAAGACGGAAACAGAAATTTTATTGATTTATCAAATATCAAAGCCGTGGAAGTTATACGTGGACCTGGATCAGTTTTGTGGGGTGCAGATGCGGTTGGTGGTGTTGTGGCATTTAAAACATTAGATCCTAGTGATTTACTTAAAGGTAAGTCTTATGCAGTTAGAGTTAATGGTGGTTATGATAGTTTGAATAAACAAAACACCAAAACCGGTATGTTAGCTGTTGAACTAATGCCTAATTTAGAAGGTTTATTAAGTTTTAGTCGTCGAGATTATCAAGAAGCAAGGTTAAGCAAAGCTAAAGCGAATGGGGGTATTTGGGGATGTCCGCGAGGAGCAGATGCCATTCGATGTAATAAACTAAATCCTTTAGATGCGAAAGCAGAAAATATGCTCACTAAATTGGTTTATCATAATGATAATCGGGAAACAAAATTAACATTTGAAAATTTCCGTTCTAACTCGTTTG
Organism: Gilliamella sp. W8123; assembly: GCF_016101085.1. NCBI lineage: Bacteria > Pseudomonadati > Pseudomonadota > Gammaproteobacteria > Orbales > Orbaceae > Gilliamella > Gilliamella sp. W8123. Next base: position 114,597 of record NZ_JACFRE010000002.1, read on the forward strand.
TAAAACAATTATATGATTACGGTTTACAATCTAATGGAACTTTCAATGGTGATTATCGAAGAACACAAATACAAACTCGTAAAAGGTTTGCCATCGATGATAGTTGGATGCCGTCAGTTGGGTTTGTCGATCAAATTAAAACCATGATCTCTTATTCTCCTCAAGAACGTTATTTAAAATCACATCGCCAACAAAAAGATAAAAGAAAAAAGCCGATTTATACCTATACAACTAATGATTATAAAGAAAAATTCTGGCAATTGGATTTACAATTAAACTCAAACTTTGACTTTTTAAACAGTAGTCATGATTTAGTTTATGGTTTTCAGGGCGATATTACCCGTAGTTACTATCGTAATGCAAGTACAAAAAATGGTAAAAAAACCATTGGTGGAGGGTTCAATTTTGCTAATTCTAAAACGCAACGAGCTGATATTTATTTGCAAGATGAATTTCATTTAATTAGTGAACGTTTAAAAATTAAACCTGGTGTACGCTATGCAACTTATAAAATCAAACCAAATGCAGATAGCCATTATGCGGTCATCGAAGGAAAAGAACCTCGTGAGGTTACATCACATCGTTTTATTCCCCAATTAGGTGCTTTATTTAATATTACCGATCAATACTCAGTTTATGCTCGTTATGCTGAAGGTTTTAAAATGCCAACAGCTCAACAGTTATATACTTCTTTGCCATCATTTAGTATGAATCTAATCCCTAATCCTAAATTGAAGCCAGAAAAAGTAAAATCATATGAAACAGGGTTAAGAGGCGATTTTTCTAAAGGCTGGTTTAGTGTAGGCTTTTTTAAAGCTGATTATAGTGATTATATAAAGAATTTTATTCGTGTTGGACCAAAAGATTATACCTATAAAAATTTATCCAAAGTTAATCTTTGGGGCATTGAATCATCGGCTGAATGGCAATTTTATCCAAATTGGACATTAAATGCATCGACTTCGTATCAATATGGTAAAAAACAAGAATCACCTGGAGAGAAAAAATCTTACTTTAATGATGCTATGCCATTACAAGGTAACCTCGGTCTAAAATGGCATCTTCCTGATTTCAATTTTGATACCGAAGTATTAGCTACTTTTTCTAAAGCGGTTTCACATGTATCGAAAGATAGCTCGTCTTCAGATGAAGTATTTAAACCAAGTGGTTATGCCATTTATGATGCTTATTTAAATTGGCATCCAAGCAAGAATATTACTATTAGGGGCTCAGTATTAAATATCTTCGATCGTCGTTATTTTAAATGGCCTATGTTTAGTAGTTATTATAAAAATCCGCAAACTAATGTCAAAGTGACGAATCCTATCGAGTTACAAACAGCGCCAGGAAGAACATTTGCCATAAGTGCGGTTATAAATTTCTAATAATTAAGGATGATTACTACTATCAAAATTTCAATAACGATATTGATAGTAGTAAATAGAAAAAATATTTAGTTTCGAGAATATAAGTTTTGCAAACATTGAAAAATATCATCTTGCTTATGAAACTCTGTTTCAAATCCAAGCAAGGAAAGTTAGGTTTTGGTTATGCTTTTATTATTATAAGTTTAAATATCATTCTAATCAGAATCAGTCTTGAAATGATTAATTGGAATAAAAACTTTTATAACGCATTAGAAAAGTACGATATGCAAGCGGTAATAACGCAATTATTAGTTTTTATCATGTTAACTTTTTTTGGTGCCATTACCTATTTGATCATCGAGTATTTAAGAAAAACATTAGTCATAACTTGGCGTAAAGTTTTAAATGACACGATAATAAGTCATTGGCTGAATCATAAAGCCTATTGGTTTATAAATAATAATCAAGCAAACATAGACAATCCAGATCAGCGTATTTCTGAAGATTGCCATTTATTTATCGAGAGATTAACTAACGAAGGATTTTCATTTATTACACAATGTATTGGTCTTTTTTCCTATTTTATGCTTTTATGGCAAATAACCAATAATTTTGTGTTAGAATTTAGCCTATTCAATATTGATATTAGCATTTCACATTATTTAATTTGGTTAGCCCCTATCTATGTCATTTTGACCTCATATATTGCCCATAAGTTGGGAAGCCCATTAAAAAATTTACTAATTCAGCAACAACATTTAGAAGCAAATTACCGTTTTGTTTTAACTCGATTTAGAGAAGCGAAAGAATCTGTTGCATTATTAGAGGGAGAAAAGGTTGAACAACAACAATTTGATCAACATTTTAATAGTATTGTAAAAAATTGGTATAAGCTGATTAAACGGCAATTTATTTTAGGTTGTTTTACTCGGCCTTACTATTTAACCGTATTAAGTATTCCGACCTTTTTTTCTCTACCAATCTATTTAATCGGTAAAGTTAGTTTAGGATCATTGATGCAAATTAGTAAATCATTTAGTAATGTAGTAACTAATTTATCTTGGTTTATTTTCAATTATAACAAACTGGCCGAACTGATAGCATGTAGTTATCGTTTGGGCCAATTTATTCAACAGTCTGAACAAGTCTCTTATCAGTTTAAACAACTTAATCAAGCTGAAAATGGAAATGAACGTTTATCGTTGGAAAATTTAATTATAAAGAAACCTGATGGAAAGATTTTACTAAAATTACCCGATCTCCATATTAACAAAGGGGAATCAGTTGTTTTATCTGGCGCATCAGGTATAGGTAAATCAACACTTTTTAAAATAATCTCTGGTCTTTATCCATATTATGATGGAGTGGTCAAGGTTCCTAAATTAAAGAAACTCTTTTTATCACAAAATGCTTACTTTCCTATGGGAGGATTGGCTCATGCAGTAAGCTATCCAGAACCATTGTTTGAGAAAGATCTTACTGTTATTAAACAATTACTGTTTGATGTGGGTTTTTCTTCTGAAGATATCGATAAATATTTACTTAATGATAATTTAAATACACTTTCTGGTGGAGAAAAACAACGTATAGTTGTTGCGAGAATTTTAATGCATAAACCGGATTGGATTTTTATGGATGAAACCACCAATGCATTAGATAAAGTAGCTGAAAAACAATTGCTAAAATTGTTACAGGCTAACTTACCAACAAGTAGTTTCATTATTATTTCTCATAGTGATATATCAAACTACTTTAATAAGTGTTATCAATTAAATTTATCATGATTTTTGAAAACAGATTATTTAACTAAATATTAAAACAAATCAAGGAGTAATTTATGGCTGAGTCCAAAAATGATATTGTACAAAAAACAATAGATGATTTACACGAAACAATGCAAACTATCATACTTTCAACAATCACCGAAACAGGAGTGGTTGATACTAGCTATTCACCATATTTTTTTGACGGTAATGACTATTACATTTTAATTTCAGACTTAGCTCCACATAGTAAAAATATCAAAGCTAATTCAAATATATCTTTTTTAATTATTGATGATGAATCTAATACTAAGAATATTTATGCTCGTAGAAGATTGTCTTTCCATGCTTCGGCAACCATTGTCGAAAGAGGAACTGAGCAGTTTGATTCTGTTGTCGATCTGCTAGCTAAAAAAGTGAGCAAAATGGTTTATATGTTAGCTGAAATGAATGATTTTAATTTATTTAAATTAACCCCGAAAGAGGGAAGATTAGTAGTTGGTTTTGGTAAAACCTATATTATCGATCCACAAAATAAAACGGTAATACCAGTAGATGAAGATTATGTCGCTAAGCAAAAACAACAATCTAGTAATTAATATCATTATCTAAGCATTATTTATAATATTGCCATTACTTATTAACTAAGTAATGGCTTTTTTCATCACTCCACTCTTTGCTTAAATGTTTTAAATAATAGTTTTTTTATTTTCGATTGAGGATTCATATCCTTAAAATAGCTTCACTCAATCAAGAAAACTGCCTATCTTAACCAGTAAACTATGTTAAAATTAAGCCAACATAAACTGAATTTAGGATAGTTAATATTATGGTTCCTGATGTTTCGAAAGCTCTCAGTTGGTTAGAAAAACATTATACTATTTTACAAGGCATTCAGAGAGGCCTTGAACGTGAGACATTACGGATTTTGCCTGATGGTTCGTTGTCAAAAACGCCGTTTCCTGAAAAAATTGGTGCTGCATTAACTCATCCATGGATCACGACTGACTTTGCTGAATCTTTATTAGAGTTTATTACCCCTGTAAATACCAATATCGATTATATGTTAACTTTTTTACGAGATTTACACCGCTATGCCAGTGTAAATATTGGCGATGAGTTAATGTGGCCACTGAGCATGCCTTGTTTCGTTGCGAAAGAAGATGACATCATCTTAGCTCAATACGGTAAATCTAATGAAGGTCGTCTTAAAACAGTCTACCGTGAAGGTTTAAAAAATCGTTATGGTGCTATGATGCAAACTATTTCAGGTGTTCACTATAACTTTTCATTACCTATGGCATTTTGGCAAGCGAGAGATGGTGTTAAAAACAGTGAAGAAGGTAAGGCAGTTATCTCGGAAGGGTATTTTACTCTAATTCGTAATTACTACCGTTTTGGTTGGGTTATCCCTTATCTATTTGGTGCATCGCCATCAATGTGCTCGTCATTTATTCAAGATCCAGAAAAAGCAAAAGCGTTCATCGAACAAACTAATGGTAACTGTTATTTACCTTATGCTACCTCACTAAGAATGAGTGATATTGGTTATACCAATAATGCCCAGAAACAATTAGGGATCACCTTTAATCATCTAGATACCTATGTTGAGGGTTTAAAACGGGCTACCAAGACAAAATCAACCGAATTTAGCAAATTAGGCATTAAGGTTGATGGCCATTATCGACAGTTGAATGATAATGTATTACAAATTGAAAATGAATTTTACGCACCAATTCGGCCAAAACGAGTTCCAAGATCAGGGGAATCGCCATCCGATGCTTTACTACGTGGTGGCATAGAATATATAGAAGTTCGAGCACTTGATGTTAATCCATTTTCACCAATTGGTATTACTGAGGAACAAATTCGATTTATCGACCTATTTCTAATTTGGTGTGCTTTAGCTCCAGCTCCTGAAATGAGTAGTGCAGAGCTTGAATGTGCAAAATTAAATTGGAATAGAGTGATTATTGAAGGCCGTAAACCAGGATTAGAAATTGGATTAGGCTGTGATAGCTATCGACAACCGTTAGCTAAAGTAGGGCATGAACTTTTCAAAGATTTACTTCGAGTCGCAGATGTACTTGATCATCAAGACGACAAACAACAATATCGAAAAGTTTGTGAACGGCTTGATCTGATGTTTGATCAACCGGAATTGACACTATCAGCAAGAACGTTAGCCGCGATTAGTGATTTGGGCACAGCCAAATTTGGTTTAGCTTTAGCTACTCAATATAAAAAACAACTAAGTTCAGAACCTTTATCAGTTCTAACTGAAGATGATTTTAATCAACAACGAATGTTATCAATTGAAAAACAAAAGAAAATAGAACAAAATGACACTATGTCATTTGATGAATATCTAAAAGAAAAAATGAACAGCTAAAATGTTTAAACATCGCGATTATACATTACGATATCAAGGAAAAAGTGATGTTGAATTAATATTACCAAACCATAAAATTATGCATGACAAACCGTTAATCGACCAACAGTCTTTTTCGGTTTTGGTTTGGAATATTTTTAAACAGAAAAGAGCAGATTGTATTAATATCCTTGAGCAATATGCAGATCAAACTAAGTTGATATTATTACAAGAAGCTCAAACCACCTCACAATTATTAAATTTTATTGCTAGGCATAACAAAATTGCCGACCATGTTCCAGCCTATAGTTTAAATGATATTTATGCTGGAGTTATGACAATAACAGACATAAAACCAACGCAAATTTTCTCCTTTAGAGAAAGAGAACCATTCATCCGTGTTCCAAAATCAGCATTAATCACTCTTTATCCAATTAAAAATTCAACGCTACAACTATTAGTTGCTAATATTCATGCCATTAATTTTAGTCTAGGGGTGAAAGTTTACCGCCAACAAATCTATATGTTATTAAATTATATTAAGCAACATCATGGACCAGTAATTTTAGCGGGTGATTTTAATGCTTGGAGTCGGCAACGGTTGAGCCTACTTTATCATTTGATACGTTCAATAAATCTCAAACCGGTTAATTTCTCGATTGATATAAGAAAAACGTTTCTAGGTAGGCCACTGGATTTTATTTTTTATCGAGGGTTGAAGCTTGATGCGGCTAATATAGTTAATACAGCCGCATCAGATCATAATCCATTATTTGTTAGATTTAAATTGGATTAGAATTGACCAAATTAATTGTTAATATATCACCTTCTTTAACACGCATATTTTTTAATTTATTCCATTGTAAAAGATCGGTGATCTTAACTCGGTAATTTTGCGCAATAGTATAAAGGTTATCACCTGCTTTAACTTGATAAGTAATCTGTTTTTTGCCACTATTTAACATTGATTTAGTATCTTTTACTGTAGTATTGGTATATTGAATAGTGGTAGATTTTATTTCAAACGGCATATTGTTATGCGGAACATCTTCTAAAAGTTCAGTTACTTGATTAGCAACTAAATTTTCACTTTTTAACTTTTTAAATAATTTATCTGCATGAGAATAAGGTACCAGTAGATGGAAAGGGCCATTTACTGTTTGTTGTACATAACCTGCATTGTATGTCATTAAATCGCTAAGTGATAATTCTGAATATTGCGCTATTTTAGCCAATGATACATTTTTAGACATATCGATTCTAACTAATGAGTTTTCATAATTACAGTCAGGTAATTTAATACCATAACGTTTATTATTTTTAACAATATCGATAATAGCTAATATTTTTGGCACATAATGCATTGTTTCTGTCGGTAAATCTAACGACCAATAATCTGTTGATAAACCTTTAGCTTTATTTTTATCAATAGCTCTTTGAATTCGACCTTCACCAGCATTATAGGCAGCTAATGTTAATAACCAATCACCATTAAATCGATTATTAAGATTTTGTAACAAAGAGATTGCTGAACCTGTTGATGCGATTAGATCTCGTCGGCCATCAAAACTATTGCTACGTTTTAAGCCATATTCTTTAGCGGTAACAGGTACAAATTGCCATAAACCAGCGGCTTGGGCAGGAGAGGTGGCTAAAGGGTCGTAAGCACTTTCTATTAACGGTATTAAAGCTAATTCAACCGGTAATTTGTTTTTTCGTAACTGATTAATGATGTAATACACATAAGGCTCAGATCGTAACGCAATATTTTCAAATCCTTTTGGATTACGTAATAAACGTTCGCGTTCGGCAACAACACGGCTATTATTCGGAACGTTAACGTTTATTTGCTTTAACATATAATGCCAAGGATTTTGCGTGACTGAAGCGTAATTAACACCACCACTTTTAACGCTAGAATTAACTATTGATTTAGCATTATATTTTTTTGAGCCAGCGTTGTATCGTGAACCATGATTTTGACACCCGACTAAAAAAGCACATAACACTGTAAATATTAATAATTTTTTCATTAGATTATAAGTTAGGACATTAATTTAAGCTGAGTATTATACCTAAAAAATGTCCTTTTGGCTCCTAAAAAAAGTAAACATCTCTAACTCATTGTTACAATTAAATTTATTTTGTAAATTTTTTCCTCACAACGTAAAAATAAGTTGATCTGTTTTTCTTTGGTTAAAATAGAAGGCAAAGTAATTTTCTTTTTGCAAATAAAATCATAATACTCATGGATAACTTGCTCCTCAGGAACCAGCATTTGAGCAAAATCTAAATTAGTTAAGGTATATTCATGTCCTGCACAAATAAGGGTATCATCAGGTAACTGCTTTAATTTATTCAGTGAACTTAGCATTTGCTTATAATCACCTACAAAAATTCTACCACAACCAGCGGAAAACAATGTATCTCCACAAAATAAATATGGCTGACAATAATAAGCTAAATGTCCTAATGTATGTCCCGGTACTGAAATAACCTCATATCGAAAATCAGCAATCAATAATTCATTGATGTTTTCGAGATGGTTAATCTGCAAATTAATTTCACTTGGCCCATAAGCTTCAATATCGGGATAAGCTGCTTTTAGCTCAGTTACCCCACCAGTGTGATCGATAAGGTGATGAGTGAGTAAAATTGCAAGGGGTGATAAGTGATATTTTTTCATATAGCTTAGCACTGGAGCAGCCTCACCCGGATCTATAATAACCACCTGTTTATTAGCATTTTCAAGTAACCAAATATAATTATCTTTTAGAGCAGGAATAACATGTAACTGATACATGGTAATTACACCTTCTATTTTATCTCATTAATCGGTTAATGATGCTTCAAAAATAGTATCATGTAAGGTGGGCGATTCAGCTTGCGTTTTGGCAATTTCATCACAGCGTTCGTTCTCAATATGGCCCGCATGACCTTTTACCCATATCCATTCAATGGTATGTAACTTAGCTAATACATCTAAACGTTGCCATAAATCAACATTTTTTACTGGTTGTTTTTTTGCGGTTTTCCAGCCGTTTTTTTTCCAACCATAAATCCAATTCGAAATGCCATTACGCAAATATTGGCTGTCAGAATAAAGCTTAATTTGACAGGGTTCTTTCAGTAATTCTAACGCCACAATGGCAGCAAGCAATTCCATGCGATTATTCGTGGTGTTAAAATAACCTTGAGCTAATACTTTTTCATTTTCTTTGTATTTTAAAATAGCTGCATAACCACCAGGTCCAGGGTTACCCAAACAAGATCCATCAGTGAATATTTCAATATTTTTTTGTATATTTGACATAGTTATAAACTTATTACGTGATTATTTTTCAAGAAATTTTAGCTTAATATAAATATTAATAAGCCATTATTAATGTTGTATCAATCATTGATTAAAACAGTGGAGGTATCAACATCAGTACGTTTTGGTGTTAGACTATACCATTAATTTGTAAAATTCCCAATTATAGATAAAGAAGAGTATATTGTGATAACACATTCAACCCGCCAAATTGTATTAGATACAGAAACTACAGGTATGAATCAAGATGGTAATAATCATTATGAAGGTCATAAGATTATTGAGATTGGTGCAGTTGAGGTATTAAATCGACGATTAACTGGCAATCATTTTCATGTTTACATCAATCCAGAACGTTTAATTGATGAAGAAGCCTTTAAAGTTCATGGTATCAGTGATGAATTTGTTAAAGACAAACCGATTTTTAAAAATATAGCACATGATTTTATTAAATTTATAGATGGTGCTGAATTAGTTATTCATAACGCCTCGTTTGATGTTGGCTTTATGGACTATGAGTTTCGCCTTTGTGGGTTAGACTTTAAAACAGCTGATCACTGTATTGTTACCGATACATTAGCTATGGCTCGACGTCTTTTCCCGGGTAAACGTAATAATTTAGATGCATTGTGCGAACGTTATCAAATTGATAATTCTCATCGTACTTTACATGGAGCCTTACTGGATGCTGAAATACTTGCTGAAGTTTATTTAGCAATGACCGGGGGGCAAACTACTTTGGCATTTAGTTCGGACGATAATTTATCTTCATCAATGACGAATAATGCTGTAAAAAAAATTGAACGTAATGGGATACCACTTACAGTAATTAAAGCTAATGAAGCGGAACTATCTGCGCATGATTCAATTTTAGAAAAAATTGATAAAAAAAGTGGTGGGGCGCTTTGGAAAGAGCATTAATGATTGTTTTCTATTCAATTGAACATAATTTTTGAAATTTATATTGACGAAAATAATAATAATCTTTAATATCACGCCTACTTTAATCTTCTGCATTAAAGAATCTAAAAAGCGGAGCGGTAGTTCAGTTGGTTAGAATACCTGCCTGTCACGCAGGGGGTCGCGGGTTCGAGCCCCGTCCGTTCCGCCAATTCTTAAAAGTTATACTTAATTTAAGTTTAATTCAAAAACACTTACATAAAACTATCTATATAAAACTTATAATGTTTCTTAATCAATCTTAACTATAATTCAATACTATTTATTGTTAAAAATACAGAATAATTTTCGTAACAATAAATTAATTTTTTTATATTCTTTTTGTTCCAATTTTAATTTTAAATATAGGTGAGATCACGACGAGAACCTAAAGTTGTAACTTTCTCTATTTATGTTATCTTCAATAATTATTTGCATAAGTTAAAGTTATTCGAATTGATTTAGATATGTTAAAAAAATCGCTATTTATTTTTCTAGGTGGGGTTTTCTTTGTATTAGGAACTGTGGGCATTTTTGTTCCTCTTTTGCCGACAGTGCCTTTTTATCTGCTTACTGCATATCTATGGTTAAATAGTTCTGATCGCCTGTATAACTATTTTACTCAAACTCGTTATTATCAAACTTATGTACAAAAAATGATTATCGAGAAAAAGATTTCAAAAACAGGATTAGTAAAAATGTTAACCATGGTATTTATCATTTTATTAATTCCATTTATTTTATTTGATTCTTTGCATGTTAGGATTATTTTAGCAATAGTCTTCTTTGCACATGTTATTTTTGGCGGTTATTATTTTCTCAAGAAGTGATGATATAGTTTTTGGTAAGAATAAAATTACAGGGCAAATAAGTTACCCTGTAACAATTAATCAGTTATAAAGTGAGTTAACTGATAACTATTTAAGACTTTTTTTAATCTCAATAGCTAATAATGGGTTCCACATTGCTCCTGTAGCACTCATTACCGCATCAGCGCCATTTTGAATAAATTGATGATAATGTTCACTATTACTAACACCACCAACACCAATAATGGCAAATTTTAAATCCATTTGTTTACGATATTTATTAAGTCGACTAACCATATCTAAACCAGCCCAACGGATTGCATCACCACATATACCACCTTCCTTACGGTTTTCGCCTAATGCCGGATGTCCATTTGCATCTACCGGTTTTGCCGAAAGGGTATTAATAGTACTCAATCCGTCAATGATTTTTCCGACACGAGTTAATAGAGATATAATACGTTCATCATCTGGGAAGTAAGCTAATTTTAAAATAAGAGGGCGATCTGGCACCGCATTCTTAATTTCATTCACAATTCGTTCTACTTTATCGACATCAAAACAAAGTAGTTTACTTGCACCTTCGTTTGGACAACTCAAATTAGCTTCTAATATTGGTGCATTAGTTTCTCTTACTAACTTAGCAGCTAAAGCATAATCTTTTTCTATCTCACCATTACCTTGAGTTCCTTGGAAACTACCAATAACACATTGTCCAGCGCCAGCTGCATTTACCGCATCAGCCATATCCGGTTGCCAAATATCAGGTGCAAAAGATGGTACACCGAAGGAGTTGGTAATTGATAAAGGTTGATTATAATTTGTATCAGCCAATACTGTGTCTAAGTTAGGTGATAACTTGCCATTAGGATGAACAGATAAAACATTCGGTAATGGATGACATTTGTGAAACTTGGTTCTAACCGTTTTATAAACACATAAGTCAAATCCATAAGCAAAAGCAGCTTTAATATAATTAGCATTTAGTAACGGACCTGCTGGCTGACCAAATGGTAGGTTAACATCGACATTTAAAAATTTTGTTGGTTTAGTTGCGACCTGTTCAGCCTTATCTAATTCAGCAAAAAGTCCAAAAGGGCCTTGAGCATAGTTATCTTCATAACTTATACTTGGATTATAAAAAGGGATCAAAGGTTTCATGCTATCTCCTGTTTATGGCTATTCTTAATGTGGTTTTGATTTAAAATTTGGTATAAACTTGAAAAGTTAAAGTTGTAGACATAAAAAATCCTCCATAAAGGAGGATCAATATTTAAAAGAAAAAGACAATTCAATTTTGTTTTTGTTATTGGTCTGTGTGTTTGAACCACAATCATAATCAAATTCTCTTTTCTAAAATTGCTAAGCATTCTAGCTGAATATAAATAAAGTTCAAGTGCTATATTAATAAAAATATATAAGTAAATGAAATAGTTATAGTGTTTTTTTTTAGACTATAAGACTTAAAATAGTTGTATAAGCCAACAAATTCGATAAGAAATGAGTAGTCATTTGACTTGATTTTGTAATTTTTGTAATTAACTCACTAAAAACATTTGATATTTTTCTGTCGAAAAAATGATATTTTTTGACTAATGAAACTTATGTAAGTGGAGAAGAGAAATTTGAGATGGTATTATGCACGCCAAAATTTTAATTTTAATTTTAATATTAAATATTAGGTATAAATAAATGAAAAAAGATATTTTCAAATCAGTAACCTTACCCAATGGAGTGGCATTAAAAAATCGCATTATGATGGCACCTATGACCACTTGCTCAGGGTTTTATGAAGGCTCGGTTACAAGTGATTTAATTGAATATTATCGAGCAAGAGCTGGAGAAATAGGCTCAATTATAGTTGAATGTGGTTTTGTCGATAATAAAGGATTAGCTTTCCCTGGTGCAATCGGTCTTGATAGCGATGATAAAATTGAAGGTCTGGCAAAAATAGCTCAAGCTATTAAAGAAAAAGGTTCAAAAGCGATTATTCAAGTTTATCATGGCGGTAGAATGGTTGAACCGAAACTCATTGGTGGTCAAACTCCAGTTGGTCCAAGTGCTATTGCGGCACCAAGACCGGGAGCAGCTACACCGATAGAATTAACTGCCGATGAAGTTGATCAAATGGTTGATAAGTTTGGTCAAGCAGTACGTCGAGCTATTCAAGCTGGTTTTGATGGCGTGGAAATTCATGGTGCTAATACTTATTTGATTCAACAATTTTATTCACCAAATTCAAATCAACGAAATGATAAATGGGGAGGTAGTCGTGATAATCGAGCTCGATTCCCATTAGCGGTTCTAGATATTACCTATAATATGGTCAAACAGTATGCAAATTCAGACTTTATTGTTGGTTACCGTTTCTCACCAGAAGAAATAGAAGAGCCGGGGATTCGTTTTGATGATTCAATGTATTTACTTGAAAAGCTTGCGGAGAAAGGCTTAGATTATATTCACTTTTCCATGGGGGCAATTTTAAGGCCTTCGATAGTTGATACTCAAGATCCAACACCATTAATTAATAAATATATAGCAATGCGTTCAGAAACTTTAGCTAAAATCCCGGTTGTTGGGGTGGGCAACGTTGTTAATGAAAGTGATGTTAGAGCCGCATTAGATAATGGATTTGACTTTGTCGCAGTTGGCCGAGCGTGTATTGCATATCCAGATTGGACTGATCGCATCATGAAAGGTGAAAAGTTAGAGTTATTCATCAATAGTGACAAACGAGAAGAACTCAATATCCCAGAACCTTTGTGGCATTTTTCACTTGTCGAAAGTTTAATTCGTGATGTGAACTTGAATGTTAAAAAGTTTAAACCAGGAAATTATCAAGAAAAAGTCAATGATGAGTCTTATGAATTTGTGATTAATGTTGAGCTTGGTAAAGATTTTATCAAAGATATGCAATTAGTTAATGCCAATAATTTTGATCATGAGGTATTAAATAATTTTTCAGAAATTAAGCATCGAATTATTGAATCAAATAGCCCTCATGTAGATGCGATTTCTGGTGCTACATCACAAAGTGAAGCCTTCAAAAAAGCAGTTACTAAGGCAATGGCTCAATCAAACAAAGAAGCGATTATTGCCGAAGGTGGCGATCCAAATGCTAAAGCCTATGATGTTGTTGTTGTCGGTAGTGGTGGTGCAGGTCTTGCTGCAGCAATTCAAGCCCATGACCTAGGTGCTAGTGTTGTTGTGATTGAAAAAATGTCGGTTATTGGCGGTAATACCAATAAAGCTTCTGCAGGTATGAATGCTGCGGAAACCAAATTCCAAAAACTTAAAGGTATTGTTGATAGTAAAGATCTGTTCTATCAAGAAACCATGATTGGTGGCAAAAACAAAAATAATCCAGAACTATTACGCTATTTTGTTGAGAATGCGCCTGATGCTATTGATTGGTTAGATAATAATGGCATTGAACTCAGCGGTATTACAACTACTGGTGGTATGAGTATTGATCGTACTCATCGTCCTGCTAGTGGTGCTGCAGTCGGCGGTTTTTTAATTAGTGGTTTAGTTAAAAACATTAATCGACGTGGCATTGAAGTAATGCTTGATTGTAATGTAACTGAAATTATTACTGAAAATAATAAAGTTGTTGGTGTTAAGGTGACTGAAGAAGATGGTTCAATACAAACCATAAAAGCTAAAGCAGTTATAATTGCTACCGGCGGTTTTAGTGCTAATCATAAAATGGTTGAAAAATATCGACCCGATCTTAAAGGATTTGTCACCACCAATCACAAAGGTGCAACTGGCTCTGGTATTATGATTTTAGAAAAATTAGGTGCCGGAACAGTAGATATGAAAGAAATTCAAATTCATCCGACTGTTGAACAGACTACATCTTACTTAATTTCTGAATCAATTCGTGGTGGTGGTGCTATTTTAGTATCACAAAAAGGTGAACGTTTTGTTAATGAATTAAATACACGTGATAAAGTATCAGCCGAAATAATTAAGTTGCCTGAACATTATGCATATATTTTATTTGATCAACAAATTCGTGATGAAAATAAGTCTGTTGAGGAATATGTATCGCAAGATCTAACTGTGCAAGCTAATTCAATTGATGAGTTAGCGCAAAAACTGTCAATTGATGCGAATACCTTACATAAAACCATTGAACGATATAATCATTTTGTTAATAACAAACAAGATGAAGATTTTGGTCGAACTACTGGTTTACGCCATCCAATAGATAAAGCTCCTTTTTATGCGATCAAAATTGCTCCAGGTATTCATCATACTATGGGTGGGGTAACAATTAATACTGAAACCCAAGTTCTTGATACCGAGAAAAATGTCATCAGTGGGGTATTTGCTGCTGGTGAAGTTGTTGGTGGTGTACATGGCGCCAATCGTATCGGTGGTAATGCCGTAGCCGATATTATCATTTTTGGTATGCAAGCAGGAAAACAAGCGACAGATTATATTCATCAATAACTGAATAGCAATTTTTGAATGCATCATTCACGCTATGAATATACTCAAGCTATGATGGGAACAACGGTATCATTAATGCTTTTTGAGCCTAATGAAACCGTTATGCAACATGTTTTTAATACCATTAATCAGCTTGAAAATAAATTAACGGTTAATAGACCGGTATCGGAAGTTATGTCAATCAATAATGCGGCAGGAAAACATCCGGTTAGAGTTAGTCATGCCGTTTATTCGCTTATTGAGCAAGCTTGGAAAGTCAGTTTAATGCCAGATAGTTGCTTTAATGTTGCTATTGGCCCATTAGTTAAACTTTGGAAGATCGGTTTTTCTGGGCATCAGGTCCCCAATCCTGAGCAAATTGTTGAAAAGAGATTTTTGATCGATCCTAATGATATTAAATTAGATCCTAAATCTTGTTCGGTATTTTTAAAAAAGGCTGGCATGGAGATTGATTTGGGGGCAATAGCCAAAGGTTATATTGCCGATGTGATTAAACTTGTTTTGCAACAACACAATGTTTATCAGGCCATAATAAACTTAGGTGGTAATGTGCTAACTACTGGCGATTCACCCATTGATGCTGAAGGTTATTGGCATATTGGGTTAAAAAAACCCTTTTCCTCAATCGAAAATGAGTTAGTCGGTCTTATTAAAGTAAAAAATAAATCCGTAGTTACATCAGGAATTTACGAACGTTACTTTATTGAAAACCAACATGTTTATCATCATATTTTGGATTCTAAAACGGGTTATCCTTTAGATAATGAATTAGAAAGTATAACCATTATTTCGGATACATCCCTTGAGGGAGATATTTATTCAACAATCTTATATGGATTTGGTACTGAAAAGACTAAACAATTATTGAAAAATCAGCAAAATTTATCTGCTATATTTTTATTGAAGGATAAAACAATAAAGATAGTCAATCCTGATAATTTTGCTTTTCAACTGCTCGACCAAGAATATCAAATAAGCTAGATATTGCGAATAAAATAAAGATTTTACCAATTATATCATTTCATTATCAATTTGATTAAATTGATATTTAATTTAAAAGGAAATATTATGAGTACAGTAAAAAAACCGCCAGTTAAATGGCTTCCTCTTATTATTATTGCAGGAATATCGGCAATATTGTGGCTTTTTATATCTCCACCAGAAGGTATTAGTGTAGAAGGGTGGCGAACAAGTATTATATTTGTGGCAACTATCGCCTGTATTGTTGCAGAAATCATGCCTATAGGCGCAATTGGATTATTAGCTATTACGGTATTTGCTGTTCTTAGACCATCAGGAGCGACAACCGCTGCCGAATCAGTCAAAATATCATTAAGTGAATTAAACAGTAGTTTAATTTGGTTGATTGTTATCGCGTTTATGATTGCTAGAGGGTTTATTAAAACTGGTTTAAGTAAACGTATTGCTTATTTTTTAGTTAAAATTTTAGGTAAAAATACCTTAGGTTTAGCTTATGGATTATCAGTAACCGATGTTGCTTTAGCGCCGGCGATTCCAAGTACTACGGCTCGAGCTGGTGGGGTAATCTACCCAATAGCTGAAGCATTGGCTATCAACTTTAATTCAAATCCTAAAGATGAATCAAGAAATCGTATTGGTACTTTTTTAATGCTAACCATAAGTCACGTTAACGACATTACTTCGGCAATGTTTTTAACTGCCTTTACTGGTAATTTGTTAGCAGCTAAATTAGTGACTTCATCACTTGGTATCACTTTGGGTTGGGGACAATGGTTTATTGCTGCAATTGTTCCTTGTTTAGTGTCATTTGTTGTTATTCCTTTAGTTATTTATTTTTTAACTAATCCAGAATTGAAAAAAACACCCGAAGCACCAAAATTAGCTGCTGAAGAACTTAAGAAAATGGGTTCAATTACCTTAAAAGAAATCATTATGGGTTCTACAGTCGTTTTATTATTAGCACTTTGGATTTTTGGTAAAAATATTGGTATTGATTCAACTACAACCGCATTTATTGGTTTAACTATTTTAATTTTAACTGGTGTATTAAGTTGGGATGATATCAAAGGTGAAAAAGCGGCATGGGATACATTAATCTGGTTTGCTGCTTTGTTAATGATGGCTGGTCAAGTTAATAAACTTGGTGTAACTAAATGGTTAGGCGATACCATTGGTGCAGCAGTAAAAGGCCATTTAGGTGATAGTAGTTGGATTTTTGTTATCATTATTTTATGCGTAGCTTATGTTTATTTACACTATTTCTTTGCCAGTGGTAATGCACATATTGCGGCACTGTTCCCCGTGTTCTTATCGGTTGCTATTGCCTTAGGAGTACCACAATTAATTGCTATTTTTGCTTTAGTCATTTGTACCAATTATTTTGGTTCTCTTACTCAGTTTGCAAATGCTCGAAATCCATTATTATTTGCTGAAGGATTTGTACCGGTAAAAACTTGGTGGAAAGTAGGCTTTATTTGTAGTGTAGTTAATCTAATTATTGTTTTCACCATTGGAATTTTATGGTGGAAAATTATTGGATTAGGTTAAAAACTCTATAATCTCTACTGTTATCGACAAATAAAAAGCCCCCCAGTAATTGGTTGTCCAACTATTGGGGGGTCACTTCAAATGGCGGTTTTTTACCTTAATAAAGTAAAATCTTATAAAGTTTCAATTGATAATTTCCAGTTATTTACCGATTTCCAATATTTTTTCTCTTGTTCCAAATCTAATAGAATCAACCTATTATTTTCAACAAACAGCTTATCTATCGTTAGTGTCATTTTAGTGGATTTTTCTTGCGACAAAATTAACTTAAAAGCATTGAGATCTAGATCGGGACTACGTTGATTGTTTATGAGTATCGATAATCTGAGAATTTGTAACATGGCAATAATATGCTTAAATTCAAACAAGCTAAAATAAGGAAATTCTTCTATATTAATCGATTTTCGATGGTAACGAACCAACGTTGATAATAATAATTGCTGTTCTTCATTAAACCCCGGTAAATTACTATTTTTTAGAATATAACTAGAGTGTTTATGGATCGAAGAAAAGTTAATTTTTAACCCCACCTCATGCAATTGTGCTGCCCAATATAAAATGGATTCAACACTTGGTGGTATGATCATTAAAGATTGCGCTTTCCATTGAGAAAAAAGGTATTTTGCCGTTTTCACAATTTGTTTAGCATGGCGTTCATCAATATTATAGTGCTGCGATAGCGATTCAGCTGTTGTTTGTCTGATATCTCGGTAGTTCGGCCCATCAATAAGTTCGTAAAGAACACCTTCACGTAAAGCACTTGGACTAAATTGTAATTCTTCTAAACCTAATGCATTAAAGACGCCACTGAAGATAGCTAATCCACTGACAAAAACATTTTTTCTTTCCTCGGATAGAGAAGGAAAATCAATTTCATGAAAATAATTAAATTCTAATACATAACTGATTAAATCATCCAAACGTTTAGGGGTAATAATTCCGTCGCTAACCCCAATATCGAGTAAAATTTTATAAATGCTTTTAATGGTACCGGATGTACCGAAAGCAGCACTAATATTTTGTTTTTTTATTAGATTGATTAAATTTTCAATTTGTTGCTCGGCAGCTAATTTTGCTTGTTGAAATGATTGATAATCAATTTTCTTTTGCGGAAAAAACTGTTTAGTGTAAGTGACACATCCCATTGGTCTGCTAGCTACCAGTATTGGTTTTAGATTATTACCTTTACCAATGGCAATTTCAGTAGAGCCACCACCAATATCAACCACGAATTTGCTATCGTTTTCATTGGTGGACTCTGCTGTCATTGTACCGAGATAAATAAGTCTGGCTTCTTCTTGACCAGAAATGATTTCAATAGGGTATGGTAATACTTTAGCCGCTTCGTTTAAAAATTTAAGTCTATTTTTCGCAATTCGTAAAGTATAAGTAGCGATAATTCTTACATTTTCGGCTGGAAATCCATTTAATCGTTCTGCAAATAACGCTAAACATTCAATACCGCGATTAATACTTGATTCACTTAATTCATTATTTTCATTTAATCCAGTAGCAAGATGAATATTCTTTTTATGTTTATATATGATTTGTCTAGCTCCATCGATATTGCGAGCGATGATCATATGAAAACTATTAGAGCCTAAATCGACGACAGCATATTCATTAAATTTATTCACGTTAAAACCCTTATACCGATGATTCCATGTGTTTTAAATAGTCATAAATGGCATGTTGTGCTCTTATTTTTTTCTTATTGCCTCGTTGTACATAATTATTCATATTATCTTTATCGATGATTCTTGCTTTGACATTATCATTGCATTGCAAGTTAAAGATATCATGTATAGTAGATTTTAAAACTGGCTCAAAAATTTTAACACCTACTTCAATTCGATTATCTAAGTTACGAGGCATCCAGTCTGCTGATGAAATATAAGTGTCTTTTTTACCATCGTTTTCAAAAATATATACCCGAGCGTGCTCTAAATATTGATCGACAATACTCGTTACATAGATGTTTTCACTTAAATTAGGGATTTGAGGAACTAACACACAAGTCCCCCTAACAATCATTCTAATATTTACACCTGCACATGAAGCTCGATAAAGTTGGTCAATCATCTCTTTATCGGTGATCGCATTCAATTTTAAATAAATACCAGAAGGTTTTCCTGCTTTGGCATTATTAATTTCACGTTCAATAAACTCATAAAAACGTTGACGAGTATTTTGTGGAGAGACCAGTAAGTGATTAAATGAAACAGGTTTAAATGGATTTTCAATGAAATTAAATACTTTAATAACTTCATCGGTAATGGCTGGATCAGAAGTTAATAGTGAAAAATCAGTGTAGACTCGAGCTGTTTTTTCATTAAAGTTACCTGAGCCGATATGTGCATAGCGGACAATTCTATCTTCTTCTCGTCGATCAATTAAAAACAATTTAGCATGGATCTTGAGTTTTGGTTGTGAATAGATAACTTTAATACCACTACGAATTAATCTTTTTGCCCATTTTATATTTGCTTCTTCATCAAAGCGAGCCTGTAGTTCAACCACCACTGTAACTTTTTTACCATTATTGGCGGCATTAATTGCTGCGTGTATAAATCGGGAATCTTTCGCCACCCGATAAATATTCATGCGAATATGGGTCACAGCTGGATCGAAAGAGGCTTGACGCATGATCTCAAGTACATGACCAAATGAATAATAAGGATAGTAGAGCAATACATCTCGATCCTTAATAGTCGCAAAAGCATTCCTAAATTTTTTGAATCGATTATAAGCAAGGCTAGGTAAACGTTTATTAAGTAAATTTTTAACCCCTAAATCAGGAAAGTTAACTAAATCTTTAAAATTAGGATAACGTCCGCCTGGCATTGCATCTTGTTCTGTTAATTTTAACTTATTAATCAATAATTCAAATAATGCTTTAGGCATATCTTTTTGATAGGTAAAGCGTACCGGTTGTGCGGTTAAACGTTGTTTTAATCCTTGTGACATTAATTCTAGTAAACTATCTAGTTCACTATTTAATTCATATTCTGCATCACGATTAATATTGATTGAATAAGCATTTAATTCAACAGCATCAAAAAAGACTTTAAAAATATCGTCTAAACAGTAACGTAAAATATTATCTAAAAAGATAATTGATTTGTTTTTGGTTGAAACTTCCGATGGTAATAAAACAAAACGAGGAGCATTGTCGGTAGGCAGCTCCAATAAGGCATAACTAATATTGTCTTTACAAATAATTTCCACTGCCAAATAAGCATGATCATCTTTGAGAAATTGGATCAATTCAGTATGGCTATCAAGAAGAATAGGGGTGATATATTGTCTTAGATTTTGCTTATAGTAATTTTTTATCCAATTTTCTTGATAACTAGTAAGTTGTCTCTCATTTATTAGGAAAATCTGGTTTCTAGCCATTTCTAATAATAGTTCGTTATAGAGCTGATCAAATTGTAATTCAAGTTGAATAACTTTTTGGTTAACTTGTCTTAATAAATGTTTCGCATTTGAGGTGGATTGAGATTGTTCTTGCTCAATAAGAACATATTTTTTTAAGTTTGCAAATTGAACTTTATAAAATTCGTCTAGATTACTGGAGTAAATACCTAAAAAACGGATTCGTTCTATAAGAGGATTACTTTCATCAGCAGCCTCTTGTAGTACACGTTGATTAAAGGATAACCAACTGAGTTCTTTGGGTAAATATACTTTTTCTATAATCATGTCTTATTTGGTCCAGTCCACAAATTGAATATCTAACAGCATAACGCATGTTAAAAAAAAAGCTAGCACATCGCTAGCTTTTTATTATTCATTTAAACAATTTTAAAATGATTAGATACGGTGTACCGAAGTTGTATTAGTAGTACCACTTGGAACCAATGCACCTGATACCATAACAATCGTATCACCTTGTTTAACATTACAAACTTTAACTGCCATTTCTTTACCTAAACGGTAGAAATCGTCAGTTGAGTTAATCGCATCAATTAAAATTGGTTCAACACCTTTAGATAATGCTAATTGATTAACTGTTTTTTGACTTGAAGATAATGCTAAAATACGAGCTGTCGGGAAGTAATGACGAAGTTCACGAGCAGATTTACCACTACGAGTAGCAACAACAATTAATGGCACATTTAAACGTTCAGCAATTTCAACTGCACCACAACAAACTGCAGCAGTAATACGTAATGTTTCTTCTTTGGTTGTTAACTCAAGTTTAGCAGGAATAGTACCATCAGTACGTTTACAAATAGTAGCCATCACATTTACTGCTTCAAATGGATATTTACCTTTAGCACTTTCACCTGATAACATAACTGCGTCGGTTCCATCGATGATTGCATTAGCAACGTCTCCAGCTTCAGCACGAGTAGGGCGAGGGTTTTTAATCATTGAGTCTAACATTTGTGTTGCAGTAATAACTGGTTTTGACGCCTTATTACATTTTTTGATCATCATTTTTTGAGCAAAAATAACTTCTTCAACAGCGATTTCCACACCTAAGTCACCGCGAGCCACCATGATACCGTCAGAAGCTTCTAAAATTTCATCAAAATTATCTAAACCTTCTTGGTTTTCAATTTTAGAAATAATTTTAATTTCTTCACCACCGTGAGCTTTAAGATGAGCACGGATATCTTCAACGTCAGAACGTTTACGGATAAAAGATGCAGCAATAAAGTCAACACCTTGCTCACAACCGAAAATTAAATCATTTTTATCTTTTTCAGCAAGTGCAGGTAATTTAATTGAAACGCCAGGTAAGTTAATACCTTTATTTTCACCTAAATCACCATTATTTAGTACTTTACAGACAACTTCGTTACCGTTGATTTCGACAACGTCCATAGCGATTAAACCATCATCAACCAAAACACGATTGCCAGGTTTAAGATCTTGAGCAAAACCTTTATAAGTAACCGCAACACGTTCTGAATTACCAACTACGGTTTCATCGGTAGTAAAAGTGAAAGTTTGACCAGCAACAAGTGATACATCATTACCACCTTCTAACTTAATAGTACGGATTTCTGGACCTTTAGTATCCAACATAATTGCCGCTTTTAAGCCAGTTTCTTGCATTACTTCACGTAAATTTTTGATTCGATTACCGTGTTCTTCATAATCACCATGAGAGAAGTTTAAACGCATTACATTCATGCCTGCATTTAATAATTTGGTTAACATCTCTTTTGATTCTGATTTTGGTCCTATAGTACAAACGATTTTTGTCTTTTTCATAATATTATCACTACTTGTTAAGGTTAATGTTTAAATTTCATATAAACTGGGTATATGTCTAAATGCAAAGTATTTACATTGGATTGAAAGGGATATAAGAAGGATCTAGCAACTGAAAAATAGTTACTTAATTTTATTTCAGTGTCTGAAAAATTGACTATTTTCATTAAAATTTAGATCCTCAAAAAATTGGCTTCATTATAGACTTAACTCTATTTTAAATAAAGTTTTTTATCACTAAATCTGTTTTAAGTTTATACAATTAGTATAAGATAACAGATTGGATAATAACGATAGATTTTATAAAAATTTTGAGGAGAGGGGTTTTTAAGTTACATATAATCCTTTAATTGAAAGATAAGTGTATCTTGATTATTTCTCAACACTAATTTAGTGCCAATTAATTGAACATTTGCCCCATCAATAATCAGTTTTTTAATCACATTATCAAGTAAATCTAATTGTTTATTCTGACAGTTATTGTTGGTCATATTAATTATATGGCCTTTGATCATATTATTTTCAAGTTTGACTTGAGCTGAAAATTCACTACATATTTTTCCAATCATAATCATATTTTCGCCAAATTCTAAATCAACATTTTTGAAAATAGGTAAACTCAAACCATTATTTTCCATCAGGATATAATGGTGATGCATAAGATCCTGTTCATTGATGCTATTTGAAAAAGCGCATCCAGTTGAGTTAAATATTAGCGAAGCAGATAATAATAGTAATAGTGATTTCTTCATTTAATCTCCTATAAATAAGGAATATTTGCTATAATTTATAACAATTATAATTGTGAATAATATACTCAACGCCTTATGGTATCTCAACAATTAAACAAATTGTCGTCAATGACTTTCTTAGAACAACTGAAAATAAGAAAGCTTATTAATAAAAAACAAAATATTGCTGAAATCGAATCAGCAATAAATTTAGCTATTGAACATTATAATATTCGATTACAATCTTTACCTAATCATATTGATTTTCCTAGTAATTTACCTGTAGTTGAAAAAAAACAGGCTATTTATGAAGCAATTAAACATCATCAAGTAGTCATAATTGCTGGCGAAACTGGCTCAGGTAAGACGACACAAATTCCCAAAATATGTCTAGAATTAGGGCTAGGTGTTAAAGGCTATATTGGTCATACTCAACCTAGAAGATTAGCCGCTCGTTCGGTAGCCAATCGTATTGCTGAAGAATTGAAAACGGAAATAGGGCAATTAGTCGGCTACAAAGTTAGATTTTCAGATCATGTTAGTGATAGTACATTGGTTAAATTGATGACTGATGGCATTTTATTAGCAGAAATTCAACAAGATAAGCTATTGCTGCAATATGATACTATCATTATAGATGAAGCTCATGAACGTAGTTTAAATATTGATTTTATTTTAGGATATTTAAAACAACTATTACCTAAACGCCCTGATTTAAAAGTCATTATCACTTCGGCAACAATAGATGTTGAACGTTTCTCTAATCATTTTGATCATGCTCCGATAATTGAAGTATCAGGTAGAACCTATCCAGTTGAAGTTAGGTATCGGCCAGTGATTTTTAGTGAGGATTCTGAAAGTGATAAAAACAATGATTTTCAACCAATCATTGATGCTATCGATGAGCTTTCATCTGAAAGTGCTGGTGATATACTCATTTTTCTAACGGGAGAACGTGAAATACGTGATCTTGCCGATACATTAAGAAAATTAGAATTGAAACATACTGAAATTCTACCTTTATATGCAAGGCTATCGGCATCAGAACAAAATCGCATTTTCCAACCGCATAATGGACGACGAATTGTATTAGCAACTAATGTTGCTGAAACATCGCTCACTGTTCCAGGCATTAAATATGTTATCGATCCTGGCTTAGCCAGAATAAGTCGTTATAGCTATCGTACTAAGGTGCAAAGATTACCAATTGAACCAATTTCTCAAGCATCGGCAAATCAACGCAAAGGGCGTTGTGGTAGAACATCAGACGGTATATGTATTCGGCTTTATGATGAACAGGATTTTCTATCGAGGCCTGAATTTACTGAACCAGAAATATTACGAACAAATTTAGCCTCAGTTATATTACAAATGACATCATTAGGATTAGGTGATATTGCTGCTTTTCCGTTTGTGGAATCACCTGATTCTAGGTATATTCGTGATGGCATACGACTATTAGAAGAACTCGGAGCTATTTATACTAAACATCATCATTATCACTTAACTGATATAGGTCGAATTTTATCTCAGTTGCCTATAGATCCTCGATTAGCGAGAATGTTAGTTGAAGCAAGACAATTAGGTTGTATAAAAGAAGTGATGATTATTACCGCTGCATTGTCAATACAAGATCCTCGAGAACGTCCATTTGATAAACAGCAAGCTTCTGATGAAAAACATCGACGATTTGCCGATAAAGAATCAGATTTTATCTCTTTTATTAATTTATGGAATTATATTGCCAGCCAACAAGCAGAATTATCGGGTAATCAATTTAGACGTTTATGTCAAAAAGAATACCTCAATTATCTGCGTATTCGTGAATGGCAAGATGTTTATACGCAAATTAGGCAAACTGTTAAACAACTAGCATTTCCGATTAATAGCCAATTAGCGGATTATCGTTCATTACACATTGCACTATTAAGTGGATTATTATCGCATGTTGGGATGAAAGAAATCGAAAAACATGAATATATTGGTGCTCGTAATATCAAATTTGCTATTTTCCCTAATTCAGCGATTTTTAAAAATCAACCGAAATGGTGTATAGCTAGTGAATTGGTTGAAACCAGCCGATTGTGGGGTAGAACTGCAGCCAAAATTGAAGCTGAGTGGATCGAACCAATAGCTAAACATTTAGTTAAATACAGTTACAGTGAGCCGAGATGGTCTAAAAAACAAGGAACAACCATTGCTAATGAAAAAGTCACTTTATATGGATTACCTATTGTTGCTAGTCGCACGGTTAATTACAGTAAAATTGATCCAATATTAAGTCGTTCTTTATTTATTCGCCATGCGTTAGTGGAAGGTGATTGGCAAACTAACCACAGTTTTTATAAGCAAAATCAAAAATTAATCAATGAAGTTGAGGATCTTGAACATAAGTCTCGACGTCAAGATATTTTGATTGATGATGATGACCTATATAATTTTTATGACCAACGAATAGATAAATCAGTAATTTCTGCAAAGCATTTTGATACATGGTGGAAAACAAAACAAAAAGTTGATCCAGAATTTCTTAATGTTGAAAAAAATATGTTGATCAAACCGTCAGCACAACCAGTGAAAGTGAATGATTATCCAGATTTTTGGTATCAAGACAACTTAAAGCTACCTTTAAGTTATCAGTTTGACCTTGGTAATGAACGTGACGGCGTCACAATCACTATTCCACTAAATATCCTTAATCAGATAAAAAATAGTGGTTTTGATTGGCAAGTTCCTGGTTTTCGCTATGATTTAATTATCTCATTAATCAAGTCATTACCTAAATCATTACGTAAAAGTTTGGTACCGGCACCTAACTATGCTGAAGCCTTTTTGAGTAGAGTCAATTCTACAGCATCGCCGTTACTTGAAACGTTACAAAATGAATTTAGAAAAATGACCGGTACTAGGATTGAGTCAACAGATTGGCAACTTGATCAAGTACCTAGTTACTTAAAGATGAATTTCAGTATTGTTGATCATAATCGCGAAATTGCTTTCGGCAAAGATTTAGTTAAACTTCAAGAACAACTTAAAACAGAAGTTCAACAAGCTTTATCATCCTTAACCCAGAAAAAATCGATTAAAATAGAAAAGAATAATATTACAGATTGGGATTTTGGTTCTTTACCTGCAATCTATGAAGAAAAACAAAAAAATTACACAATTAAAGCTTATCCAGCGATTATTGATAATCAACATTCAGTTAGTATTAAACTTGTTGATTCTTTGGAAGAACAAAAGCGATTAAGCAAGTTAGGTATTCGACGATTATTAATCCTCAATATTCCATCACCGATAAAATATTTACATGAGAAACTGCCAAACAAATCTAAGCTAGGTTTATATTTCAATTCGTTTGGAACAGTACTCAATCTTATTGATGATTGCATTGCTTGTGGCGTTGATCATTTAATAGAAAAAAACAACCAAATTATTGATAATCAACAACAATATCAACAACTTCTAACTTACACTAAAAGCCATATCAATGAAACTGTTGTTGATATTGCTAAACAAGTAGAATCAATATTAACGTTACACTTTAATATTAATAAAAAATTAAAAGGTCGAGTAGATCTATCCCTTGCTTTTGCTTTATCTGATATCAAACAGCAAGTCAGTGAATTAGTCTATAAAGGGTTTGTTGCACAAACCGGTTATGACAAACTTCCTGATATTTACCGCTATTTATCTGCGATTGAAAAACGCTTAGAGAAGCTTGGTTCGAATATGGCTAAAGATAGACAAGCAATGAATATAATAGAAGAAGTTAAGAATGAATATCAAACTTGGCTAAATAGTTTGCCAGAAAATCAAAAATCATTAAGCAAAGTGACTAACATTAAATGGATGATTGAAGAACTAAGAGTTAATCTTTTTGCACAACAATTAGGAACACCTTATCCAATTTCAGCAAAACGCATAAGACAACAAATAGAGACTGTATCGACAGAGTTATAATTTTAGAATCTATAATCTGATAAGTTATGAGAATAAAAAGAAGGGCGCTTAGGCGCCCATTTTTGATTATCGATAAAGATCAACAAATACCGTAATATTTGGGCCTTTAGTATCATGTGCTACACGAGCAATATGATAATATTTTGCGCCAGCTTCAATCGCACGTTTACCTGCTTGATAAGAAATTTCTTGATCAGTGACATAATAGCCTCTGAATTTTAATGTATCAAACGCAACCATTTTAGCTGCTGTAGCATCATTGAGTTCTTGTATTTTTCTTCCATCAGGTAATGTTACGGTGTAACGAGTTACTCTTTGAGGTTCTGTAGCAACAGTACTTGTTGTTTCAGTATTTGATGATGTTGCAACTTTACCTGTAGTCGTTGTGGTAGTCGTTTTATCTATAACTTTATTATTAAATTTATCAGCATAATATTTTTCATTAAACGCTGAAGGAGAATAATAACCAGGTTTTTCAACCTGCATTGCAGCATCGCCACCTTTAGCTAAAGCTAATTGACCCGCTTCAGAATCATAAGGAATAGCATCTTCAGGTTGTAATTTTCGTTCTGGTGCATCTTTTTTGAATAAATAAGCTGCAATTTGTAAATTACTACCTATTTCTGAACGTGAATCAATATAGAACCCATAAGCCCCTTTAGCTGAAGCTTCTTTAGCAATTGCTTGATTGATGTCATAATCGGTTGGGAAGTAACCACGAATACGAACAATATTAAATGGTTCTAAACGAATAGCTTTTGATTTTGGATACTCATAAACCCCTTCAAACTTACGTAAACTTTCCGCTTGTTCTACAGCTTTAGGTGCATCTGATTTATACAATTTAGCATAAACAATTCGTAAAGTATCATTAGATGGACTAATATTGGTAGTAGTAATATAGAAAGAAGCCGCACCTTCATTATCAGCAGCTTTAGACATAGCCATAAGGTAATCGCTATCGGTATAAAAAGCACCTCTAATAGTAATGCTTTTGTAAGATTGCATGCTATTAGCTTGTTCTTCAGTTAACTGCTGGGCAGCGAATGAAGAACAGGGGATAAGTGCAATAGTTGCTGCAATAAATGTTTTCTTTAAACTTGTCATATAAAAAACCTTACAGTAAATTTTAATTAATTTAGTACAGATAAATTTAGTTACATATTTCTATTAAAGCTTCTAAATTATTAATATATATGTATTTCCCTTTAGCTGTTAAAATATTTTGTTCTTGTAATTTTGATAAATTCCGGCTAACGGTTTCAATCGTCAAGCCTAAGTAATTGGCTATATCAGCACGACTCATTGCCAGTTTGATATTTAAAGAAGTATGTCCTCTTTGTTGATATCTAAGATAAAGAGAATAGATAAAAGTAGCAAGACGTTCATCAGATTTTTTTTGCGAATAACAGAGAATTAATTTTTGATAATTATATATATCTGTACTTAATAATTTAAATATCAGATCACGAACATCTTTGTTACTGTCAATTAATGACATTAATTCATCATAGTAAAGTTCACAAAGCGAAGTATTTCCTAATGCTTGAATATTGCTATTATATACCTTAGTTGAAATGGAATCTAAACCAACGATATCCCCAGGTAAATAA
Organism: Gilliamella sp. W8123; assembly: GCF_016101085.1. Classification (NCBI taxonomy): domain Bacteria; kingdom Pseudomonadati; phylum Pseudomonadota; class Gammaproteobacteria; order Orbales; family Orbaceae; genus Gilliamella; species Gilliamella sp. W8123. The sequence continues at coordinate 143,685 of NZ_JACFRE010000002.1, forward strand.
AATCCATTAATTTGTTCTGTTTTTTCTGGAGTAGTGACAAACGTCTTTAATGCACCAGAATGAACAATATAAAACTTTTTAAATGGAGTTTTTGATTTAACAACTATTTCATCTTTTAAATATGATTTTTGCCGTTCTAAAACATTACTTAGTGAATTATTAAGTAACATAGGGATACACAATCCACCAATACTACATAATTCACAAGGAACTGAATAACTATTGCTACGCAATGTTTTATAAATAGTGTGCATATAAACCTAAATAGAATCGTTAAAGATTTTAATTGCTAAGATTACCATATTTTATGATAAAACAAAAACTAACTATATAGTTTATATTTTATTATTCAATAAATAGAAAAGAAATAAAAAATTATTATTAAATAATTAAATTACCACTTTTTGGTATTTTAACTTATTAAAAATCTCATTTTACCGAGTAATAAAGAGATAAACGGGGATAGATTATAATATCTATTATTTAACATAATATACATTATGCGCACCAATACAGTTTTATAAGAGGCGACCTAAATAATGATACTAATTGCAAAATGTTAGTAGCATTTTATTCTTGCTCGGTTCAAAAAATCCAATATTTAAACTCTTTAAATTTCACTTACGATTATCGAATTTAATTTATAAAATCTCGGTTTCATTGAACATCCGAAATCAAAATCTAATGTTATATTGAATTGCTATCGCATTCGATGAACTATTATTTTTAATTATAAAATAGTTTTATTATATAGAGTTTAAGCGCTATAAATTAAAAATTAGATCATCAAGAAGAAAAAATATACGCAATCCATATAATGAGATAATACGTATATAATCTATTAAAAATTTGGTAATTTAATTCAAAGAGAAAAAACAATGTCATACAATTATTAATTGTACATTTTTTGATTTTTAGCCAACGTTGTCAGCTGAAGATATAAAAATATGATGTAAATTTATTAGATTATTTTATCAATAAAACCTTTAGAATAAAGCTCAGCTTTTACTGAATCAATTAACCTTGAATAAACCAAATTGCCAATTTTATTATTACTGAATAAGTTATCAGTCTGTAATAATAAAAGTAATTCTGTCCTTTCTTCTTTAAGTTTATTCATGATGTTTATAACATCATCTGGAATTTTTCTGCTTCCGCTTTCCCTATATTGCCATGCTCGCTTTGAGCACTTACCGATATATGTTACGGCATCTGCAACATAAAGAAAAAATAAACGCCTAAGCGCTTTCAATTCGATATTAGTCATATAAATCTTATTTTCAACTATTAGCTAATGAAATTGAATAAAATCCATAATATTTATCACAATAAGAATTGATTCAAGTCAAATATTGCTTATTCTATAATACGTTAATAAATATAATCTTAATAATCAATACAAGATCGTTAGTTGAGTGCTACTATAATGATTTTTGTTATTAATAAATTATTATTTTGGCAGTTATTAGAAGAGTAATGTAACCGCCCTTTTCTTTTGAGGTAATTTTATTATAAATCAAATATTTAAAGTTAGAATAATGTATATTATGTTAAATATAACGTATTATTACGAACTTAGTTCTTCTTTAAAAAAGAACTAATTTATTCAGTAAATTTTGTTTCTTTGACTGTAATTATTTATTGGTTAATAAAATCAATTCACTTCCTGGTAATGGCATTTTTAAAATGTGTTTTCTGATTTTACCCCAAACTTGCATTTCACAGGCTTTGCAATTAAATTTAAGTATTAATTCTTCATTATTATTTTGTATTAATTTCATTGGTGTTACTTTTGTTTTCACACCTTGAATACCTTTAGCTTGTTTAGGACATAAATTAAACGCAAATCTCAAACAATGTTTTGTAATCATTAATGGCGCATCATCTTTAACTTCATGTCCTTCAAAAGCACTTTCAATTAGTTTAACGCCATGCTGAGTATAAAATTCTCTAGCCTTATGATTATAAATATTTGCTAAAAAGCTTAGTTGCTCTTCTGGATAAATTGGCGCAGGTTCCGCTTGTGGTTTTCGTAACTTTCTTTGGTAATGAGTTAGCCGTTCCAATGTTAACTTATCAATAATATCTCTTCGTAATTGATTTAATTGGCTACTTGGAATAAAAAATATCTCGGTCAAATTAACTTCTAAATCAGTAAGATAATATATCGTTTGACCAATTTTTGATAAGATATCTTTTATATTTTTGAGTGCTTTATCAGATTGTTCAGCTAATTCAAACTCACCCTTTAAAGTAATTTTTACACTACAGCCCTCTTCACTTGTTGCTATCAATTGAACAACATTTGATTGATTGAACAATTCAAATGCTACACCAATTCGACGACTACTCGATTCTTTTAATAAAGCTTGTTGCCAATTGTGATCAAGGTTACGATTAATTTGATAAGGTAATTTTAAGGAATGAAATACCTTAGGTAATTCATTAGGAAACACTCGATAATGATTATTAGCAACTTTTTCAACTTTATCAGCTCTGAATCCTACGATTTCACGCTTTACCAAGACGTTTAATCCATCACCATTCGTTAAAACTTTTTCAGATTTAATATCAATTGTTTGGTTAGTAACTTTCGTCATCTCACCGATAGGTAAGCCAATAAATTTAGGTGAATCAAAAGCGCCAATATTGGCTTGTCTACCCCGAACAAAATAATCAGTAGCACCTCGATGAAATGTTCTATTGGGATCTGGAGTGAATGAATGTTGAGTTCTACCACTTGATGCACTTGCAAAATCATCCGATTTTTCTAAAATTTCATCGAGTTTTTTACGATAAAATGCCGTTATATTTTTTACATAGCTTAAATCTTTATAACGTCCTTCTATTTTAAATGACCTAACTCCAGCTTGTATCAATTCGATTAAGTTTTCAGATTGATTATTATCTTTCATTGATAAAAGATGTTTTTCATAAGCAACAACACGGCCTTGATCATCCTTTAATGTGAATGGTAAACGGCATGCTTGCGAACAATCACCTCGATTAGCACTTCTACCCGTTTGCGCATGAGAAATATAACATTGACCTGAAAATGCAACACATAAAGCCCCATGAATAAAAAATTCAATATTGGCATCTATTTGTTGATGAATATTCGCTATTTCAGTTAAGTTTAATTCTCGAGCTAGAACTATTTGCGAAAAACCAACATCTGAAAGGAATTTAGCTTTTTCCGGGGTTCGAATATCCATTTGCGTGCTAGCATGTAAATCTATCGGCGGAATATCCATGGCTAATATGCCCATATCTTGAACAATTAAAGCATCAACTCCAGCATCATATAATTGCCAGATCAATTGTCGAGCTATCTCAAGTTCATTATCGTGCAAAATAGTATTTAATGTGACAAAAACTTTGGCATAAAAACGATGGGCAAACTCAACTAATTCGGCTATATCACTGACTGAATTACCGGCATTATGACGGGCACCAAAATGCGGGCCTCCAATATAAACTGCGTCAGCCCCATGTAAGATTGCTTGTTTGGCAATGTCTATATTTTTCGCAGGACTAAGTAATTCAAGTTTATTATTGTTGGTTTGCAGGTACATATTAAATCTCTAGGAATATTATCGATTGATAAAATAAATGGCAAATATTATTACTATTTGCCATTAAGGTTTTATTTGTTTATTAAGCCAATATTTAAAGTTTTATTAACCAATAATTGATTGATTTCTTAAAGCTTCAATTCGTTTTTCTAAAGGTGGATGAGATAAGAATAGTTGGGAAAATCTGGCTTTCTTCTCACCATTAATGCAAAAAGCTAAAATTGACGCTTCTTCATTTGGTTCATGGCTTACTTTTAGTTTTTCTAATGCAGCAATCATTTTGGCAGAACCTACCAATTTTGCAGAACCTGCATCGGCATGAAATTCGCGGTAACGCGAGAACCACATTGCAACCATACTTGCTAAGATTCCAAAGATAGTTTCAAATATCATTGCTATCACGTAATAGGCTATATCAGCTAATGCTTCACTACGATCTTCTATTACTTTAGCAAACATTGACGCTATAATTCGTGAAATAAAGATAACAAACGTATTTAGTACACCTTGTAGGAGTGCCATAGTCACCATATCGCCATTTGCTACATGACTCATTTCATGACCAATTACCGCTTCTGCTTCATCTTGGGTCATTGCCGCTAATAATCCGGTACTTACCGCAACTAAAGAACTGTTTTTAGTCGCTCCTGTTGCAAAAGCATTAATATCATCTGCTTCATAAATTGCTACTGCTGGCATCTTTAATTTAAGTTGATCTGATTGGCGACGTACGACATCAAGTAACCACTGTTCTTGAGCATTACGAGCCTCTTTTATCACTTGACCACCAACAGAACGTAGTGCCATTCTTTTAGACAAAAGAAGTGATATAAATGAACCACCAAAACCAAAAAGAGCTGCAAAAATAAGTAGTCCTAAGGTACTCTGGGCATTCACGCCTAAAATACTCAGAATTATACCAAATACAAACATAACCGCTAAGTTAGTTAGAAGAAACAATCCAACTCGCATCATATACAAATTCCTCATTACTTTGCTTAATTTAAATAATTTCATTTAAGAAAATAAATAAAATTTGATATATGATCGCAAAAATGCTGTATTCCTACAACCTATTTAGTTACAAAATTAAAAAAAGAAAAATCAATTGATTAATAAACAAACAACGACAAGCTTAATAATTTTTTATTTTTGAGAGAAAATGTTTTGGAGGAGACCCTATCAGCCACATCCCACACACATATTTTTTACTTTGGCTGCTTCCTTCCGGACCTGACCTGATGAGCAAAAAAATGTTGCAAGAGGACCCATAGAGCCTCCATAGAGGAGGTGTATTATGCTTGATTCAGCAATTAATTACAATAATTTTTTAACAAAAAAGTAAACAACCTTTTTGTTGTAATAACAACAAAAAGGCTATTACTTACAAAACAATTTTTAAAAAATTTAATTATAAAGTTAAATTTTTCTCAATTCGTTCTCTAAATTTAATGCCTGGTCTAAATGTGACAACTCGTCGAGCTGAGATATCTACACTCTCACCAGTTTTAGGATTACGACCTGGACGTGAATTTTTATCACGAACAGCAAAATTGCCGAATCCAGAAAGTTTAACTGGCTCACCTTTTTCTAAAGCAACGCGAATTTCTTCAAAAAAAAGTTCAACAAGGACTTTAGCTTCTTGACGATCGATATCAAATTTATCGGCAAGACGATCTGCAATATCAGCTTTAGTTAATGTCATAATTATCATTCTCTTAATAGGGCATTGAAACGATTCTGTAAAGCAATAACACAATTGCTTACAATGTTTGTTATATCTTCTTCTTCCAGTGTACGTGATTTGTCTTGTAAAATCAAACTGATAGCAAGGCTTTTTTGATTATTGTCAATTTTATCACCTTGATAAACATCAAACAAGTTAACTTTTACAAGTTGCTCACCACCAGCACGCTTACACTCAGAGATAATATCCGCTGCTGGAATTGTATTCGATACTACGACAGCTATATCACGTTTATTTGATGGATATTTTGATAACTCATGAGCAACAGGAACTTTTTTATCATTAATTTTAGCTAAATTTATTTCAAAAACAAGCGTTTTACTGTTTAAAGATAATTTTTTTTCAATTTCAGGGTGTAAAACACCAAAATTGCCGATAACTTCGCCATTAAAAAGGATTGTAGCACTTTGTCCAGGGTGTAATGCATCAAGTTCGGAACGTTGATATTCAATACCATCAGAACAGCCTAAAAGAATAAATAACTGTTCTAAATCCCCTTTTACATCATAAAAATCGATATTTTGTTTAGGTAATATCCAATGTTCTTCATATAAACTTCCAGTAACAACACCAGATAACATTAATTCTTGACGAACACCAAACTCACAGCTTTCATCTGGTATAAATCGTAATCCAGTCTCAAATAATCGCATGCGAGATTGTTGGCGATTTTGGTTGTATAACACTGCATCTAATAAGCCAGACCATAAAGACAAACGCATAACCGACATTTCACTCGAAATTGGGTTTGGTAATGTAATTTGTGGTTGTTGTGGATGTAATGTTTGCTGAATTTTAGGGTCAACAAAACTATAAGTTACGGCTTCTTGATAGCCTTTGTCCACTAGTAGATTTTTTACTCTAGATAAAGAAATTTTATTTTCCGGTTTTGGTTTCATCACCGATTCAATTTTCATATTCACATTAGGAATATTGTTATAGCCATAAATCCGTGCGACTTCTTCAACTAGATCTTCTTCAAGTTGTAAATCAAATCGCCAGCTAGGTGATTTAACAGTCCAACTATCATCATTATAGACAACTTCACAACCTAATCTTACTAGAATATCGGTAATCTTTTGAGTTTCAATATGATAGCCAATAATGCGATCAATTCTGTTTCGACGTAATTTAATTTTTGCTTGAGCAGGAAGCTCATTTTCATTCACAACTTCAGTAATAGGCCCTACTTCACCACCACAGATATCAACAATCAATTGAGTTGCTCTTTCGATTGCAGCTGATTGTAAATAAGGATCAACACCTCTTTCATAACGATGAGAAGCTTCTGTATGTAAACCGTATTCACGAGCTTTACCAGTTATAGCTAATGGAGAAAAGAACGCTGATTCAAGAAATATATCTTTCGTTGATGCAGTTACCCCTGATTTTTCACCGCCCATAATACCGGCGATTGCTAATGCTTTTTGCTGATCAGCTATGACTAATGTTTTTTCATCAAGCTTAACCTCGTTGCCATTAAGTAAGACAAGCTTTTCATCTTTATTGGCATAACGCACAACAATGCCTTTGTCAATCTCAGCTAAGTCAAAAGCGTGCATTGGATGACCGAGTTCTAATAATACATAGTTAGTAACATCGACAATGGCATCAACAGAACGAATACCGCCTCTACGTAACTTCTCTTTCATCCATAGTGGAGTTGAAGCATCAACTTTAACATTTTTGATAATGCGACCTAAATAACGAGGGGCTGCTTTAGCTGCATCAACCTGAATAGGTAAAGTATCATTTATTGTATGAGTGATATTTTCAACTTTTAGTTCTTTCATTGGGATATTGTTTACAGCAGAAATATCTCTCGCGACACCAATGATACCAAAACAATCGGCACGATTTGGTGTAACGCTAATATCAATCATTACATCATCTAAATTTAAATATTGTCTTATATCTTGTCCTAAAGGGGCGTCCTCTGGTAATTCAATAATTCCATTATGATCGTCAGAAATGCCTAACTCAGAATAAGAACACAACATCCCTTCCGATGGTTCACCGCGAAGTTTTGCTGCTTTGATTTTAAAATCACCAGGTAATACAGCGCCAATTGTGGCACAAGCTACGGTTAAACCTTGACGACAATTAGGTGCACCGCAAACAATATCCAATAATTCAGGTTTACCAATATCTACTTTGGTTACTCGTAATTTGTCAGCATTAGGATGTTGTTTACATTCAACAACTCTACCCACGACTACACTGGTAAAATCACCAGCAACTTTTTCAATATCATCTACTTCTAAACCAGCCATAGTTAACTGATCTGATAATTTATCGCTACTTATTTCTGGATTGATCCATTCACGTAGCCAACTTTCACTAAATTTCATGTTTTGATCTCCAGAACTAGTTAAATTGCTTTAAAAAACGTAAATCATTTTCAAAGAAAGAACGTAAATCTGTGACGCCGTAACGTAACATGGTTAATCTTTCGATTCCCATTCCAAATGCAAAACCACAATATTCTTCAGGATCAATACCTACATTACGTAACACATTAGGATGAACCATGCCACAGCCTAACACTTCTAACCATTTCCCATTTTTAGCTTTAATATCAACTTCTGCTGAAGGTTCGGTAAATGGAAAATATGCAGGTCTAAATCTTATTTCCATATTATCTTCAAAGAAGCAATGAAGAAAATCATGTAATAAACCTTTTAAATGCGTAAAACTAATATCTTTATCTACCAACAATCCTTCCATTTGATGGAACATCGGGGTATGGGTTTGATCATAATCGTTTCGGTAGGTTCTGCCTGGAGCAATAATTCGAATTGGTGGTTTTTGATTTTCCATGGTTCGAATTTGAACAGTAGAAGTTTGGGTTCGTAATAAACGTTTTGCATCAAACCAGAATGTATCATGATCAGCACGAGCAGGATGATGTGCAGGAATATTTAAAGCATCGAAGTTATGATAATCATCTTCTATTTCGGGTCCTGTTTCAACAGCAAAGCCTAATTCCCCAAAAAACTCAACCAAACGGTTAATAGTTTTAGTTACTGGATGCAATCCCCCTAATTCAAGTGATTTACCTGGAAGAGTAATATCAATGGTTTCATTTGCTAATTTTGCATTAAGAGCCTGACGCTCTAAAAAGTGACGTTTTTGATTTAATAACTCAACAACTTCTTGCTTTGCATCATTAATTTTCTGACCTATGGTTGGCCGTTGTTCAGCTGGAACATCACGTAAAGACGCCATTTGCATGGTAAAATAGCCCTTTTTACCAAAATATTCCACTCGAATCTGTTCGATAGTATTAATATCATTAGCACTTTCAATAGCGGATTTGGCATTGCTTACCAGTTCAACTAATTGAGACATACAGTTCTCCTGCTTATTGTTTATTACATAAAAAAAGCCTCTTCTGAGGCTTTTATAATTATTTTTCGTTTCTCATTTGCCTCATAAACGAATGAGATTATCGAAGCTAAAAAAGAAATGAAAAATAACTAAATTCATAATCAATCAACTCTTAAATATCGTTAAAACAATAAAAGCCGAGATAACCCGGCTCTTATAAAGCTATTAAAGTGCAGCTTTTGCTTTTTCAACTAATGCAGCGAATGCATTTTTATCGAATACTGCGATATCTGCAAGGATCTTACGATCGATTTCAATTGAAGCTTTCTTTAAACCATTGATAAAACGGCTGTAAGATAAACCACATTGACGAGCAGCAGCATTGATACGAACAATCCATAATTGACGGAATTGACGTTTACGTTGACGACGGTCACGATACGCATATTGTCCAGCTTTAATTACTGCTTGGAAAGCAACACGATATACGCGTGAACGAGCACCATAATACCCTTTTGCTTGTTTTAAAATTTTCTTGTGACGTGCACGAGCAATAACACCACGTTTAACACGAGCCATAAACTATATCCTCTAAATAATTAATCAATAAATTAAGCGTATGGAACACACGCCACTACTAAACCTAAATCGCCTTTTGACACAGTAGTCAAACCACGTAAATGACGTTTACGTTTAGTTGATTTTTTAGTTAGGATATGGCTCTTGTTAGCTTGCTTATGCTTAAAGCCACCAGATGCTGTTTTTTTAAAGCGCTTTGCTGCGCCTTTTACAGTTTTAATTTTAGGCATTTTATAAATTTCCACTTCGCATTGTTAATAAAAATAAAATAATGGTGTAATTTTTAGCAAACTAAAAATTAGCTTGTTGAACCATTATTTCTTCTTCGGCGCTAACACCATTATCATTTGACGACCTTCAATCTTAGTTGGATAAGATTCAATGATAGCCAAATCAGCCAAGTCTTCTTTAATGCGATCAAGCATTTCAGTACCTAACTGTTGGTGAGCCATTTCACGTCCACGAAAACGCAACGTAACTTTAGCTTTATCGCCATCTTCAAGAAAGCGTATCAGGCTGCGGAGTTTTACCTGATAGTCGCCTTCGTCTGTACCAGGTCGGAATTTAATTTCCTTAACCTGAACAACCTTTTGCTTCTTCTTCTGTTCTTTTGTTGCTTTACTCTTTTCATAGAGGAACTTGCCATAATCCATAATTCGACAAACAGGTGGCTCTGCATTAGGACTTATTTCAACTAAATCTAATGTTGCTTCCTCAGCTTGTTTTAAAGCTTCGTCTAAGCTAACAATGCCGAGCTGTTCACCATCGACGCCGGTTAACCTCACCTCGCGAGCAGTAATCTCATCATTGATTTTGTGCGCGCGTGTTGACTGAATTCGTTTACTGACTTTAATATCTCATTCCTCCAAATTAATTTATCATTAATTCATTTGTTCTAATGAACGACTATGAATTTCATTAAGCAATAATTCTATAACATGTTTCACTTCAAAGCTACCAAGATCTTTACCTTGGCGAGTTCGAACTGAAATTGTTCCTGATTCTATCTCTTTGTCTCCACAGACAAACATATAAGGAACGCGTTTTAGAGTATGCTCACGAATTTTAAACCCTATTTTCTCATTTCTCAAGTCCGCTTTTGCTCTAATGCCAACTTTTTGTAGTTGCTCGGTTAATTGTTTGGCATAATCGGCTTGATTATCAGTGATATTAATAACCGCTACTTGTAATGGTGCCAACCAAGTTGGGAAGAATCCAGCACAATCTTCGGTCAATATGCCCATGAAGCGTTCCATTGAACCAAGTATAGCTCGGTGAATCATAACAGGAACATGACGTTCATTATCTTCACCAACATAAGTTGCATCTAATCGCTCTGGTAACATAAAGTCAAGTTGAACTGTACCACATTGCCATGCTCGACCTAAGCAATCATGTAAAGTAAATTCAATTTTTGGACCATAGAATGCCCCTTCACCAGGTAAATATTCAAATTCAATGCCATTTTCTTGCAAACATTCAGCTAAATCTTTTTCTGCTAAATCCCAAGTTTCATCCTTACCAATACGTTTTTCTGGACGAGTCGATAATTTAACCGTGATATCTTTAAAGCCAAATGTACTATAAGTATCATAGACCATTTTGATACAATTATTTACTTCACTTCGAATTTGCCCTTCAGTACAGAAGATATGTGCATCATCTTGAGTAAAACCTCGAACTCGCATTAAACCATGCAAAGATCCAGAAGGTTCATTACGATGACAACTACCAAATTCGGCCATACGTAATGGTAAATCGCGATATGATTTTAGGCCTTGATTAAAAATCTGTACATGGCCTGGACAGTTCATTGGTTTAATGCAGTATTCACGATTTTCTGATGAAGTAACAAACATTAATTCTTTATAGTTGCCCCAATGCCCTGTTTTTTCCCAAAGTACACGATCCATCATAAATGGACCTTTCACTTCTTGATAATCATATTCTTTCAGTTTGGTACGAACAAAAACTTCAAGTTCACGGAAAATAATCCAACCATCATTATGCCAAAATACCATACCTGGTGCTTCTTCCTGCATATGATACAGATCAAGTTGTTTACCAATTTTACGATGATCGCGTTTTGCCGCTTCTTCTAAAAATTGTAAATAACTGTCGAGTTGTTTTTTATCTGCCCATGCAGTTCCATAGATGCGTTGTAACATTTTGTTATCACTATTACCACGCCAATAAGCGCCAGCAACTTTTTGTAATTTAAAATGGTGACAAAAACGCATATTAGGCACATGTGGTCCACGACACATATCAATATATTCTTCATGATGATAAAGTGCTGGAGTAGAATCTTTAGGAATGTTTTCATCTAAAATAGCAATTTTATAAGGTTCGTGACGTTCCCAAAAGACTTCTCTTGCACGTTCCCAACTCACTACTTCTTTTTTAACTGGGTAATCTTTTTTGGCCAATTCATGCATGCGTTTTTCTAAAGCATCAAGATCTTCCTGAGTTAAAGAGTGATCTAAATCGACATCATAATAAAAGCCATTATCAATGGTAGGCCCGATAGCCATTTGAGTATTAGGCCATAATTGTTTTATGGCATGTCCTAATAAATGTGCACAAGAATGACGGATAATTTCAAGTCCATCTTCATCTTTAGCGGTAATAATAGATAAGGTTGCGTCATGCTCAATAACATCACACGCATCTTTACGTTCACCATTAACACGGCCTGCGATACAGGCTTTAGCAAGCCCTGCACCAATACTTTGTGCAACTTCTAATACAGTAACAGGTTTATCAAATTGACGTTGACTACCATCAGGAAGAGTAATAATTGGCATAATAAATCCTTATAACAGTGGTGCGCCACACGAAAGCGCACATGCGTACATAAATAAATAGACGGAGTATACTATCACTTATCATGAGGATTTTAAATAGGCTTGAACTTGATTTAAAAATAGATTTATCTCTAGTGATTAAATACATCCTGATTTCATAACGAATAAAAACAGACATTACCCTATTTTTAATTATTAATAGCCTTTTTAGTGATTATTTTTGATTAGGAATCAATAAAACGATGTTGTAATCGAATATGAAAATAATAGTTATGACCTAGCTATTATTCACTAATTAAAAAGCTAGGTCTCAAAACAGATTATAATTCGGTTAAATATGTTTGTGGTATAATAGGCATCGGGCCGCTTTGAGTACAAACATATGCAGCGATGTGATTGGCTTTACTATTAATTTCTTGTAATTGTTTGCCTTTTAAATATAGCACGCTGCTTATTGCCATAAATGAATCACCAGCACCAACAGTATCAATTGGGGTGATTTTTTCAGCAGGACAATGATTCTGTTCATTTTTAGTAATAAGATGACTACCTTCACTACCACAGGTATAAATTAACAACTCAAGTTGATAATGTTCATTTAGATAATTGAAAAGCGCTTGCGGATCAGCTTTTATCTTCAATAAATCAGCAACAATTGGTAATTCTTCATCATTTAACTTTAAGATATTGGCATGTTCAATACACAAAAGTAAAGTCGCGTTATTATAATGATTTTGACGTAAATTAATATCAACAATAATTTTGCTTCGTTGTGATCGATGATTAACAATCTTTTGCAATAGTTCGTGATTATGTATATTACGTTGAATTAAACTGCCGAAATAGATTGCATCTAAATCATCTTGCTGAATAAGTTCTAATAATTGATCTGTTAATTGAATATCATCCCAAGCAACAGGATTAACAATATCATAAGTGGGTTTACCGGCTGAATCTAATTTAACTAATACCGTTCCAGTTGGATAATTTGCAGATATTTGAATTTGTTGTGGGATTTGCAGTTTTTCAATCTGTTCACGTAATTCTCTACCATTGTCGTCATCGCCAATTGCTGAAACTAATATTGCATTTGCTCCAGCTGATTTAGCATGATAACAAAAGTTGGCGGCAGCTCCGCCAATCTTTTTCCCATTAGGTAAACAATCCCATAAAAATTCACCTATTGCAACAATCTTTATGTCATTCATCTTCGATTAACCCTTGTTTGACATCAATATTTTTTTCCATACTATCGGCTTGCTTCTGCCAATCATCAAATTGACCATATGCAGTATAAATCGTTGAACCGGTAGGTAATTCTGGATACTCATTTTCACCATTAGTACCCCAATTAACCCAACCGGAATCTTTACGTTGAACAATTTGATAACGTCCGACAATATTACTCGTATACCAAACCATAGCATAACCTGATTCGGGATTTATTTCAGCCGTTTTATTTGCAGCAAGTGGAAAAATCGTTTGTTCTGGCACACTATTAACATCTACATCTTTAGCAAATAATACTTCTTTGTTTCGAGCGCTATTATGCACAACATGATGAGCTTTACGCAGAATAGTTTTAACGTGTGATTTTATTTCTTCATCACTTAAAATACCTTCTTTAACACAAAATAGGCGCCAGAAGAAATCCCAAGAAACTGCATTAATATTATCACCAATGGACTCTCGATAGAGTCTTGCATTTGGTGGAAGTTGATCTAGTGGTTGCGATAAAATTCGATTAACTTCATCAGCTAGAATATTGGCATAAAGATCACCTTGACGATAAAATGTACCGCCATAGCTAGCAAAACGAGAAAATACCACATTATTTTTACCACTTTCATACTCATCACCAACGGTGATCTTATTTATGACCGGCATACCATCAACAGAAGTTTCAAAATCATCAACATGATAAGTACGCCTAAACCATGGTGACTGATAGAAAAACTCCCAAACAATTGAAAATGATTTATCATGCAAAGCTGGATCTAAACCATTAGGAATTTTACCATTAAAACGATAACGACAATAAATTGGACCTTCAACCTCTGTTTCACACTCTACGATGGTATGCTCAGGCGGATTAATTAATCCATTGGCTGGAGTAAAAAAGGGGCCATAAAAACCACCTATAGCATTAGAGCAATCCTTAATCAAATTCCGACCTTCAGCTTTAGCAGAAAAGTAACGAATACCCCATTTCCCATATGATGTCCCGTCTGCAGTACCACGACATAATTCTAAAATATAGTGACCTGTATCAAGTCTTTTTACACCATCATTCAAAGTAGTCACTAGTTGTTTTATGCCATTTGCATTATCTACAGGCGTTTTCTCATCAAGATACAAAGTATAATTTTCAACTAACTGCTCTAAATTAGTTACTATAAAGGCGATTGAGCAAGCAGAGATTAGTGTATCGGTGGTATCATCATAAACTATATCAAACAATTGATGTGGTATAACTTTCCCTTGTTCATTAACTAGTTTTAATTTAGACGGATCTATTGGCTGTTCTTTGAAAAAAAGACGCGCGATTACCGGTTCATTATGTCGAGTAATACCATCTGGGTTATTTAACATCAAAGTACATTTTTTCATTTTATTGTCCTATTAATTAAATTTGCAATTATTCATACATTTAAAAACAAATTAGTCTAAATTAGTTTGCTTTCTTGCGTTTTAGCATATCGACATAGACGGCTAAAAAGATGATTACGCCTTTTGCAACTAATTGCCAAAATGAATTAACCCCCAATAAATTCAAACCATTGTTAATAATGCCGATAACTATCACACCTAAAATAGTGCCACTAATGCGACCTATTCCACCTGACATTGAAATACCACCGAGCACACAAGCTGCTATAGCATCCATTTCATAACCTTGTGCAACTGATGGTTGTCCTGAATACATTCTTGCAGCCAGCACTATCCCTGCGAAAGCAGCCAAAAAACCCGCAATGGTATATACAATGATTTCAACACGTTTAATGGCTATACCTGATAATCTCGCTGCCTCACGATTACCACCAAGAGCATAAATATAAGTACCTAAACGCGTTCGATTAACAACCACCAACATGACTACTATAAATACCAACATATAGATAACTGGATATGGAATCATGCCTAAGTAACCTGTACCTATGCTGGTAAACCCCTCATCAAAAATACGAATTGATTGACCACCACTATAAATATAACCTACGCCACGAGCGATCATCATCATTGCTAATGTAACGATGAATGGAGGAATACCTGTATAAGCAATAGCGACACCATTTGCCGCACCACATAAAGTACCAATAAATAAACCCAGCATAATAGCTGGAACAATGCTCATTTCACCGATTGAAATAAATCCAACTGTGAGTGTACCCGCCATAGCGACGATCGAACCTACCGATAAATCAATACCACCCAATATGATGATCAATGTCATTCCTAACGCTAAACACATATTAGTGGATACTTGTCTTAACACTGAGAGCATATTTTCTTGGGAAAGAAATACCGGACTAGCAAAACTTAAAATGATACTAATTAATAGAAGCGCAATTAAAATCCCTATATTATTAGTAATAAAATTTTTGAAACTTCTAATAATGATATTATTGGTTATTGTAGAGTGATGATAGCTCATATCATCTGATTGTTTCATAGATTGGCTAGCCATTTTAAGCTCTCCCTGTTGCTAATTTCATAATTTTTTCCTGTGTTAATTCTGATTGCGATAATTCACCTTGAATTTGTCCATTCGCAACAACACAAACACGATCACACATATTGATAATTTCTGGTAATTCTGAGGAAATCATAATAATAGCCATGCCACTTGCACAAAGTTCATCAATGATTTGATAAATTTCGGCTTTAGCACCAATATCAATTCCTCGAGTAGGTTCATCTAAAATGATGATTTTCGGTTTAGTTGCTAGCCACTTAGCTATCACAACTTTTTGTTGATTTCCGCCACTAAGCTGACCAACAATTTTGTCAGCATCTGGGGTTTTTATATTGAGCTTATTAATATAGTATTGAATGATATCTTTCTGTTTTTGTTGATTAACAAAACAACCATGCATAAATTGTTTCAATACTGTTAATGTTAAATTGAATGCGATACTATTACCTAAAATAAGACCTTGTTTTTTTCTATCTTCAGGAACTAAAGCTATTCCTATATCAATAGCATCTTGCGGCGATTTGAGCTTAACAAGCTGATTGTCAAAATAAATTTCACCACTATCATATCGGTCTGCGCCAAAAACTGCTTGCATGATTTCACTCCTACCTGCCCCCATAAGACCGGCAAAACCTAAAATCTCTCCTTTCTTTAAATGAAAATTAACGTTATTAAATACTCCTTTTTTCGAAAGATTTTTAACTTCTAATAAACGTTCTCCATTTTGTTGATAGTGACGTTGATAATAATTATTTAAGTTACGCCCAACCATCAATTTGACTAATTCATCAATATTGGTTTGTTTAGTATTGACGGTATCTATATAACTACCATCCCTAATTACAGTTATTCTGTCTGTGATAGTAAATAACTCATCCATACGGTGAGAAATATAAATGATACTTACGTTATGTTCGGTTAGTTTTTTAATCATAATAAAAAGCTGCTCAACTTCTTTATCAGTTAAAGAAGAAGTAGGCTCATCCATGATCAAGATACGAACGTTAAATGAAATAGCTTTGACAATTTCGATAAGTTGTTGTTGTGCAATGGTTAACTCATGTACAGGACGTAACACATCGATCGTTAATCCCATGCTTTCCATCATTATTTTGGCTTTGGTGATCATTTGACGATGATCTTTAAAACCCATGCGTGTTCTTGGTTCTCGGCCTAAGAAAATATTTTCATATACACTAATATAAGGAACTAAGACAATCTCCTGATGAATAACATTAATTCCTCTTGCTTGTGCATCTTTAATACCATTAATTATCTCAGTTTTACCATTAATCTTAATTTCACCGGCATCTGGTTTATAGATGCCGCCAATAATTTTGATTAAGGTTGATTTGCCAGCGCCATTTTCGCCCAACAATCCATGAACTTCACATTGTTTAAGGTTAAAGTGCATATCTTTTAACGCATGGACACCAGCAAATTTTTTTTCTATATGAGATAGTTGTAATGCAACTTGTTCCATATAAATATCACCTTATTGATTTCAATAGATATAACTTGATTAAAGTCAATGATTACTGCCAGACTTTTACTCCATATTGATCAATCATTTCTTTGGTAATTGGAAAAGTTGGTACCAATATTTCTTTAGCAACGCTTTCTCCAGCTAAAACCTTTTTACCAACTTTATAGGTTTCTTTAGCTAATTGAATTGGTGCTTGGGCAACTGTTAACGTTATATCTCCATCGCTAAATGCTTTTTTACCGTCAGGAGAACCATCAACAGTATAGACTTTAACATTTTTAAGTTTATTTGATGCTTTCAATGCAACGACAACACCTAAAGCAGAAGGATCATTTACGGCAAAAAATGCTTGTAAATCAGGATGAGCTTGAATAATATCTTCGGCAATTGGCATGGTGACCTCTAAAGCACATTTGCCATTTTGTTGAGAAAGGACTTCAAATTTACTTCTGTTTTCGCCTAATCCGGCATAAAAGCCATCAGCTCTTAAAACGCTAGCACGGTTGAAAGGACAATCAATAACCGCAATTTTAGCGCCATTAGGATAATCTTTAGCCATTTGTTCACCATTAATTTTACCGGCCAAGAAATTATCTGAAGCCACAGTGCTAACCACTAAATCATCATCACTAATAGGATTATCAATCACCACTACCGGGATCTGTTTTTGTTTTGCAGCCAATAATCCTTGGCGGATACCTTCAGAATCAACGGCGATTAAGTAAATAATATCAACTTTTTGATTAATGACATCTTCCATCATTGAAATTTGCTTAGCTTGATCATATTGAGGATCGACAAGAATGTATTGATCGCCATTTTGTTTGGCGATTTCAGAAAATGTATCAGATATTGCTGTAAAAAATGAATTGTTTAAAGTTGAAGTGATAAAAGCAAACTTTATAGGTTTTTTATCATCAGCATTTACAAGTTGAAAACAACTTGTAAAAAGAAAGAATATAATTGTTAAAAACGATGCTATGAATTTTTTCATAAACTCACCTCAGATAATCAAATGATTTATAATAATAATTTCCTTAAATACTAAAACTCAAAAATATTTTGCAATATATTTTGAGTAAATTCAGTCTAATTATCTGCAACAAGGTTAACAATATTAATCTATTTCTTTTTATTATTTATGATATCAAAGTCACTTTTTTTAAGAACTTGTAAAATTTAATTTATCAAGTTTAATGGTTATGTCATACTAGTTATATTCAATTAAAGTTATATAGGTAAAATAATGGCAAATAAAAGTGAGCAGATTTATCAGGAAATATTATTGCAGATCAAAAGTGGAATTTTAGATTGTAATAGTACCCTTCCGTCTTCATCTGATTTAAGCTCAATATATAAGACTTCCCGGCCAACGATCAGTAAAGTATTTTCAAGATTAAAAACAGAAGGTTATATTGAAGGTAAACAAGGCGGTAAGTTTTATGTTAGACACCCTAAAGATCAACAAGTAAGCAAATATATTTTTGGAATATTGGCTCCTCGTTTAGAACAAGATGAAAGTAGAATGATTCTTGACAGTTTATATTCTGAGATAGCAAGTTTAGCCAATAATTATCAGTTTTCTCTTTTATGGGCAGGGATGCTGACCAAAAGTCAGGATATACAATCTATTTTAAATGACGTAGAAAGAGTCATCATTAATTATACAAAAAATAATATTAACGGAATATTTTTCACACCTTTAGAGTTTCACCCTTACGCGAATATCATAAACAAAAGAATAATGGATTATCTGGCACTCTACAATATTCCTTGTATATTGTTAGAGAGAGACTATTATGTTTTCCCTTCTCGAGGTAAAGCTGACTTAGTTAGTATTGATAACATTGCCGCAGGTTACGTTGTCACAAATTATTTTATTGAAAAGAAAAATACTCGAATAGCATTTGTATCAAAAAGTGATTCAGCTAATACCGTTGCTTTAAGAATAATTGGGTATAAACAAGCACTATATGATGCAGGAATTACAAAAATTAACGATTGGATAATTCAAGTGCCACAAATTGATGATAAAGTAATTAATCAATTGGCAAAATTGAACATTAAACATGTAGTTTGTGGTAATGACTTTACGGCAATGCAATTAATCTCATTGAATCAAAGAATAAATCCAAGACAAAAATTATTTACCATTAGCTTTGATGATGCTGATTATGCAGGTCATCTATCTACCCCACTGTCTACTTATAAACAACCGTTAGCAAGTATAGCTTTGACTGCTGTAGAAACTTTAATTCAAAGGATAAATAATCCAACCTTACCAATTCGTTCTATATACGTAAATGGTGAATTAGTTATCCGTGCATCAAGTGGAGCATAATATAGAACTCATTATTCAGTCGATAAAATACAGCCAACAAAATTAATATATATTTATATAATATTCAAATATATAATATTGTATATATAATTACTAAACATAATTAGAAAAGGAAATCTTAATGAATAAATTTTATAACATATATAATGTATTAATGATTGGCTTAATCAGTTTAATTTTAAGTGGATGTCAACAAGCAATCAATTCAAAAGCAGCAAATGATAGAGGAATAGGAACACAATGGGGGGATGGGGTCGAATCTCATGTTCGTGAAGTTAAATTAGATCGCATTAATAACACACCAATAGACGTTGCGGTAATTCATTATTCTAAGAAAGTTTTTGTGCATGGAAAAAAAGTTCAAGAACTCATGCTCAATGGCGATGTGGGTATGTCAATAATTGATGATAACAATAACAAATGGTCGCTTTTCAAACAGGATGATGAAATCAATATGCTTGGTGAAGAAGGTAAAAGTTATCAACTTTATTATGTTAATTATTCAAGAAATACTTATGAAATTGTAGCAACTGTTGATGGATTAGATGTTATCAACGGAAAAGCTGGTTCATTGAACAATAATGGTTATATTTTAAGACCGTATAGTACGCTATCAATTAAAGGGTTCCGAAAAAATGATAGTGAAGTAGCCTCATTTACATTTTCACAAGCATCTAAAGCTTATGCAAATCATACCGATGAAGGTTCAGCGAACAATATTGGGGTGATTGGTACAGCAATTTTCCAATTGGAAAGTGGTAATCAATATAAGAAATCACCGAATTCTAACGCTTTCCCTGCCGATAGTTATAATAGCAAATATGCTAAACCACCAAGATACTAAGTTTAATCGAGTAAATTATAATTAATAAACTATTCCGCCAATAATCATTGGTGGAATAGAGAAATCAAAAACTAAATTTTCAAAAATAACTCTCTACTCTTAAAAGGTTTTGAACCTATATAAGGTTTTAAAGCCATTCGAGTAAAACGTTTAGCTGCTTTAAGCGTATCTATAGTTAGAAACTCTCTTTTACCCAAAGCTAACACCTGTTCGCCGGTGAAACTGGTACTATTTTGTAGCAAACTACTAATAAAACCTTTTTCTGATTGATATTGATAATGCATGGTTTCAACAATATCATCGCCCGTTGCACTGCAATGAAAAAAATCAACGTGATAACCTAAATTCTCAAGTAATGCCAATTCAAATGTACGCAATACATTTTCAGCTGACATTTGTTGTGCCAATTGTTGTAAGCTTATCAAATAATCATCAAATAACGTATTAGTTTCGGTTTCAGCTAATAGGACTCGATCTAATAGTTCATTTAAATAAAAAGCGCTGTACAGAAAAACTGATACAAGTGGTAATGTTAGAGATATTGCTTCAACCTGACGCAAATTCTTAATTTCTCCTTGACCTGAATACTGAACAATTAATGGCGTAAAAGGTTGTAAAATTCCCTTCAATACTGATTTTTTACGTCTAGCCCCTTTAGCTAGAATAGTTACTTTTCCTACATTCTCAACAAATAAGTCAACTAATAAGCTACTTTCGCTATAGGTACGCGTATGAAGAACAAATGCTCTTTGCCAATTTTCCATCAATGATATCCGTCAATAAAAACGCTTGTTTTTTTATTCAAAAAAAGAGAGTGATTAAAAATTGTATGATTTAGGCAATTTTAATCTGAAATTTTGTTAAAAATCCGATATAATCAATAGTTAATTATAGGATAATAACAAAAGAGTAACTATGGAACTATTTTCAACAATATTACTTCTGGTATTAATTGTATCACTTTCTGGTGTTGTTATAAAAATGTTGCCGATCCAAATTCCTTTGCCATTAATGCAAATATTATTGGGTTGCCTTTTAGCTGCTTTGGGTGTGTATTTGAAATTTGATCCAGAACTCTTTCTTGTTTTATTTATACCTCCCTTACTGTTTGCTGATGGTCGAAAAACTTCGGTGAAAGATTTTGTCTACAATTTTAGAGAAATTGTCGGATTAGCACTGGTATTAGTCGTAATTTCTATTATTGCGCTAGGATATCTACTTTATTGGATGCTTCCAAATGTTGAATTACCAGCCGCTTTAGCATTAGCTGCCGTTCTATCTCCTACCGATGCCGTTGCTCTTAGTGGAATTGTCGGTAAAGGAAGAATTGAAAAAGAAAAAATGGAAATCATTGAAGGTGAAGCATTAATGAATGATGCTTCTGGCCTTGTTTCATTAAAATTTGCCATCGCAATAGCAGCAGGCGCTTTGCAATTTAACCTATTACAAATCAGTATTTCATTTTTCGTTGTTGCAATTGGTGGACTTGCGGTTGGGGTTTTATTTACCTGGTTATATGCACGTATCTTACGTAAAATAAACCAATTAACTCATAATGATCCTGCTATTCAAATTGTATTACTATTCTTACTACCATTTGCGGCTTATATCATAGCGGAAGAATGTCATTGTTCTGGAATTTTAGCTGCTGTTAGTGCAGGTATGACAGTAAACCAATCAGGCATGATGCGCAATGCACCATTAACTGCTCGCCTACAATCTGATAGCACATGGTCAATGTTAACCTTCGTATTTAATGGTTTTGTATTCCTTTTATTAGGTATTCAATTACCAAGTATCTTATCAACTACCTTTACTGAAAATCAGACCGATGCTTCAATTGAATTATGGCAATTATGTTTGATTGTTTTATTTGTTTTCGTAGTCTTAATGGGTACTCGATTCGCATGGTTATGGGCAATGAAACATATGCCAACAATGCCTTTCGGCACAAAACGCCCATTAGCATTCAGAGCCTATACCAATCGTGATCTTTGGATTTCCACCTTTGCTGGTGTCCGTGGGGCAATTACTTTAGCTGGTGTATTATCAATTCCAATGACTATCGGTGGTCGTTACCAATTAGTATTTATTGCTGCTGGGATTATATTAGTATCATTAATTTCAGCTGTAATCATATTACCTATCCTATTACGTGGTAGTGTTATTTTGGACAATTCCGAACAAGATAATGAGATTTTAACTGTTAAAGGACAAATGGCAGAAGAAGCTATCGTTAGCCTAGAAAAAATGCAAACTAGTCTTTTACAAGAAACCTCAGAAGAAGGTTTAGATCAAGAGATTATTCATGAAGTCGGATCGCGGGTAATTGGTTCATTAAGACGTAGGACAGGACTTAAAGATTTAGAACAAAAAGCACTCGAGGCTGAAAATCTAGAAAGACGTATGCGTTTGGTAGCAATTGGTGCTGAACGTACAGCATTACTTCAAATGAAAATTCGCAATGAAGTTAGTGAAGAAACTTATGAACATCTGAATACAGATTTAGATATTTATGAGAAGATGATTTCTGGAGATGCATAAATGATTGGCAACAAACACCAATTACTTGGCAAAATTCATTCTCAATTTGTCGATAAAGCACCACAAGTGTTAGGTTTAACTTTACGTTGTATTCCTTTCGACTTGAAAAAACGAACGATTGAACAATTATTGCAATTACAATTCAAAAATTCGCTGGAAGATGGTGATCTTGATTTTCTAGAAAATCGTTGGCTTAAAATACAAGTAACAGATCTGCAATTAGTTTGGTTTGTGAGCTTAATTGATAACAAACTAGTTGTGAGTCGTGAAGAAATTCCTGATGTCAGCTTTATTGGTAATGCTAACGATTTGATTATGATTGCGACTAGAAGACAAGATCCTGACACACTATTTTTCCAACGTCGACTAATTGTTGAAGGTGATACAGAATTAGGTCTTTATGTAAAAAACCTAATGGATTCAATTGAAATAGAAGCTATGCCAAAGTTTTTAAGAATAACACTGGAAAAATTAGCAGATATTATTGAAAGTGCACCTAAAGACTGAATCACACTAAAAGGGAATAATAAATTCCCTTTTTTTATTAACTGATATTATTTAAATAGCAATTATTTTTAGTAAATAGTAATTATTTTTATTGAAAAATTGGTATTGATTAAATTAATATGCATATTAACGATGGATCATTACCTCGTTAATTATTCTCTACCGGCCCCATCTCTTACCGTTAAAACAATGTTAGCTTTGCATAAATATAATGGAGAGAACCAATTATGAGTAATCTAACAAAAGCACTATTATTTTTTATTTCCTTTATCATCGCTATGCCAGGGTTTTGTACTGATTTTTACAATAGAAATGAAGGTGATTATATTATTAAAAACTTTCAATTTAATGATGGTAATACGGTCAAAAATCTAAAAATTCACTATGTCACACTCGGAAATCCTAAAGGCAAACCTGTTTTAATTTTACATGGCACAACTGGTGATGGTAATTCTATGCTTAATGATAGTTTCGGGCATGCATTATTTGATAAAGGAAAACCGTTAGACGCTGAAAAATATTTTATTATATTACCTGATGCAATTGGTACGGGAAAATCATCAAAACCTTCTGACAAACTAAAAGGAAATTTTCCTCATTATGATTATGGTGACATGGTTAATGCTCAATACCAACTATTGAAAAATGGATTAGGCATAAATCACCTTGAACTTATTATTGGTAACTCAATGGGGGGCATGAACACCTGGTTATGGATAACTAAATATCCCGAATATATGACAGCTGCAATTCCAATGGCAGCAACCCCTGCCCCAATATCTAGTCGAAATTGGATTATGAGAAAAATGCTTATCAATTCAATTAAGGAAGATCCTGACTGGAACAATGGTTTTTATACTAAACAACCGGAAAAATTTCAAACTGTTTATAATTATTATGACATAGCAACTAATGGTGGCGATATTGCTTGGCAAAATAAAGCCTATAATACGGCAAAAACAGAAGAAATATTATCAGACAAGTTAAAAGAACGTGTTAGCATGGATACTAATGACTTTTTATATCAATGGGATGCCGCAAGAAACTTTGATCCAACACAAGATTTAACTAAGATTAAGGCGTTTATTTTAGTTATTAACTCAGAAGATGATGAAAGAAATCCGCCAAATACTGGTGTGATGCAAAAAGCATTGAAAGATATTTTAGCAGCCAAATATTATCTTATCCCAGCCAGTGACAAAACCAGTGGTCATGGCACTACAATGAATGCAAACCTTTGGATTGAGGAATTAAAAATATTTTTAAAAGAACTCGAAACCTATTACTAAATTAAAACATCGATTAAAAGTGAATATATCCCTATATTCACTTTTAATATTCTGATTAGAATTGCAAAGATAATATAACTCTTTAAAAACAGATATAATAAAGTAACAATATAAATTCCATCACACTTAAACTTTATCCAATAAGTCTTATACAATTCCTTTTGCTGTAGATAATTTTAAATAAAATATAATCTGATGTTACTCAAGTTACAGTTATCAGCCATAATGGCGTATAAAATCATATAGCGACTAATTAGCTAAAATGAACTTAAAAAATCTCTAGTAATCAATATGTTTTATCTTTTTTTTCTATATTTCTTAAGTTTATACACTTCGACTTTAGGAGCCATCGCTTTTTTAATTGCTCTAGCTTCCTCTAATTTTATTCGCTCAAGTTCATTACGCTTTTCTTTCTCTTCTGCTAATAATTTATCTTTAGCTTCTTTACACTCTTGAATTACCGATATTGCTGATAGAAAAAATATACCAAGAAAGAAAATGATAAAAATACTTAAAAAAATATTATCTAACGGTGTTTCGTTGCCCGTTCCTCTACTAGAATGGAAAGTATGAAAAGAATAAGTACGAATCCGAGGAACAAATGTTCTATACTGAGCAACGCCATAAGCATTTTGTATAACAGTAATAAAAAAGACCAACACTAAGATAATTTTTGTTTTCATTATTAACACTTTTCACTGATAAACTTGTTGTCATTACCCTGAAATTTTTCTATTTGTCGATTTCTATCACATTCCCATTGTTCAGGTGGATGCATAAGTTACCGCATGGTATACCTTTTTTACAGTTTTTAGCATAACAATTTGCGGTAAACGCGAAACAAATAGCTAAAACAAGGATAATTTTTTTGTGAAATCCATTTCGAAAAACCAATACTGAAATAATAATTTGTTTTATATTCCATGTAAGCTAGCTTAAAAGCATAATCATCAACAGAAAGCTGATAATATCACTCTTTTTTTAGATAACGAATTAATAAGAATTAAAGTGAAATAATTATTTTAATTCCGATAACCCTGGTAAACTTAATAGCATGCAATATAGCCAAAAAGACTTTTTTACCAATTAATTTAATTGTAACAATAAGTTAAACAAAAAATCAAGGTGACTAATATAGCATTATCAAGAGCTGAGATTAACAAACGTGGTAATGAAAAATGTGGTATAAAAAATAAGCTCATTAATAATTTATTTGACATATCTTCCCTCCATAAAATATGACAACATCAAATTTGTGACGGTGTAACATTTATATTTAGGATTAACTGAAATATTATTAATTAAATTTAACAGATTAATTATTCAAAATAAATTTACTATAAAATCATTTCTATCAATAGTAGAACTAGCAAAAATAATTTCTGTAATTGATCGTAAAGTCAGTTTAATTATTACCTTGATTTTTCATTAATGATTAACTATTAAAATTTGATTATTGTTACATCACTCTATTGTTCATAAATAAAATTAACTAAATAATGATATAATCACTTGAAATTAAAATGAAAACTTAAGAGCAAAATAACGGAATGAAAAACGATCAAATACAGCCTACTTTTTATTTTCATGATTACGAAACTTTTGGCATCAACCCTGCTTTAGATCGTCCGGCACAATTTGCTGGCATTAGAACAGATAGTGATTTTAATATTATTGAAAAACCCTTAGTCATTTATTGTCAAATAGCGCAAGACTATTTACCCAATCCTGAAGCAGTTCTTATCACTGGTATTACACCACAAAAAACAAATCAAAGTGGCTTATGTGAAGCTGAATTCACCAAATTAATCCATCAAGAATTTAACCGACCGAATACTTGTATCTTAGGTTATAACAATATCCGCTTTGATGATGAAGTGACTCGCAATATTTTGTATCGTAATTTTTATGATCCTTACTCTTATAGTTGGCGTAATGGTAATTCACGGTGGGATCTACTTGATGTCGTTAGAGCATGTTATGCATTAAGACCTGAAGGTATTAACTGGCCAACAAATGATGCTGGTTTACCGAGTTTTCGTTTAGAAGATTTAACTAAAGCGAATAATATTGCCCACGAGCATGCCCATGATGCAATGTCAGATGTTTATGCTACTATTGCTATGGCAAAACTTATCAAACAAGCCCAACCAAAGTTATTCAATTATTTCTTTAAATTACGTAATAAAAACAGAGTTGCCGAGCTTATTGACGTTGTAAATATGACACCTATTGTTCATGTATCAGGAATGTTAGGTAGCCATAGAGGCAATATGTCATTAGTCTGCCCTATTGCATGGCATCCAACGCAAAATAATGCAGTTATAGTCTGTGATCTAGCTGGAGATATTGATTCAATTATTGATTTACCTGTCGAGACTATTCAGGAAAAACTTTACACCAAAACAGCCGATCTTGAGTTAGATGAGCAGCGTATTCCGTTAAAACTGATTCATATAAATAAATGTCCAATTATTGCGCCATTAAGCACATTATTAGCTGATAACGCAAAGCGTTTTAATTTAGATAAACAACAATGTTTGATTAATCAACAAAAGCTGCTGCAAAACCAAAATAAATTACAGGATAAAATGCGTGAGTTATTTAGTATCAATAATGATTATCCAGTTAACAGTGATGTTGATGCACAAATTTATGGTGGATTTTTAAATGGTCAAGATCTTTTACGTTGTGAAACAATAAGAACTACGCCAATTCATTTATTAGAAACTTTATCAATCACTTTCGATGATCCACGATTAACCACATTATTCTTTCGCTACAAAGCAAGAAATTATCCGCAAACATTAACCGAACAAGAACAACGTATTTGGCAAGATCACTGTCGAGATAAACTTAATAGCATTGAGATACAAAATTATTTACAATCACTTGAACAACTAGCAGAAATTTATATACAGAAACCGGAAAAGCTTACTTTATTAAAACAGCTTTACCAATATTGTCATTATTTAGTTGGATAATTAAATTACAGGGGCGTATTATATATTTCTAGTTTTAGCTCTCCGCCCTTTCTAAACGACGGGCATACCGTCAATATTTAATTTTAAGACAATTAGTGTATAAACCATGAAACATTTTTTAGCCAAACATGCAACAATTAAGCATCGACTTTATTCTTTATATTACACACTATTTAGTTATGGTCGTGGATTAATTATTTTAACCCTATGTTTATGGGCAGGTAACATTGTTTCGGCAATCTTACCAATCATGATCCCAGGTAGTATTATTGGTCTATTAATCTTGTTTTTTTTATTAGCATTTCAACTTATACCAACGCGTTGGATCAAAAACAGTTGTAACCTCTTTATGCGTTATATGACTGTGCTATTTATTCCTGCTGCAATGGGGATCATGGACAATTATTCACTACTTTTAGCTAATTGGCTGCCGATTAGCTTTGCCAGTGTTGGCGGTTCAATCATTGTCTTATTCTTAACGGCATATCTTACTGAACATTTGCATAGATCAACAATAAAATCGTCTGAAGATAAGGAGAAACAATCATGATATGGATGCTACCATTAACTGTTTTAGTTTTTCTAATTATTCGTAAAATTTCCTTTAAAATCAAAAATCCATTATTTAATCCACTAGTGATTTCGGTTATTGTTTTAATTCCAATATTATTAATCACACACACTAGTTATATTGAATATGTAAAAAATGTAAAAATTATTAATGATTTACTTCCATACTCGGTTGTTGCTTTAGCCTATCCTTTGTTTGAATTAATCCCACAAATCAAAGCCCGTTGGAAATCCATCATGATAATCACCTTTACAGCTTCAATTGCTTCTATGGTGACGGGAGTATGTATTGCATTCTGGTTAGGAGGTAGTGATGAAATTGCCGCCTCGGTACTACCTAAATCAGTTACTACTGCCATAGCGGTAACTATCGCAGAAAATCAAGGTGGTGTTCCATCTATTGCCGCATTATGTGTAATACTAGTCGGAACTTTAGGTGGAATTTTTGCTCATCAATTATTAAATTGGGCTAAAATCAAAACAGCTTCCGCCAGAGGTTTATCAATCGGTGCTGTATCACATGCTGTTGGTACTGCACGCTGTATTGAAGTAGATTATAATGAAGGAGCTTATAGCTCTTTATCACTAGTACTATGTGGTATTATGACTTCATTGACAGCACCATTTTTATTTCCAATAATGGTATTTATTTTTGATTGGTTTTAGCATGATATTAAGAAAATTTATTGCTTATTTAATTACCTTTCTACTGTTTTTAATAGCGGTAATAATTAGTCTCGACTATTGGATAAGCTATAAAACCGCACCTTACATTTATCATGATGAAAATAAACTCCCCTATCGAACAATTGGTGTAGTATTAGGTACATCTAAATATGTAAAAGGTGGTGGAATTAACGGTTTTTATCGCAATCGTATCGATGGCGCTATTGATCTATATTGGCAAGGAAAAGTCGATTATCTGTTAGTAAGTGGAGATAATGCGCATTTAAATTATAATGAACCAATTACGATGCAAAAGGATCTGATTAAAGCAGGTATCCCCAAAGAAGCGATTGTATTAGATTATGCTGGTTTTAGAACCTTCGATTCAGTTGTTCGGGCTAATAAAGTTTTCAATGCTGATGATTTTACTATTATTACGCAAGAGTTCCATTGCGAACGAGCGATTTTTATTGCCCTTGCGCAAGATATTCAAGCACAGTGTTTTGCCGTTCCAGCACCCAAAAGTATGAAGTTAGTTCGTATAAGAGAGATGCTAGCTCGTGTTAGTGCCTTTATTGATCTATATATAATGAATCAAAAACCTAAATATCTTGGACCTATCATCCCTATCATAAATAATGATGAATAAATTAAGCTAAAATCTGTAAAAAATTTTGAGGAAAGGGGTTTTTTAAGCTATTAATACATACAAATTCGTTAAATTATCAATTAGAATTACATTTATATATTTCTTTTCTATCAATAAAAATATCAGTATAGTAAATATTTTTAATTACATCTAATTGATTTAATATAATATTATCCAATAATAAAAATTGAAAATTATATTTTTTTGCTTAAAAATTAACTCATAAAGTATTTGTCTAATATTTTAGATTGCATTTTTATGCAAAAAAAAGTAATATTTAGTCAATTAAAATTTGAACAATTTATCTAATACTAATGAATATTGAATTAAGCCATATTAACTGTTTTTATGGTACACATCAGGCATTGAACGATGTTTCTTTATGTTACCCTTTAGGTGAAACAATTGTTTTACTTGGTCAGAGCGGTGCAGGCAAAAGTTCTTTGTTGAAAGTTTTTAATTTACTTGAAATTCCTACATCAGGTGAAATGACGATTGCTGATTCGCATTTCGATTTTTCGCAAAAAATAAGTGAATCAACAATTCGAACTTTACGTAAAAATGTCGGTATGGTTTTTCAAAATTACAACCTATGGCCACATTTGACCGTTTTGGAAAATTTGATTGAAGCGCCATGCCAAGTATTAAAATTATCAAAACAAGAAGCTAGTGATAAAGCTATGTCAATCTTAGCTCGTCTACAAATTGATGAAATGGCGCATCGCTACCCTCTCCATCTTTCTGGAGGCCAACAGCAACGAGTTGCTATTGCTAGAGCATTAATGATGGAGCCGAAAATTTTGTTATTTGATGAACCAACAGCGGCATTAGATCCAGCAATTACATCACAAATTGCCGAGATTATTAATGAACTGTCACAAACCGGAATTACACAAATTATTGTTACTCATGAAGTCGATTTTGCACGTAAAGTTGCTTCACAAGTGATTTACATGGAACAAGGTAAGATTATTGAACAGGGACAACTTGAGTGTTTTGCTCATCCAAAAACCGAAGAGTTTAAAGCTTACTTATCACATTAACATTAATTAAAACCAGATTGGGTGGAAATATGAAAAAAACATTACTAGCTATTTTACTTGCAGGCTCTGCTTTTGCAGCTCAAGCAGCAGAAACATTAACTATTGGTACCGAAGCAACCTATGCGCCTTTCGAATTTACTAATGATAAAAATGAAATTGTTGGTTTCGATATTGACGTTATGAATAAGCTTTGTGAAGAAATGAAAGTATCTTGCAAAATTGTTAACCAATCATTCGATGGTTTAATTCCTAGCCTGAAAACTCGTCGCATTGATGCGGCAATTGCAGGTATTGATGTTACTCCAGAGCGTCAAAAACAAGTTGCATTTACTAAAATCTACTACGACGACAGCTCAATTCAATTTATTACTTTGAAAGACTCATTAACCAGTCTTGATCAATTGAAAGGTAAAAAAGTTGGTATTCAAAAAGGTACAACGTATTCAAAATACTTAAATGAAAAGTACCCTGATGTTAAAGCAGTAAGTTATGACAGCTATCAATTCGCTTTTCTAGATTTAAAAGCAAAACGTATTGATGCCATTGTTTCAAGCTCATTTGTTGCTGGAGAATGGTTAGGTAAGGATGCTGAGATTGTTGCTTTGGGTGACAAAATTACCGATCATGAATTCTTTGGTGAAGGTTTAGGTATCGCTTTACGTCAAGGAAATGATCAATTACTTGAACAATTCAACCAAGCAATTGATAAATTAAAAGCAAATGGTGAATTAGATATTATTTATAAAAAATGGTTTAGTAAATAATCTTATTTACTAAAATCTGTTCTTTGAGATCTCGCCGCATACTCTGCGGCGAGTTTATTTTTTTAATTTAATTACGGTTTTTTTATGTCAGACTTTTTTGCACACGGTATCGACTGGTTACTCTCTTCTATGGATGGGTATATTTTGCCGCTAACTAAAGCAACCGCAATAACGTTATCATTAGCATTTGTATCGTTAATTGTCGGCATGTTTTTTGCGTTCATTTTTACTATTTTAGAATCAGTACCCTTCAAACCCGTTGCATGGTTAATGTCACTATTTAATTTAACTATTCGAGCTTTACCCGAATTATTAATTGTGGTGGCAATCTATACCGGTTTACCGCTGTTATTGATGGCATTAGATGATGGTTTTACCATTCCACTTGGTTTTACATCATTTACCGTAAAAATGAATATTGAAAATACTCAACCAGATCCATTTTTATGCGGTGTTTTTGCTTTATCCTTACTTTATGCCGTTTATGCATCACAAACCTTACGTGGAGCATTTAAAGCGATACCAAGTGGACAAAAACAAGCAGCTCAAGTATTGGGACTTAGTAAATCCCGCACCTTTTTCCGCATAATAATGCCGCAAATGTGGCGCCATGCATTACCTGGTTTGAGTAATCAATGGTTAATTTTATTAAAAGATACCGCCCTTGTATCTGCGATAGCGATTGATGATTTAATGATGCAAACCAAAACAATTGTCGCAAGAACCAACCAACCTTTCTTATGGTATTTTATTGCTATGCTTGTTTATTTAGTAATATCAGTTTTAAGTCAACGCGTTATTGCTCATATTGAAAAACGCTCTACCAAATTTGAACAACCTTCATCAGCTAATAGTCAGTAAGGTCATTTTATGTCTGATAATTTTATTTACTATCTAAAAATCATTCTTCAAGGTCTACCTGATACTTTAAGTTTAAGTATCGCTGGCATATTATCAGCTGGTTTTTTAGCTATCGTTTTTTCTTGCCTTTTATCTTTAAATTCAAAGTTTTTAACTAAAACGATACGTGGTTATATTGTTATTTTTACTGGTTCACCTTTATTGGTACAACTTTTTTTAATCTATTATGGACCTTCACAATTTGGCGAAATTTTAAGTAAAGTACCCGCTTTTTATGAATTTATTTCATCGCCATGGTTTTGCGCTTATTTAGCATTAACGCTTAATAGTGCAGCTTACACTACTCAAATTTTCTATGGTGCTTTAAAAGCTGTTCCACAAGGACTATGGCAAGCATGTAGTGCATTAGGCATGAATAAAAGACAAACACTCAAAATTGTAATGCCATATGCATTAAAACGAGCACTATCTACTTACTCTAATGAAGTTGTCTTCGTGGTTAAGGGAACCGCACTAGCATCAATGATTCCTGTTATGGATCTCATGGGATATAGTAATACACTAAATGGTGAATACTATGATTTCTCAATTTTTGTTGTTGCTGGGCTCATCTACCTCTTGATAAATGGTATTTTAAGCACCATTATGAGGATAATAGAGAAAAAAGCCCTCACCTTTGAAAATTAATATGAGCCAATTTGATTCTGTATCTTTCTTAAAAACCGTCCCACATAAACCAGGTATCTATCAAATGTTTAATGATAAAGATACCATCATTTATGTGGGAAAAGCGAAAGACCTCAATAATCGTTTAAAAAGTTACTTTAACAGTAGTAAAAAAACCATCAAAACCGATCGATTGGTGAGTCATATTCATCGAGTAGAATTTACCATCACCAATACCGAAACCGAAGCTCTTTTGCTTGAACAGACTTATATCAAAAAATATCAACCACGATATAATGTTTTACTTAAAGATGACAAAAGCTATCCGTTTATTAAATTAAGTAAAGAACGCCATCCACAATTATCTTTATACCGCGGAGCAGTTAATCGTAAAAAAGATGAGTTTTTTGGCCCTTACCCGAGTGGCTATGCAGTTAAACAAATTCTCGCATTATTACAAAAAACTTTTCCGATAAGGCAATGTCTTAATAGTACTTATCGTAATCGAACACGTCCTTGTTTGCAGTACCAAATTAAACGTTGTTTAGGCCCTTGTGTACCGGGTTTAGTCAGCGATGAAGATTACAATGAACAAGTGAATTATGTTAGATTATTTTTATCTGGACAGTCAGATGAAATCTTAAAAAAAATTACCGCTGATATGTTAAAAGCCAGTAGTGAGCTTAATTTTGAAAAAGCAGCAGCGTTGCGTGATCAGTTACAAGCAATCAAACACATTAATGAAAAACAAGCTATCTACAATAATAATGATAATTTGGATGTAATCGGTTTTCACTATGAACTTGGCTTAGCTTGTATTTATGTGCTTTTTATCCGTAATGGTCAAACATTTGGTCATCGTTCTTATTTTCCTAAAGTTCCCTCTAATACTGAACTTGAAGAAGTTATTGAGACATTTTTAGGACAATTTTATCTACAAGGTAATCAAAACAGGAATATTCCAAAAAAAATTCTTCTGAATTTTTCGTTGTCCGATAAACAAGCAATGGAAGAAACGTTATCTATTGTTGCTGAACATCAGGTTAAATTAGTTGATGAACCGAAAGGTGATAATCTTAAATTATTAAATATTGCAACCGTTAATGCTCAAACGGAAGTTAAAAATAAACTATTAGAAAACTCAACTATTAAACAAAGATACGATGCTTTAAAAGCCTTTTTGGGAATTGAGAAAATCAATAGAATGGAATGTTTTGATATCAGCCATTTTATGGGCAAAAATACTATCGCCTCTTGTGTTGTGTTTGATGATAAAGGACCAGTTAAATCTGAATTTCGTCGTTATAATATTACTGGTATCACACCTGGTGATGACTATGCAGCAATGGAACAGGTATTGACTCGTCGTTATAGTAAAAAAGATCTTCCTGAAGACAAAATCCCTGATATTATCTTTATTGATGGTGGAAAAGGACAACTTAATCAAGCTTTACAAGTATTTGAGAAGTTACAAGTAAACTGGGATAAACATCATCCTATTTTAATCGGGGTGGCTAAAGGTGCTGAGCGTAAAGAAGGTTTAGAAACACTCTTCTTTGAAGCTCATGGCAAAGGTTATTATTTAGATGATCATTCCCCTGCTCTATTATTAATTCAACAAATCCGTAACGCATCACATGACCATGCGATTGTAGGTCAGCGTAAAAAAGGTGTTAAACAATTAACTGATAGTGCGTTAGAGCATATAGAAGGCGTTGGCGGAAAAAGACGCCAAGCATTATTAAAACATTTTGGCGGGCTTAGAGAGCTAAAAAATGCTAGTATAGATGAAATAGCCCAAGTACAAGGCATCTCCAAATCGTTAGCTGAAAAAATTTATCTAAATTTACAGCAATAACACATTGAAAAATTAACATTTTTCAGGCAACATAATCAGTAAGAAAACACTGTTTTTTTAATTATCACTAACCAATTGATTAATAAAACAAAATGAGCTAATGTCACATGAAAATCAACTTACCTACATTCTTAACATTATTTCGAGTAATACTTATTCCTTTTTTTGTGTTGGCATTCTATCTATTTCCTCATGAATGGTCTGGCTTTTTTTCGGCATTATTATTCTTAATTGCCGCAGTTACAGATGTTTTTGATGGTTACCTCGCTCGTCGATTAGGTCAAACCACTAAATTTGGCGCCTTTTTAGATCCTGTCGCCGATAAAATAATGGTGACGATCGCATTGGTACTCATCACTCAGTATTATCAAGCGTGGTGGATTTCTATTCCGGCTATCATCATCGTTTCTCGAGAAATCATTATTTCTGCATTAAGAGAGTGGATGGCAGAAATTGGCAAACGCAATAATGTTGCGGTATCTTCAATTGGCAAAATTAAAACTATTGCCCAAATGACAGCGTTAACTTGGTTACTTTGGCGTCCTTGCGATCTGGTTATATATGCAGGTCTAGCTGCCCTACTTATTGCAACTGTATTAACTTTGTTATCTATGTTGCAATATCTTTGGATCGCGCAAAGTGATTTATTAGACGAAGATTAAACATATTTATGAAATATCGCAGATATTATCTGTGTAATCTCTTAATAATCAAGTTAGCTAAATAATTTTGTAAAAATAGACAAAATAGCCTAATTTAACGACTAATCAGTCAAACATTGAGCAATCAAACCATTAATTTGAAATTTTTATTGACTGAAATGATAAGATAGGTAAAATGCACAGCATCCAAAACGCAGTTACCTTTCGGAACTAAGTTTTGAGCCCGGGTGGTGAAATCGGTAGACACAAGGGATTTAAAATCCCTCGGCCTTTTTGGCCGTGCGAGTTCAAGTCTCGCCCCGGGCACCATTTAAAACACTTCTCATGCGGGAATAGCTCAGTTGGTAGAGCGCAACCTTGCCAAGGTTGAGGTCGCGAGTTCGAACCTCGTTTCCCGCTCCAAGTCACGATATCTAGTCTTTTATAACCAAATGCTTAGCGTTTTTTTCTCTTTTAACATCAGTCAGTAAGCCTTGTTTTATACTCCATTAAAGAGTACTAATGTGTACTATAATCAATGCGTAAGTGGTTCATCCAACGATACATTAAAGTAAACAAGTGCTACATTGCATTTCTGACTGTTTTTTAGTTATATCACCTAATTATTGGAATCTTCTTTTTTCTATTTTGTTTATTGAGGAGATTGTCAATGGCTTTTTCTGACGCCTTAGTGAAAAACATTATTGTAACCTAAATCGAAAGCTTATACTTTGAAGGATATTGAATGTTTGGCATTGTTTGTGTCGCCTTCGGGCGGTAAGTCTTGGCATTTTTGATTTACCTTGCAGGGTAAACGGCAGCCTTATTTACTCTACCATCACTCTTACCCTAAATTATCCACCAGTGAAAATACACTGAATTATGAGGTGAAACGATTAGGTATAATGGGCGTTTAACAGAGCATGGGATTCGGGCGACGTTATCTACAGCCCTCGATGAGTTGGATTATCCTAAACAGTAGATTGAGGCGAAGTTTTCAGCTAAACCTTTATCGATTTCGTAGTTATTTTTCAATGAGTAACAAGCACACGCTGTTTGTTGCAAAACATCCGTAATTCTGCGAGGTATTTATTTAGGATCATTCGTAAGGCTCAGCTAGTGACATTTTGGACGACTAGATTTAATTATCAAGACAAGGATTAAGTTTAGTCAATTGTTATAATACTCACATATTAGCTTTAAAAAATACTCGCTTTAGTCAAACTAAAGCGAGCACTGTTATTTCACGGTGACTTGA
Source organism: Gilliamella sp. W8123 (assembly GCF_016101085.1). Lineage (NCBI taxonomy): Bacteria > Pseudomonadati > Pseudomonadota > Gammaproteobacteria > Orbales > Orbaceae > Gilliamella > Gilliamella sp. W8123. Next base: position 180,391 of record NZ_JACFRE010000002.1, read on the forward strand.
CCATTCATTAGCATGGGGAGGAGCCAGTCTCTTAATTCTATGAGCTGTTTATTTTCTTTTAAAATTACCGCTTTTTTCTTCAAGATAGGCTTACAAAATTTTTCAAACTGATTTAATAGACCTACAGGCGGTAAGATAGTATTAAACCAATTTATACCATTTAAATTAAGATGTAATACTAGCGTTCCAGAAGCATAGTACTTTATATAACTATGATAATAGGTAGAGTTAAATAACTGCTCTAAATAAAATTTATTCAATCTTTCGGAAGTTACACTCACTACATCACAGGATATAAGTGCACCATCTTCAAATATACTCGGGATAATAAAAGCTTTTCCTATTATATCAGCATTACGAGTTACATCCGTGATAGCAACTACTAATCCACCACTAGAAACTAAACTTTCTTGATTATATTTTCCAATAAAATGTTTTGTTCCTTCAATTTTAAATTCACCTTTTAATGAAAATGAATTCAAATTTAAAAATTCTTTCCCTTGAATATCCGAAATTTCATTACTTTTATAAGAGATACCTCTTTTAAAGTTAATATATGGCTTTAACCTATCTACACTCCACCCCTCAGGTATTTCACGTTTTAACGTGCTGTTATAAACCATCTTTCCGCCTGAGCTTTTATAAGGTTTTCCTTCCTCATTAGGAAAATCAAACTGCACAAACCAGTAGTCATATAAGGTTTTTGCCATGGATTCTAATTCTGTATTGATACGATTGTTTATTATTATTTTCTCATCTAAAAAACTAATTAGTCTTGTCAGTAACTTTGAGTTTTGATTAAAATCAAAAACAGGAAAATCTCTTAATGCTGATAAAGGTAAAAATTTCTGAACAGCCCCATTTAAATATCTTTTTATGTGTTTTTTAGCGATTGGACTTTTTAAATAATAATAAAGCCATTTAGCTCTATCTTCATCTTTACATGAAAATACACCTATATTTTTTATCGCGTAACATATATCATTATTTTTCTCTAAATAAACCTCCCCAACAGTTCCAATCATACTAAATAAAATATCCCATTGCGAAACTTTACTTCTTTTATTTATAGCGTTATAGTCTAACTCCGATATTAAATATGAATTCTTTATATCTAAGCTATTATTAGATAAATGTTTGGACGTGATTAAAGGATATCCTATTTGTGATTGCTTTGGCGAATCATGTGTACCATCAAATACAGAAAAACAATACTCAGAAGCAGTTATTACATTATTCATACTTCAACCCTGCCAACTGCTTTTTAATTTCTTCTTCTAACGTATGAGACTCTTTAAATAACGCATCAAGGTTTTGAGTATAGCTTTGCATTTTGGCAGCAAATTCTTCTGGAGTAATATCCACGTACTCAATTTTTACGTCAAAATATTGCCCGGCGCTTAGGGAATAGTTTTTGTTGATAATCTCCTCATAACTCACCACCACTGAAAAATCTTCGTGTGCTTGTTTTTGATTAAAGGCATCGATAATGTGTTGTTCTTCGGTTGGGGTAAGTACAGTTTTTTGGTTTTTGCCATCTTTCACTTTTTCACCAAGGTTGGAGGCATCAATCAAAACTACCTGTTCTTTATTGGTGCCATCAATAAAGATAATCGAGACATTAGTGCCAGTGGTGGCAAAAATATTACTAGGCATGGAGACTACGCCTGCCAGCATTTTATTATTCACCAAATGCTCACGGATTTTTTTATCAATGCCTGATTGAGCAGTAATAAAGCCGGTGGGCACGACTATAGCGGCTTTACCTGTTGGTTTTAAGGAAGTGATAATATGCTGTAAGAACAATTGGTAAATCTCCATTTTGTCCTTATCTTTAGCTTTGATTTTTGGAATGCCTGCAAAAAAACGGTCTTTATTAGCTTTGGTGTCTAAGTCATCGCGGTAGTCGCTAAAATCCAGCTTAAAGGGTGGATTAGACACAATGTAATCAAAATGTTTTAGTTGATTGCCTTCTTTATGATATGGGTGCAATATAGTATTGCCCTGTATCACATTAGGAATAGAATGCACCAGATTATTCAAAATCAAGTTTAAACGTAATAAATTAGACGACTTTTGTGAAATATCTTGGGTATAGATGCTGCATCTGGCTTCACCAATGGCATGGGCAACGTTCATTAATAATGTGCCCGAACCTGCAGAGGGGTCATAACAGCTAACGTTATTTACTTTCCCTCGTTGTTCAACAGGTACTAGCACCGCCGCCATAATACGGGCTACAGCATGAGGGGTGTAATATTCGGCATATTTACCACCACTATTACTGTTATAGTCTTTGATAAGGTATTCAAAAATGGTGGCATAGAAGTCAAAGCCTTTTGAAAAAACATGTTCAAAGCTAAAGGCTACTAACTTGTTGATAATAGCACGACAGAAGTCATCTTTTTTGCTCTCGTCGGCAATAAAGTTGCTGAGGCGGTCAAATAAAACCACCTTAGCCCCGCCTTCTGTTTTAATGGAGAATACGTCGGTATTGCTACTGGCAATATCGATTAGCGTGTCATCAAAGGTTTTAGCAAAATCTTCTTGATTTTGGTTGTTAAACAAATAGCCAATAAAATGCACAGGTTTTAAATGCGCTACCCCTGCGGGTAAACTCAACAGGAGCATTTCGTATTGTTCACACTCCATTGAGGTTAATACTTCTTCCCACTTATCAGTTTTAGCTATGTGAGGTTGCGTTTTTTTAACAGCTGAAGCAAATTGGTCATTTAAAAACTTATAGAGAAAAGCTTGGGTGATGATTTTAAATTCGTTGCCATCGTTACCTAAGCCATAGTTAGCACAAATTGCTTTTAGATCGTCAATTAAGGTTCTAGTTTGTTCTTGAAAGGAGAGTTCAACTACCACTAAGGAGCTCCGTTAGTAAATTCTTTAAGGTATTCTTTAACCACCAGATCATTAATAAAATGAGAGGTAGTAGGATTTAAATTAATCTGTTGTTGCGTCATAAAATGGTTAATGACCGTAGGCATGGTAATTTGTTTAAAATACCCTTCATTATTTAGAAGTTGTAAGTTTTGTAATACTTGCTCATCGGTATCGTGTTTTACACCATTTAGTGCTTCGAAAATTTTACGTTCATTCGCGCTCATTTCGTTTTTTTCTGTTAAGCGTTTATGAATGCGGGCGTATTTTACATCACCTGAGTATTTTTGGCGAAGCAAATTATTTTCTCTATTTAATATTTTAATACGCCCATAAATTTTATTGAGTATCTCGGTATTGGCTTTCATTTCCTCTTGGGTAATTGCACTCAAGTTCTTTTTCTTAAATAACCGTTCCAGTTCTTCTTTTAAGGTGATAAATTTAGGATCATCTTGGTCAAAATTAGTGTTCAGCGCCTCACGGGTACGTCTGAGTGTTTGCTGATAATCGTCTGCCAGTTGAAGTTCTTTCTCCCCCACTTTAATAAACTCAAAAATAATATCTTCTAAGGCAATATTCAATAGGTTAGTGTTTTCTGTGCCTTTTTCAAGGTTTTCTTTTAGGTTAAGTAGATTAAGCCGATTAGTCGCTTCGCGGTAAAGCAGATTAAGCTTATAAAAATCGAGTTGCTCTAAAAAACTAGACTCCCCTTGAAGGCGAATAAGATTGTAAAGACTCTTGGCATTAGCTAAGGCTTTTTTAAGTGCTAAAATAGTTTCACGATTGTCTATTTCATTAATTTGCTGTGAAAAAATTTCAGCATTGGTGATATTGTATTTAAATAGTGCGTCTTTAATCTGTTCGATCTCTTGCTGAATTTCTTCTTGCGATTTAAACAGTTGTGAGTAGCTCTCTATTTCGTCACCCAGCTCGTCTTGTAGTTCTTCGAAATAAGCTTTATTGGTAGCATCAAACTCTTTGCTAATATCAGCAAAATCGACTACGTAACCATAGCGAAAATCTTTATAAGGTCGATTTACCCGCGTTAACGCTTGCAGTAGATTATGAGAACGTATTATACGCCCTAAATAGAGCTTTTTTAATCGTCTGGCATCAAAACCTGTTAATAACATGTTAAATACAAAGAGCACATCTATTTTGCCTGCTTTAAAGTCTTCAACCCAGTCTTTACGCTGTTGTTTTGTACCTACGTCGTGCAAAATTAACGCGGCTGTTTTAACTTTGTTCTCATGCTTACGCTTAACAGTATAGGTTGTGATTGGTTCTGCTACTTTTAATGGAGTCAGTTCACTATCGTTAGCCGCTACTTGGTTAAGTAGTTGGTTATTTTGTGGGTAACGTTCATTAAATAACTTAAAGAGTTGCTTGGCTTGTTCCGCACTGTCACAAATGACCATTGCACCAATGGTTGGTTCAGCAAGGGTGCATCTGCTTTTATGAAAATCAGTAATAATATAATCCAGCATGGGTTCAACAAAGCTAGGATGGGCATAAATAAATTTTTTATCTACATCACCTTGTTGAATCTCTGCTTCTTCTAAGGCTTTTTGTAAAACCATTTTGTAGTGAGTGGCGATTTCTTCACGAATTAGCCTTAGAGTGTAGCCATCGGCAATAGAGGCATTATAGTAGTATTTATGAATGTAATCGCCAAATAGTTGGCGCGAGTTATAGTCTGTACCCAATAATGGCGTACCGGTTAAACCAATTTTAATCGCATTTCGGTCAGATTGTTCTAGATTGGCTAAAAAGCTACCTTTAGGGTTATAGCTGCGGTGTACCTCATCTAAAAAGTATATCCGTTGAATATTGACATCATAATCGTTCGTTGAAACAACATCCGGGTCATCTTTAAACTTTTGAATATTGACCACGGTAATTTCGGACTTACCGGTATTATTATGAATCGCTTTAGTCGCTTTAATATCTTGACTAAATGCCTCACGCGAATCAATGGTATAAACAGTTAAGCCACGGCAGGTAAATTCTCGCTGTGCCTGAATAAGTAGATCGATCCGATCCACAATAAAATAAAACTTAGGAATAATCTGCTTTTGCTGAAAATAATTGGTTAAAAACCTAACATTATAGTAAGCCAAAGCAGTTTTACCGCTGCCTTGGGTGTGCCAGATAATGCCTTTTTTAATACCCTCATTAAGTTTATGTTCAATCGCTTTGGTTGCAAAAATTTGGGGGTAACGCATTATGTGCTTTTCAAGCCCTTGTTTTTCTGCCACATAAGTTAATGCATAGCGTAAAATAAAAGCTAATCTGTCTTTGCTTAATAATGAGGTACAAATACGGTTTGTTGGCCTAAGCTCATTTTTATTGAGCTGATACTCATCACTGCTTCGAAGCGTCTCTTTGTTATTATCTTTGAGAATTTCTAGCTCTTTTTGCTCATCCAACGGCTTAGAAAGTTCAGATAAAATCAATGTTAGTTCTTCTCTAAAGTAGTTAAAAATAGGCTCACCATAAGAGGCACTAGCATAAAAAGCACCTTGTAGTGGTTGGACGGCGCCATCTTCATATTCCATATTATTAGAAAAGATCATAAACTGAGTTATATTTATAAAGCGCTTAAATTTTTTATTTTGAAAGCGTTTATTAATTCGATCTCGCTCAGCTAATATTCCTTCAGGATTATTTGGTTTTTTAACTTCAATAAAGACTAACGGCATACCATTAATTAGTAACGTTATATCGGGTCTAAATTCTTCATCACCATTTTTATAGGTTAGCTCAGTCACCACATGAAAGCTGTTGTTATTAAAACATTCGAAATCGATAAGTTTTGGCCCTGAACTCGCGGTTAATTTTTCATAAAAGGCTTTACCTAAATCCTCATTATCTAACGCTAATTTTACTTCTTCCAATAGCCGCTTGACATCATCTTGCTCTAGATTGGGATTAATTTTTGCAATCGCTTGAAGGAATAATTCAGGAAAAATATTGGTATTAATATCCCACTGCTGTGTTTTGAGTGATAAATACTGATACCCTAAACGAACCAAATGCATAATGGTAGGTATTTTAACGCGTGTATCTTCATTGAATGCCATAGCTAATCCCTATTACTCGACGTGTTTTCCTTAATAGTTAGATTATTATTGTAATAATCTAACCATTCGTCCAGATTTTTTTGTAATTCCGTTAAGTGATACTTATCCTATTTCATACTCTGATGAGCTTAGTTATAGACAATTCTGCAATAAATGAACAAATAAATACACTTCAAACACTCTTTTATATAATGATTTATCCTAAATGTTATCTATTTGCACAATTAGCTACATGATAACCGATAAAATTTTAATTATTTTTTCCTAAACAACGAAAAATATGAATATACCAACATGGTTGAAAGTACAACAAGAGTAATACCCCATAATGTTTGATAGTTAGAAATGTTCTCTAAAGGGGAAATATCTATTTCTAACAACGCTAAAGAACATGCTGCTCCAATAATAATTCCCCCATTTTGAAAAAGCCTTATCAAGCTTCCTATCGTGGATTGTTTATCTTTTTTTTGCTCCATCGCTATCTGAATTAATGAACTTTGAAACAGTCCGCCACCTAATCCGTAGCACATAGCAGCTATAACATAATTAAAGACTGAAATATTAAAACTAACCAAGAAAAGCAAGGCAAAAGCAGATAACATAAGCGGTAAAGCATAAATTAGTATAATTTTTTTATAATTTGGATTTATTACTTTTTTGACAAATACACTTAAAATAACGCCAATGGGTGAAGCAGTACAAATTAATCCTATTTCGTCAATAGGATAGCTAGTTTCTCTAGTAAATATGATAGGTGATGCTGAAAAAATAATGCCCGCGGTCAGTCCAAAAATCAAACTGCCAATTGAAATGTATCTAATTGACGAAATTGATAATAATTTGACAGGGAAAAAAGGATTGGAGTGTTTTGATTCAATCTTCCAAAAAAATAAAAATATGATCAAAGTAGAAAAACTGATGAAGCTTGTTTCAACCGACGATAGGTTTATATTATTAGAATAAATAAGAGAAACACAACCGACTAACATCATGAAAAATAGTATCATTCCTTTTAAATCGAAAGTCTCTTTATTTAGTAAGATTACTGATTCATTTATTCTCAAACAAAAAAGAGATCCCACAATACACAATGGAACGTTAATTAGAAATAAAAATTGCCACCCCCATAATTTTAAAATAATACCTCCAAAAGAAGGTCCTAAAATTGGTCCTAAACTTATCGCCAACATTATGAAAGAATTTAATTTTATTTTTTGTTTGCTTGATTGTAAACCAGCCAATCCCAGACAATTTGCTTGCAATAATGCGGCACCTATTCCTTGTCCACATCTAGATAAAATAAGCTGATTAGCAGAATCTGAAAATCCAGCAATCATTGAGGTTAGACCAAAAAGCAAGAAGCCTACTATTAACGCTATTTTTTGCCCTAAAAAGTCACCAAGCCAACCGCTAGGAACTAGAAAAATAATTAGCAATAATAAATATAAAGTAATTGATAATCCGATATATTCTAAAGAAACATCAAAATCGACTGAAAAGGAATTTAACGCTAAGTTTATAATCCCAGTATCTAATGTTGATAAAAATAATCCTAAAAAACATATAATATAAATAGAATACATTGGTTTAGTACTATTAACTGCTTGAGTCATTTAAAGGTCTCACCTTACTAAAATTTCGCTTTTAACTGACTACCTACAGAAAAAAGTGAATGCAAAAGTAACCAACCATTAGAATAGAAGTTGCAAAAATGAAATATTTTTTTTCATAGAGTTTCATGTACTTTCTTTTTGTGTTGGTGAAAATATCCAATTAGCTTATTTACTTTTTATAAATTATGTTTAAAAAGAAATTTAAACAAATTAGCAAAAAAGCTTATATTAATATGCTTTGCTTAGTTGGTTGCCAATTGAATAATAACTAAAAATGCCATTGACTTTTTTTGGAGATTCTAAAAAGTGAGTAAATTATATTGTGAGGATTTAATACGATTTTCGGATGCAATGTCTGACGTCAGTAGAATTATGATAATTACGGAATTAATGAATGGTAGAGCGCTTTCAGCCTCATGGTTAGCAAATCGACTGAATTTATCACCACAAGCTACTCGGTTTCATTTAAAAAAATTAGAAGATGTTGCACTTATCCATCACAGAGTATGTGGTAAACACCACTACTATGAAATAAAAAATCAAGATACAGCAATGTTTATTGAATCAACGTTTAACATTATTCCGCCAAATGATTGTTTATTTTTATCCAACTCTAAAACTAAAGAAAAATTTAAAGAGGCAAGAACATGTTATAAACATTTAGCTGGCTCATGGTCTGTAGCACTTACCCAATCATTTATTAATAATGAATTTATTGTTATACAAGACAATTTTTTTGTAGTTACTGAAAAAGGTAAACTCTTTTTTAATGAACATAAGTTATTATTTAACACATCTAACACAGCTTGTGTTGGCAAGCGCTGTATAGATTTTACTGAACATCGGGATCATATTGGTGGTCCATTAGGGACTTTATTGCTTCAATCAATGCTACAACAAGAATGGTTTAAACAAAATGATAATAATCGTGGATTGACAATTACGCCAAAAGGAAGGAAAAATTTAAATCTGTTATTAATTGATAAATAGGAAATTTACAATAAATATTAATTAATACCACCGCTAAAAAATCTCTGATATCATGCTAACACATTGATTAACATAAAATTATAAATTATCATTATAATTAAATACAGCCTTATGCAATAATTTTAGCAACTGACGCTTTAGCAGTATTAATCTTTAGCAGTTTTCCATCTTAACCATATAATGATGTAATTCTGGAATTAACGATGGCATGAGGTTGGTCATATGCTCTAGATAGGTTGTGTTTGCTAAATGAAAAAATAAAATGACCAATAAAACTAATAAATAATCATTAACTGAATAAATAAAAGTAATCGTAAATAAAAACAATATCATCAAAAATTGTGCAACCAACAGCCAATTCTGATAATAGCCTGACGATGTTTTTAAATATTTATCAATAAACGGCGCCCATAACACCTTAAAAGTAATTGAGAAAGACATGAGTAGAATAAGGCTTAATTTATCCAGCGCAGTAACGTTATTATATAAAACTAAAATCAAAGCAACCGACAAAAAGGTTATGCCAAGAGACTGCGTGGAATATAAATTAAAAAATAAAAAACAAATCTGTTTGGGGATATTTTTTATCTTTTTATGGGTCATTTTAATATAAACCTTAACGTGACAACGATTAATTATGTTTAGCGGTTACTATTTTTAATCCTGTAGATAGCGGGATTAAGCATATCAACACCAAAATTGCTGAAAAAATAAATGGATAACCATCACTATTTGGTAAGGGTAGACTAACCGTAAAGTAATACATACTGGTAGCACAAACTGGCCCTAATACAGCCCAAAAACTGGTAATAGACGACAATGCTCCCATTAACAGCCCTTGCTTTGAATCAGTAACCTGCGATGAAAAAATACTTACAATGGAGGAGTTACTGATGCTTGAAAAACTATAAATCATCATCGCCATGTATATCGCTAAAGTACTATTAGAAAGAGCAATGCATGTCAACCCAAGCGCAAATAAAATGAATCCTAATAAAGGAACTTGATGATCGCTTAGCACATAGCGAACTAGCTTAAGCAAAACTGTTTGGGCAAATAAGCCTCCGATTCCAAGGATGACAAAAGATGTTGCGATTTGACTATCATTCCATGTAAAACGATATTTTGTAAAAAATGGCCACAAGATAATAGAGAACTGCGTCGCAAACATAAAAATAATTTGCACAATAAATAGGTGAAATAAGCCTTTACACTTAAGAAAATAAGCTACCGAAGAAAACGGATTATCAATTTTAAATGCTCTTCTTTTGTCTTTAGGTAGCGTTTCTTTAAAAAAGAAAATAACGCACAGTAACCCCAGCAAGCTAAAGATAGCAGCAACATAAAAAGGAACTCTTATCCCAGACTGAACTACAACTGCTGAGATAGATGGTCCAATAACTAAGCCCAAACTCATTACGCCAAATATAAAACCATAATTCTGCATTTTACTTTTTTCATCACTCATATCCGCGACACTTGCCAGAGAAACAATGACTGAAGAGCCAGCAATACCAGCGATAATTCGAGCTAGAAATAAAAGATATAAATTTTGGCTAATGGCATATAAAAAATAATCAAGGGTAAATGCCGTGAAGCAAATAATTAAAATTGGCTTGCGACCAAATTTATCGGAAACCGCCCCCATTACTGGCGCAAAAATAAACTGCATTATACCAAAAGTTGCTAGCAGCCACCCACCGATAAGCGCATTATCAACGACCCCCTCGTGAGTTACCGATTCCAACAAAGAGGGGATAATCGGGTTAATAAGAAATAAACCAATTTGGTCTAAAAAAACGGTTATCAACAAACATATAAAGGATAAAGACAATGTCTTCTTTTGCATATCAACCTCACAATAACGAACTTACTAAAAAATTTATCATCCAATTTCAAAGACGAAGAGCAAACGACTAAAAATGTTGCAACACATTAAGCTGTCTACACTTCGTAACTCACAGTGGGCAACAACATTAATGCGGCAGATAGAGTTAATTTTGCTGAAGATGCCAAAACTCTTTATAAATTCCATCTTGTTGCAATAACTGCTGGTGAGTACCACTTTCCACTATTTCGCCTTTATCAATTACTACAATTTGCTCAGCACCGATGATAGTAGAAAGTCGATGAGCGATAACTAATACTGTTTTCCCTTGCACTAGCTTATTAATCACCTTTTGCACTGCCAGTTCATTCTCAGTATCGAGAGCGGCAGTTGGCTCATCGAGGATAAGAATAGGTGCATTTTTCAAAATGGCTCTGGCAATAGAGATACGCTGCCTCTCCCCACCAGAGAGACTTTTACCAATATCATTGAGTTGTGTTTGATAACCGTCGCGGAAATTCTGGATAAATTCGTGGCAATTTGCCTGTTTACAAACTTCGATGACTTCCTCGTCACTAGCGGATAATTTTGCCATTCTAATGTTATTAATAATGGTGTCTTGAAACAAATAGACATCCTGAAATACTACAGAGACTAGGCTCATTAACTTACTCTGAGACATATCTCGAATATCAATACCACCGATTTTAATACTTCCTGATTTTACATCAGCAAACCGAAGAATAAGCTTGGTTATTGTAGTCTTACCGCAACCACTGGCACCGACCAAAGCGGTTAATGCTTTTTCTGGGATCTGAAGGGATATATCCTTAAGAACATATTTGTCTTGCCCTCGGTACGAAAAGTTAACTCGTTCAAATTCAATATTATAGTGATCAGGCATAATCTCTGCCTTTTTTTCAGGTAATGATGGTGCATTCAACAGTTCCTGCAATTTTTCGTACCCTATAACTAATGATTCAAGCATTGATGACATTTGTACAAAATAATTTAATACATCCGTGGAACGAGCAACGATTAATAACACGCTGGCTAATAAGAGGTAAGAAATGGTCGTAGCATTCACCAAATAGGCACCTAACGAGATGATAAGGATCAAACCAATTTGGATCACGATAGTTATAATTAAGTTAGGTTTTTCGCCTTTTTTTGTGCCAATACGCAGTATATTTGCCACATCTGTTGTTACCTTAATAAACTCTGTCATCTTCTCTTCGGTTTGGCCTGTCGATTTTAATACGTCAAGTCCTTGTACAAACTCGACAGCTTCCCCTTTTAATTTGGCATTGGCTTCTGCCAGAATGCTAAAACCTCTGCGATAGGCCTTCCTACGCCACAGGTAGAGTGGAATTGCCATTGGAAAGACCAAAAGCATCATCAAAGAAAGTTGCCAACTGTAAAAGAACAAGGCGATTGCAGCTGATAGAGGTACAACCACGCCGATAATGATGATATTGAGTAGCATAAATGTAAATACTGCCGCTTCATTTACACTTTGCATCATAAGGTAATTTATTTCCCCAGATCTAAACTGACTTAAATAATCTAAGGAAATATGTCTTAGCTTGTTACCTAATTTTTCCCTTAGCTCGGTAACTGCCAACGTCGAATAACCATCCGCATCATAGCGTTCACAAAGCACCTTAAAAATAAAACTACCTATCAATAGAACAACGACAATAATTAAATGAGTAACTGTTGCAGTAACACTTTTGGCTTCTAGTGCTGCAAATAAGGGATATAGTAAAACCAACGAAACGCCAAATAGACAAGAGGAGATCACAGTATAAATCAGACTGCGGATCAATATTTTCTTTTGCTTACCAGCCGCATTGATTAAGCCAATATACGTTTTCAGCAATGATTTTGTTGTGCGTGTGTCTGTATTAATATACTCTTTCATCACTTTTCTCCATCAGCCAAATTATTGACTGGAATCGACCAATCTTTTGCTTTGTTATACTCTTGCCATAACAATTTATAATCACTAGAATTTTCGATTAAATCATTATGTGTCCCATGAGTTTTAATCATCCCTTTATCCAATAATATTATTTGGTCGGCATTGACAATCGTCGATAAGCGGTGGGTTACCATAATGACAGTTTTATTTTTATCAATTAAACGGTTAAAGGCTTTTAACAACAAGGCCTCATTTCGGGCATCAGAAAAAGCCGTCGGTTCATCTAAAATAACGATCGGTCGATTTTGTAAAAAAACTCGGGCAATGGTGATCCTCTGTTTTTGACCACCGGATAATAACTGCCCTCTTTCTCCTGCCAGAGTGTTATATTGTTGAGGAAGTGTCAAAATGAAGTCGTGAATTTCAGCTTTTTTGGCGGCTTCAATAACATCTTCATCAGAGATATCGTCCAACCCATAGCGTATGTTATCTGCGATAGAGCATGAGAATAAAAAGTTATCTTGAAAAACAAATGAGATTCTCGACATAAGTTCAGCGTATTCAATCTCTTTTATATTAACTCCACCTAAAGTTATCGTTCCAGAGGTTGCATCAAGAAAACGAGGAATAAGATTTGTCAGAGTTGTCTTACCAGAACCAGATGTACCAATAAGAGCGGTAAATGAATTTTCAGGAATTTTGATATTGATATTGGATAAAACAGAGTCAGAATTCTGGTAACAAAACCCAACGTTTTTGAAAATTATCTCATTATTATCAGGTAATAGCGGGTTGGAAGGCGCCGCTAAAATTGGTAGATTTTCAACTTCAAATATCCTTTCTATTGCTGCCTTTGACTTTTGTAATATCTGAAATAGACTCATCACTGGATGAACACTTTCTGCAATACCGATCGCCAGCAATAAAAAACAGAACGTCGTGATAAATGAGATTTGGTCATTTAGTTGGGCTAAACTCAATCCAACAACTAATATGATACTCATCGGCATAGCGGAGAAAAGGCTGCGAGCAATTTTTGTAGACAATCGCATAGATTGCAACCAATGAAAGACCACCTGGCTATAGTTTTCCAGTGCTTTTTGATATTGACCGAATGCTCCCTCCCCGGCATCAAATGTTCTTACCGCACTCATTCCCTGAATATATTCAATGATTTTACTGTTGATTTGAATAGTTGCATTATTATAGCTTTCCTTTAAAAGCTTAGCTTTTTTCATGATAAAACTCAGCAGTAGAAAAGTAACTAAAGTGATGGCAAATACAATGCTTGCAAAGACCCAATTAAAGATAAATAAAACCAGCAAGGTAAAAATTGGCGTAACGAATGCCTCGGCTTTTAAGGGCGGAGCATCAGCCACAAAGGCATGTAATTCTTTAATATCATCAATTAATGTTTTGACAAGATTTCCGTTGCCCATGTTTCTAACCGTTTCAATTGGCAATTGATTGATCTTTTTGATAAGCCTAGTTCGTAATATTTTTTCTAGTTCAAATGCCGCATAGTGAGACTTATCGTGAGCATAAGTTCTCAGCGTATAAAAAAGAATACTCAGAACAAGTAGAGAGACAATCGGCAATCCCGGGAAGACGCTAGCATCCAACATCAATTGGTGTAAAACCCAGATCAACGTTAACCAGATACTCAGTTTAAGCACCTGAGCAATTGATGCCAAAAATATTGAATGAGATACTTTATTCTTTACTGGCAGAAATATATCCGTGTGATTCATAATTAAGTGTATCCTTAGCCTATATCTATCATGTAATAAGAAACAATCTCTAGGTTATCGCAATTAAACATATTAACCTCGAATGCCTTTGCTTTCTCTTACAATAAGTTAACCTTTTTACTGCCGAAATTTTTTCTTTGCTTAAGTTTTTTGCTTTGCTAAGCGAACTATACTGGCAAAGTAGGCATAACGGTCCCATTAATAGAATCTAGTCAGTTATATCAATACAGGAGAAATCCAGTATTATTTGAGTTGTTCATATAATTTAACCTTAAATCACATTGATAATTATACAGCGACTATCGTTGTTAAAATCTCAGCTCTGTAGAAATCCCCACCATACGTGGCTGTTGATAAGTTGTATACCCACCATCAATAATTTTAGTTTTTTTATCAGAGTTAAATGCATTTTCGGTATAGAGCTTTATATTGCCATGTTTGAAGTTATAGGTTATATACGCGTTTGCCTGTGAGTATCCGTTAGTTTTTGAATCTTTACTATTCGATACGGATGAGTAATAAGAGTCGGTGTAATTTAAGTTAGCTCCAATTTCAAAGCCCGCAGGCAATGTATAATAACTACCTATATTGAATGTATAACCGGGAGAACGGCTGAGTTTATTATTTTTATAATTTGGATTCCCTGAAAATTCTTTAATTTTAGTTTTCAGCAACCCTACGCCTGCAAAAAGATTTAAATCATTTGTTGCTTGCCAATTAAGATTAAACTCTACACCATAAGTCACTGCTTTATCGGCATTATCAATTACTGGGCTACCAAAAATATTATAATAAGGAAGCTGTAAATTTTTATAGTCATTATAAAATAGATTGGTACTAAGTTTTAGGCGCTTGTTTGGTGAAATCCAACGATGATACAACTCATAACTCCACACATATTCAGTATCGTATTCATATGTTGCAAAAGGTGGAATAAATGAGATTCCGGCACCTCCTGGGTTATAACCGCGTGCTACCTTGACACCTATGCGATGAGCGTCGTTAAAAAGATAGGCTACGTCAAGTTTAGGCAGGAATTCCTTTTCTTTACTTTTGTAGTTCACAACAAAGAGTTTTCCTCCGTTACGTTTATGATCCTCTTGTTCATAGCGAGCAGACATATTTACTTCAATATATGCTAGAGGGTTAAACGTTACTTCGCCATATATCGCCTTCGTTTCAGTTTTATCGTGATAATTGTTTTTCTTAATTAATAACACCGATTCATCTTGAGGTGAGTTGTAATAAAACAAACCGACTAAACCGCGATAATCTCCAGAATTGAATCTCAATATTGGCTCAACCTGAACTTCATGACCTTCAACCCGAGCTGGTCCTCCGGAGGAAAGCGCATAACGATCCTGAATATAGTTTGAATAAATAACTTTATTTTCAAATTCTAAAGCATCATTTATTTGATAACCAATATCCCAAATATTACTCGCTGAACGTACTTGGAATACTGCCCGGTAAGTTTCAGACTTATTACGTGGCTTGAACTCGCCCTGTGGCGCTCGTGAGTCAATATGGGAAAACGTATAGCGACTATAAAAATCGGGGAGTGTTGATGGTAACCAATAAAGCTTTGCTCTCACTGTAGTTGCTTCAAATTTACGCGAGTTACCTGCCGGATAATAATCAGCAAGATGTTCAGATGACTGTCGCTCTTGTCGATCCATACTCAGGCGTAATAATAATTCATCTTTAAGTACAGGCCCGGAAAGCATCGCTGCGTACTGGCGACGGTTTTGATTACCGTAATCAAACTTTACTGCACTTTCGTATTCATTGACTGGGTCGTTACTTTGCATAACCACCGATCCGGCAATAGCATTACGCCCCTGCGCATAGCTTTGCGGACCGCGATACACTTCAATCTGCTTCATATCCCATAATGATTTATTACCGTAAGCCAATTCGTTATAGTTTGAGGTACGGCCATCGATTGAAACGTTAAAGCGAGGGCGCGCACCGGTAAAGAATGCCATAGAACCAGGCGAGTTCGAACCTTCAATACCGCGGATTGTGGGTAATTCGTTTCCCAGTCCTGTATCTATGATATTAGGTGTTTCCTTTAATACCTGATTTAAAGAGTACAGATCTGGACGACGCTCTAGTTCTTTATTGGTAATAATGTTAACACTTGAACCGGTTTCAACCTCGCTGCGGTCAACTCTTTCGCCGACGACAATGATTATATCATCAGGTTGTTGTGTTTCTGTCTTATTGCTGATCTCATTTGCCATACTAACCGCGCTATAGCCACTAATCATGCACAAACTAAATAAACTTAATTTAGACTTCAAACTTTTCATGTACAAATCCTATTGTTATTATGTTATTCACATATTGCTGCATATTAATGACCAGCTGGTACCAAACCCAAAATTCCGATTTTTGGTTTGTTAGTGTGTTCGTTTTATTGAGTAAAACAAAACAACCGTATATTCCAATCAGTCGAAAATAAGTGTGAAACGCTTGCTGAAGTATTTTAGTCAATTCTAAATTATCACCAACTTCCCAAACAGCATCCTCAAAGGTTTGATTTGTCGCTTTTTATTCAATAATATTCTGTTAAATAGCCATTTTTTTTACTTTTTTTAAAAATTTTACTTATCTGTAAACAGATAAAATTGACCATCAATGATATTGATAATTATTATCAGTTGAGATCTTTTATCATATTGCAAACTTATTGTCAAACCTATCAAACATTTGTTTTTTCATCATGAAAAATTCATTTAATTTATTGATATTAAATAAATTAATGGGAACAACATTTGTATTAAGAAATTTTTTCAAACAATATGCTTAACCTTTATTACCAAAGGTTAATAAGATGTTTTTTTGTGCAAATTTAGATTATTAATTGGAATATTAAATATTTTGATTTTGATCACTTATTTACATATTTCATAGCCATATTTAAATCAGTTGATGCAAGACGTTTATCATGAGGCTGGCATATCAGAGGTCAGTAATCAAATATAGCTATAGATACTAAATAATTTATAAGAATCACCTTGTAACAGAGAATGATTAACAACTAATTTAGAATAACGATATAAATGCTAAATAACATATAGTGACAAAGTTAAGAATATTAGATATGAGAGATAATTTTTTGTTATTTAAATGATAGTTTCAAATGATGCGATTAATTCAACCTAACATTTCGCAATATCATGCTTATAAGCACAAAATTTCAGAAAATAGCAGCAAAATATTTCATATATAAATCAATTAATTAAATAAAAAAACAGTGAAATTAGCAAAAAACAGACCTGATTCGGTTATTTTTGCCCAATATGGGGAGTCCTTTCCTAGCAAAACATTTACATTATAAATGATAATTATTCTTATTTAAACATATCAATGCTGCTAATTAAGTAGCACGTTAAATAATCAATTTATTAATGAAGCAAAAATATACCCCTATTGCTTATTTGGGTTATGGCTGAATTTAGGAAAAAAGTATGAGATACAAATTAGTTTTCACCAATAAAATAACGAATAAAGCTTTACTTTATTCTAACAAAAGCATTATTAATTCACCTTGGTTATTGACCGGTATTTTCTGTTTATCTTTTAGTGCAATGGCAGATACAGTTGATGAAAAAGACGATACTAATCAAGTAGAACAATTAATTGTTACCGCTAGACATGTCAAAGAGTCAGCCAAAGATATTCCTTTTACCATCAACATTGCTGATGATAAAAAATTGGTTGACCGTCGCGAAATGACTTTGGAAAAAGCTTTAAATGATACTGTGGGCGTACAAGTAATTAGTAATATGGGAGCGGCGAAATCTATACGGATGCGTGGCGTCGGCTCGGTATTACCAATGAGTGGCGATGACAGTTCGGTTAGTATTAACGTCGATGGGATGCCACAGTCAAGAAGTAATACGACCTTAAATTTACTTGATGTTCAGCGTGTCGAAGTACTAAAAGGTCCACAAGGAACACTATTTGGTAGAAATAGTGAGGCTGGCGCCATCAATGTTATTTCAAAAAAACCAACTAGTTATTTTGAATCAACTTTTAGAACCGAATTTGGACAAGACCATCAAATATTAACAGAAGGTGTCATCAGTGGTCCTTTAACCGAGCAGTTAAGTGGCCGTTTTGCTGTCCGTTATGATGAAGCAGATAGTATTTTAGAAAATGTTAATGACCATAAACCAGTGAGTATTCTTAGAAATAAAATCGCTAGAGGTTCATTGTTATGGGAAGCTTCAGAACTCACATCTATCTCATTTATTACTGAATTAGAAGATGCAATGGGTATGGATGATATGTATGTTATGCGTCCTTACGGTCACCATCCAAAAATTAACATTCCTAATAGCAGCGATAAGAATGACAAAAATATTTACCGTTTTAATTTTAAAGTTGAACATCAACTTGATAATAGTGTTTTAAGTTCTATAACAAGTTATTCTTACTCTAAAAATGACAATCGAGCACCGATTTACGAAGGTAAATTATATAACCATTTAATAGGTATATCTCCCCCTTCAAATTGGTCGTTTTTAACTAAAGAGAATCTTTTCAATCAAGAATTTAGAATCTCTTCAAAACCTGATGCATCTATATTTTGGGTTGCCGGAGTTAATTATTATACTAATAACCGACATAGAAACACCTATGATGTTATAGATGTTTTTTACCCGACTAATCCTTTAAATGCAGATATTAAGAGAAAATTTGAGACAGATAATGTAGGTCTATTTGGGGAAATTACTTATCCTCTTACCGAAAAATTGAAATTAACAACCGGCATTCGCCAATCTTACGAAAAGAAAAATTATCGAGCAAAATGGTCAGCTAACGCAATTTATACCGACAATGCGTCGGGAATGCCAACTTTAGCATTTGATAAGCAAAAAATAACTGATCATTATACTACTGGTCGACTTGGATTAAACTATCTTCTCAACGATAATGCCACCCTTTATGGTCTCTATTCTAGAGGTTATAAAACAGGTGGTTTTAATGATGAAGGAACCGATTTTGCCACATTGGGTTATTCAGACCAAGCCTATAAATCAGCTTATGTAAACACTTATGAAATTGGATTAAAAACTGAAAATAATACCGTTGGACTAAACACTGCACTATTTTATAACGATACAAAACGTGAACACTTAATGGCTTACAATCCAGCAACATTTGTATCTGTGGTTGAAAATTATGATATTCGAAGTTATGGTGTAGAGCTAGATGGTTTTTGGAAAGCACCTGGAAACTTGGACTTTACCGGCGGCATAGGTTACACCAATGCTAAAATCGTCGGCACTCCAAGCCAAAGTTTAGCTCATGTGAAAAAACATAACCAAGTACCGGATACATCACATTGGAATGCTAACTTAACCATTTTACACTCTATACCGCTTAATTTAGCTTCAGGAATATCATTGGAAACACAAGTAACAGATCGTTATATTGGCTCTCGTAAAGCCGATGTACAAAATAATTTTGGTTTGAAAGCTTATAACAAACTTGATGCTCGAATTGCCGTTAAAACTGAAAATGCTGAATTTTATGTATGGGGCGATAATCTGCTCAATAAATCTTATGATATATGGGGATATTATATTCCTGCCATGTATCCGGATGGTCCAGATGCAACCATTGGATCACCAGGCAGAGGTAGAACAATCGGCGTTGGTTTCATTTATAACTATTAACATGCATTATGTAACAACCTGATATTATTAACTTTGATCTGTGCTGCCACTATTTAACATTATTATATGAATGCTGGCGGCGCATCTCTTTAGGTAACACACCAAACTGTTTCCTAAATGCTGAACTGAAATGACTAATATTACTATATCCCAGCATAATAGCTGTTTCAGTAACACTATTTTCGATTAATAATTGTTTAGCTTTATTCATTCTTTCCGTCAAATAATAGGCATAAATACTTTTACCAAAAATCTGCTTAAATCCTTTTTTTAACTTGCTATGATTAAGACCAACCTGCTTGGCTAACCAATCAATGGTTGGTGGATTGGTTAAATCATTGATTAAATAGTCACGTGCATCATTAAATTGTTTATACTCCCATTGGGTAAATTCTTGATGTCCTAAATGATTATCAAAAGACTTGAAGTACCAATTTAAGTATTTTAATACATGGGCATAGACTAATAATCGATTTGACTGGTCCGTGTTTTGCATCAAGTAAAATAGCTCGCGAGCACAAGATAATACATTGCTATTTTGATGAATGGGATGATGATGCAGAAAAAAATTCACTTTCTTATCCAAATTAGAAAATTGAAAATCCATTTCGCCGAGTAAAACATCCAATAATTCAGGCATTATCATAACTTCAATGTTACAAAAATCTTTAGAGTGCTGTAGATGAAATGTCTCACCATCAGCAAAGCCGAAAGTCAAATCCCCTTTATGGGTAATAAGTTTCCTATCTTTAACTTGCATACTCAACTTACCTTGTAACTGACAATTAAAACATAAACATTTATCACTACTAGGAAATGCTTTATTGATATCGATGGCATTTAGATCATCGGCACTATTCACACATACCGCTAAACCAGGTTGTAACTCCATGAATGAACTGTTCTTTTTATTATTGGGTAATTTATCTAAATGCATATATCCTCCAAACAAATAAACGATAACAAATATCATTTGCGTTTACAACAAAATAAAGCTACCATTTATCAGCTAATATCCTTTGGAGCATAGAATTTATAATATTTTTATTATAAAAGCTTATAAAACACCACATGGACGATAAAACCATCTCCGCAGATAAACAAAAAAACTATTTTTTATTTATTATTGCTCAGCTCTATATTATACAAGGAATTCCAGTAGGACTGGCTTTTGACGCCTACCCTATCCTCTTACGTGACTCAGGTGTTTCACTGGCTGTGATAGCCATGATTCCGCTAGCTGGTTTACCATGGGTCGTTAAATTTTTATGGGCGCCAATTGTTGAAAATCACTGGATAGCTAAAATTGGCTATCGGAAAAGCTGGTTACTGCCTATGCAATGTTTATTAGCAATACTTATAACCATCATCGCCTTCACCCCTTTTACGGCAGAAACAACCACTTATCTTCTTCTAGTTATTATTTTATCTTGTATCGTTTCTGCAACACTCGATATTGCAACTGATGGACTGGCAGCTGATTTATCACAAAACAATACTATTAGCCAGATAAATAGTATTCAAGTTATGGGCAATATTACTGGTATGCTTATTGGTGGGGCTGGAGTAACAGTTTGTTATGATTATTTAGGAAAAACCTATAGTATCTTATTGTTAGTTGTGATTATTTTTGTATCGATTCTACAACTCACTATATGGACAGAGCCCAATTTAGGCCACAATTCACGATCCAATTCACGCGCAAGAATCAACAATTTTTTTAAACGAAAAAATGCTTACCATATGCTATTGCTTGCGATCATGATACCTTTTGCTGGTTCGGTAATTTTAACCACAACTAAATTTATTTTACTGGATCATGGGTTCTCTGTGAGTGATGTTGGTATCTATACCGGTATTGGTGGGTATTTAACTATGCTTTTAGGTTGTGCCATTGCAGCCTATTTATTAAAAACTAAACACCCTTATCAGACGCTTAAACTTGGTTTTTGTTTATTATTTTTCCTAATTCTGTTTTGGTGTTTACTTTACTATATGCCTGATTATATTAATCCTATGACGACTACCATTATGATGACTATTTTAGGTATTGCTATAGGAACGATTAATGTTAGTATTTATACCATCACGATGATTTTTGCCAAGCAAGGAAAACAAACCGCTACAGATTATGCTATTTTTCAGAGCAGCTTATTATTCTCTGAAATAATTGGTTCCTCTATTTCAATGACAATTACAGAATACTTTAATTATTTAATTGCCTTTTTATTGGCTCTAATAAGTATTATTGTTATTAACCTAATGATTAGAAATAAATAATAGTGTTCATTGTTTGATTACTTTATTTTGTGGATGCGTGAAATACTAGCAATAAATGAAAATAAGGCAATAAAACTGGCACAACTAAAAGCATAAAAAACAAATCGTTTAAAATCTATTCCTTTATCACCTTCTAATGAAATTATTATTACCATAACAATAGCAGCACCAATTGACTGACCAGTTGTTCTGGCTGTAGACAACATTCCTGAGGCAATAACAGTTCGATTATGTTTAACATTAGTAAACATTTCTCTATTATTTGGCGGAATAAACAGACCGTAGCCAACTCCACAAATAGCGACTCGCCATAGGATATTAATTGTAGATACAGTTTCAGATAAAAAAGCTAATGAACTTAACCCTAAACAAAAAAGCATTGCACCAATTGAAGATATTTTAGTTGGATTAAAACGATTAGAAAGTATTCCAGCTAGTGGTGCACAGCAGGCTACAGCTACAGGCCATGGAGTAAACATAAATGCGGATTCAAGTACTGAATAACCATAAGTATGTTGTAATATAAATGGTAAACTGACCAATGCTATCCCTTGAGCGATAAAAATTAAAATTGAAGAAATTACAGCAAAACTGTATATCCTTGAATGAAATATATCTAAAGGCAATAATGGATATTTTGTATGATGTTGAGCTTTAATGAATATGATAAATAAAATTATCGCAACAAAAATACAAGATATAAGGGTTTTATTATCCCAATGTCCTATTTGATCAACCGCAATTACGGTTAACCCTAATGCAGTTGCCGAGCTTATAGCGCCTAACCAATCAAATCCTTTTCCTTTTTCGCTATCTTTGCCTAAAAAAACAAAAGAAAGTGTTATAGCGAGGATACCTAGCGGAATGTTGATATAAAAGAGCCAAGGCCAAGTTAAATATGAAATAATAAAGCCTCCCAATGCAGGCCCAATGGCGGTACCTACTGCAAAGACCATTGCATTTAATCCTAATATTGTTCCTAACATATTTGCCGGTAAAATAGTTCGATATAAACCTAACCCAACACTTATCATCATTGCATAACTTATTCCTTGCATCATTCGCATAACAACAAGAATTGAGAAGTTGGACGAAAGACCACAACCCAAAGATGAGAGCGTAAACAACAACATGCCTAATTTAAAAAAAAGTTTTTCTCCAACCCTTGAAGATAATGATGCACAAATTAGCATAGTTGCAGCACTAACAATCTGATAACTATTAACAATCCAAATACTTGATGACACCTCAATATCTAATACATTAACAATAGAAGGTAATGCAATATTCACAATTGAACCATCTAATGCCGACATCCCGACGCCGATTAAAATTGCTGCTGTAGCAAAATAAGGTCTTGAACTACCAAATTCTTGTGTATGGTTGTTTATCATATTAATTTATCTTTTTAATAAGTATTTATATTGAATTGCCGTATTATCAATAGCCTATTTGGATACACAACATTAACAAACGATACGCGTTGTTTAGAAGATCTATAATCATGTTCAGTCATTTGATTGTGTAACCATTTTGCTATAAAGTAATTAAATGAATTTATTACTAAAAATTATATTTATTACAATACAAGAAAACCAATGAATAAAACCGAATACCTTATCGAAAAGATAGATGCCTTAATCATATCCTCTTTTATATAATTGATTCGGTAATAGTGTTGGCTCTAAACTGATAATGCAGTACATATAAGTTTGACTACAATATGGTTCATAATTCGAGCATTGTTATTTAAATATAATTATTTGAAAATTATGCACAAATCCAAAAAATATCTATTAGTCCCTATATCAAATTGATTTATAACATAAGGTGTTAAATGAAAATAAGTGAACTTCAAGCGTTCGTAACAGTTGTAGAAACAGGTAATATAACCTTAGCTGCTGAGCGTTTGAATCGTGTCCAATCGAGTATTTCTCATAGAATACAAAGTCTTGAAAACAATCTTGATACCCTTTTGTTGGACAGAAAAACTGGAGGATGCATTCCAACTAAACAAGGATTGATATTGTATGAATATGCACTCAAAATTTTAAAGTTAGCGGAAGATTGCAAAAAAAATATCGCCAATACCAAAGAAAATTATGCAAATATAAATGTTGGAATAATTGAATGCCTACCACCTTATATCATTACGTCCTTAATTAATTTAGGGCAAGAACTCGGATTAAATATTAATATTACCATCGGCAATACTCTCAGTTTACTCAATGCTTATGATAAAAATGAATTTGATATTGTAATTATTGGTTCTGGCTTTTCAAACGAAAAACATACAACTAAAATACTACTTGCATCGGAACTCGTTATAGCAACAGATAAAAGTCACCCAACAATTACCAATATTGCTAATCTTGATGGCAAAACTTTTTTGGTCAGTAGTAAACAATGCGCAACATCAAAACGAAACTTCGAAATGTTATTTTCTGCCAGTAATATTAAACCAGAACGAGTAATTGAATGTGGATCTTATCCTGTACTTTTTTCAAATATAGCATTAGGAAAAGGAATCGCATTAGTATTACGTTGTTCAATTAGTAATGAGATAAAAAACAAAATTAAACTACATAAGCTAGACAAACAATTTAATGAGTTCAAAATCGAATTGGTCCATCACACAAACTATTCTTATTTTGACATCAACAAATTGATTAATATGATTACTTCAGTTTTTCAAGATCCTCGATTAAGCTATATAGGCTATTGATAATAACTTTTATTTAAGAAATATGATAAAGATATAACTTGCAATGGATATGAATTTATAAAATAACGCTAATTCACATTACAGTTAATATAAAAATACTTAACCTATTAATTCAATGAAAAAATCATTTTGATAAATAACCATACTTAATCAATCATCTATAACTATTTCATATCCTGTTCGATTTTTTTTGATATAACCGAAACCTTTGGATCCAAAATGCATACCACCAACAAGCATGTTATCGCGACAAACCATTTTTAGCACTTGGGAACGTGTTTCTGTTGCTAATTTCGGATCATAATCAAAAGCAATAGAGACATTTGGTTTTAATAATTGAATATATGGGAAATGGACAATATCCCCCCAAATTAATAAACTTTGCTTACTACCAACAATTTTATAACCCGTATGTCCTGGTGTATGGCCTGGTAGAGGAATAGCAAATATATTAGGAAATACCTGATTTTTATTAATGAAACCCAATCTATCTTGATACTGTTTGCAAACATTGCGAGCCAAAATAATATTATTTTTTACACGTTCTGAAGCAGCTATAAAAGAATTTTCATCTTGCAAATAATTATACTCATCTTCACTAATCAATAAATTAGCATTTCGAAAAACAACTTCTCCCTTAGAAGTAAGCAA
Source organism: Gilliamella sp. W8123 (assembly GCF_016101085.1). Classification (NCBI taxonomy): domain Bacteria; kingdom Pseudomonadati; phylum Pseudomonadota; class Gammaproteobacteria; order Orbales; family Orbaceae; genus Gilliamella; species Gilliamella sp. W8123. The sequence continues at coordinate 205,818 of NZ_JACFRE010000002.1, forward strand.
ACCACCAATATGATCTGGATGAGCATGAGTTAATAGAATAGCATCGATATCTGTAGCTTTAAGACCTAGCTTAGTTAAATTATTAACTAATTCTCCTCCCCAACCTTTTACTCCACCAGCACCAGCATCAATTAGAATATTCATTCCTTGTTTTTGAACTAAAAATGTATTGATATGCACGGCATTTAGTTTTTTTTGATGAGCATTTCGCTGGATTCTTTCACACTCTGCAAAATCAATATTTGCCAGTAAATCAAAGTTAACATCCAAGTAACCATCACTAATTGCTGTAACTAAAATATTTCCTAGTTCTTTGTTTGAAAATTCGTTATTCATAGTTAGAAACCTTTAATTTTTAGCAAATATATTGTCGACGTCATACATAAAACAACGAATTCTGGCTTTAACAGCCATTTTTTCTTCAATTAATAAATCAACCTGATGTAAATAGGTTTTCATCACCTCTTCACTACGAAAAATTTCTTTTCTTAATTTGGCTTCAAAATAGATCGGTCTTCCATAACCGATATCTGTTGTTAAATAAGCTATGTGTATATTATCATCTTTGGCTTTCAACACTTTTTGGGTTAACTGTTTTAAACAAATTGAAAATTCAGAAAAAGCTTCATTTTCAATCTTATGGTTTTCTGAAGTGTAAATTGTAATACTTGGCATTTAATTCTCTCCATTATCAACTTAACTGAATTTATTAACCTAACCAGATAAGTACTATCATCTTTTAAAGCGTAGCAATATTATTAAAAGATTATATATTTTATGCTAATGGATAATTTCGATGTCCTCATCGAAATGGTTAATAGACAAATTAGATTAGAGCATGATTTTTATTTATAAATAGGCATAGAACTGGATGCTAACAATTTTAGTTTAGGATTAAACATTTCTTTTTAGACTAAAGTGTCTTGTTAATGAAAAAGGACGCTTCACCACTGACATGGGTAATAAATGACTTAGCGATTTTTTGGGTTTATCAAATAACGCTAAGGTCCAACCGCCTTCGATCATAAATTCAAAAGAAAGCCTTTTTTCTGAAACAATCACTAAATCACTGAAAAAACCTGTATAATACATTTGGTATATCATCGCTTTATCAATTATTCGATTTTGTTGTAAATCGAATAAATAAATAGCTAAAATTTCTTCAAATGGACAATCAAAAGTAACAAATAACAAAATATTATTTTCAGCTGTTAATAGAGCTGCCTCTAAGCAAGTTCCATCTATATGAACTTTACTATCATGGCCATCAATAATGATTGTATTGTTATGGATTTGTATATTGGTTAATTTTTTAATCATAAAGCAGCTACTTTTATTTGCCCCTAACTAACATTAGTTCAACATTTATAAAAAAATAATAATGCAGATAATAAAGCTAAATATATATTTAATATTTTAACATTGTAATAATATAAGTAAGATAATTTGTTTTATATTATTTTATAGAAACATCATTATAAACAATTGATTATACAGCTAACAATAAGGATTATCGCTGGTTTAGTAATGAGCAATAGATCATAAATTTAAGTTTTATTAGAAAAAGTATTTCATCATCTGCTTTTGCAGAAATTATTAATACGTAATTTTTTAAAGAGGTAAATAAAATTGGCTAAAGTAAATACTTCACTGTTAAAAAGACGATTGGATATTGCTGAAATAGTTAGAAAACAAGGTGAAGTTAAAGTTGATGAATTATCTGAATTATTAAATGTATCGGGTGTCACAATACGACAAGATTTAAATTATTTAGAACAACAAGGTTATCTTAAGCGATCCTTCGGCGGAGCTATATATTTACAGCCAAAAGATAATTTTGATAAATCTCATCTCGACTCAAACAATGAAGCCAATAACTCTTACTCAGATATTAGTTTGATTATGCGATGTTTATCATTCATTAATGATGGTGATACAGTATGTTTATTAAATGGTAGGATAACCAGTAAACTCATACCATATTTATATAATAAGAAAAATCTCACATTGCTTGTAAATGATTTAAGTTTTGCTATGTTAGCAAAAGATTATATTCAAGGAGAAATAGTATTAATTGGAGGAGTATTTAATCAAAAATATACCAATTTTGATAAAAAAGATGTGCAAACGATCTTAACTAAATATGAATTATCTACTGTTATATTTGAAATAGAGGCAATCAACATCGATGATGAAATTGCTATATCTAATGGTCAATTGATGGAAGGATATCAATTATTATTAAACAACGCTAATTGTCGCATCGCACTTCTACCCAGTCGAATTGAAGAAAATGATACTTTTGGATTCGCTTCTCTTCAACAAATTGATGTCATCATTCTTTCTAACTCAACAATGGCAGAATATCATCAGCAGATAACTAATTGTTCATTTAAACAATCTAGTGTCAATAAAGATAGCGTTATCTATCAAAACTCAATGAAAAACTAAAATTAATTTAGAATTCCTGCAACTAAATATGATATCAGTAAGGAGTTTATTATTGATTTTCTTAGAAACAGTAATACCTTGAATACTTTGATATAAACTATTATTTAGTTAGACTTTTTATTTGATATTGTAAGCTAATTTTAGTTAAGATTCGCCCTAAAATTAGTGACAACGTCACTCAAATAAACAGAAATTTTGGTAGCTACTTTCAATATTATTGATTGCTGAAGGCGTAAAACAATATATAAAAATTATTGATTATTATTAATATAATATACTGTTTTCTATTGAAAAGTTAATTAAAAAGCCCCTTATTAGGGGCTTAATCATGATTGAAATAAACTATTTTTGTAGGAATTTTTCAAGCTGCTCTAATGTTGACGTACCTTGCATTGGTCCTTGTTTTGTCACCGCCAATGCACCGCAAGCATTAGCATAAGTTAAGGCTTTTTTGGCTGTAAAACCTTTATGAATTAAAGCAACATATGCGCCACCAAAGCAATCCCCGGCTCCAGTCGGATCTATTTCGGTAACTAAATGAGGTTGCACATCAAAAGATTCACTTGCTGAATAATAACTCGCTCCCTTATCACCTTTTTTTATAACAATAGACGATATACCATTATTTAAAAAATAATCGATTGCTTGTTTCTCATTATCCGTATCGGCTAATAATGTGACTTCACTTTCACTTGGTAGGTAAATATCGGTTTGTTGTAATATTGCTAACAGCGCATCTTTCACGCCAGGCAGATTTAACATTTCCTTGCGGATATTAGGATCAAAGGAAATGATACCCTTATTTTGTTTAACTATAGCTATAGCTTTTTTAGCGGTATCAAGAATTTGTTTAGAAAACAATGAAGACCCCATTATATGAAGATGGTCACAATCTTGTAAAATCTTTTGACTAACCATGTCTTCATTAATCAGAGCACAAGCAGCATTTTTTATATTAAAAATAAAATCCCGACTACCATCCTCATGATAAGTTACAAATGCGCTTCCCGTAGTTTGGTCATCCATAACTTTAATATGAGAGATATCAACACCATCATCAGCCAGTTTTTTTATATTTAACTCACCAAAGCCATCATTACCAACACAACTTATCATCGCTGCTGGTTCATCTAATTTCGCCACTTGATCGATAAAAATTGCTGGAGCACCACTGGCAAATGGGCCCTTCCATAGTCCATCATGAGTAAATAATTGCCCTTTTTGGTTAGCCATAATTTCGACAACAATTTCACCTAGTGTAAATACTTTTTTCATATTAATTCAACTCCGCTTAAACTCTATTTTTCTTATTACGAACATCAATATATACAGCTAATAGAATGACTAATCCTTTAACAACTAGTTGATAAAAATAAGGAATGTTCATCAAGTTCATGCCGTTATTAATAACACCGATGATTAGAGCGCCTATCATTGTTCCAATAATTGTGCCGTGACCGCCATTTAAGCTTGTTCCACCTAAAACAGCTGAAGCAATAGCATCTAATTCATATCCTTGCGCGGTACTTGGTTGACCTGAATAGAGTCTTGATGCTAACAATAACCCACTGATCCCTGCCATTAATGCAGTTATCATGAATACTTGTATTTTTAATTTTTTAACATTAATTCCTGAATAAACGGCAGCTTCTTTGTTGCCACCAGTAATATAAATTTTTCGACCAAATGTTGTTTTAGATAAGATAAAATGATTGACTAATAACAATATTAATAGCACCCATATTGGATTAGGTATTGAAAAAATATCACCATTACCTAATTCAAGAAATACATCATCCATAATCATCTCGGGTTTACCATCGGTAATGATATAAGCAATTCCGCGGAAAATTCCCATGGTTGCCACAGTAACAATAAACGATGGAATACCAGCAAGAGCCGTTAAACTACCATTTATAAAACCAACAGCAATTGAAAGTAGCAAGGCTATAGATATAGCAAGATAAAATGGTAATCCCCAAAGTAAAGCAAGTGCCGCTAATGTACCTGTTAACGCTATAGTTGAACCAACTGATAAATCGATATCACCAAGTAACAATACATATGTCATACCAAATGCAGTAATCGCAATAATTGATACTTGCAAGACGATATTCATAATGTTGGTACTCGTTAAAAAGTTACTATTCATAAATGAAAACAGAATGAATAAAGCAATTAGCCCGATAACAATTCCCCCATATTGACGGAATACTTTAAAAAAAGATTCTTTAAAATTACTATTATTCATCGAGGTATTTTCTTTAGTATTCATGCAGATGCTCCTGTTGCTATATTCATTACTTCTGGTTGAGTTAACCCTTCAGTATTAAATTCCTTTACAATTTTTTTATTACGCATAACAAATAGACGATCACTGATAGACATCACCTCGGGTAGTTCTGATGAGATCATAATGATTGCAGTACCTTTTGATGATAGTTCTCTTATTAATTTATAAATTTCCAATTTGGCACCAATATCTATTCCCCGAGTTGGTTCGTCTAAAATCAAAATTTTAGGTGGCTTCACTAACCATTTGGCAATAACGATTTTTTGTTGGTTACCACCACTTAAACTACCGGTTACTTGGAATGGATTATTGGTTTTAATAGCCATCTTTTTTATATATTTAGTCGAATTTAATAATTCTTTTCTATTATTGATGATAAAAGATGGCTCATATTGAAAGGCAATATGATTAATATTTGAATGAACATCATGCATCAAAACCAAGCCTTCTTCTTTACGATTTTCGGTAACGAAAGCAAGGCCATGTTCAATGGCTTGAGTTGGTGAATTAATATTGACTTTTTTACCTGAAATAAAAATCTCACCTTGGTATTTAGTTACCCCAAACAACGCTTTCATCACTTCTGACCTACCGGCACCAACTAAACCAAAAAAGCCAACTACTTCACCAGAATGCACCTTAAAGCTAATATTTTTGAATTCTCTAGAATGATCTAAATTTCTAACTTCTAATAAAGGTGGATCATCCTGAATTTGATGTGGTAATTTTGGTGGATAAATATTTTGTACTTCACGGCCAACCATTTCAGCAATCAACTCATCGATGGTGGTTTCGTTTTTTTGATGGGTGGCAATATACTCACCATCACGCATAACAGAAATATCATCAGAGATACGCATGATCTCATCCATCCGGTGCGAAATATATATAATTGCAACACCTTTCTGTTTAAGCTTCTCTATTATATTGAAGAGTAGTTCTGCTTCATTATCACTTAATGATGAAGTCGGTTCATCCATGATTAATACTTTTGCGTCATAACTAAGTGCTTTAGCTATTTCAACCAATTGCCGTTGCGCCATAGACATGGTTCCAACAATTTGTGCTGGATTTAACTTAATTCCATACTCAGCAAATAATGCATTACAATTTTTAATCATTTGATTATCAGAGATAATGCCATATTTATTTGGTTCATTATTGGCATAAATATTCTGAGCAATCGTTAGATTATTACTTAAACTCAATTCTTGGAAAACAATAGCAATCCCTATCTTTCTTGATTCTGTTGGATTCTTTATAGTAATAACATTGCCTTGATAGGTAATTGTTCCACTACTTGGCGGATAAATTCCAGCGAGAATTTTCATTAATGTAGATTTTCCTGCGCCATTTTCGCCCAATAGCGTATGAACTCTACCTTGGTAGATATCTAAACTAACATTTTTCAAAGCTTGAATCGGACCAAAATTTTTGGCAATAGAATCCACAGATAAAATGATATTATTCATTAGTTGATTCCTTGTGGAAGGGATAGATATTACCCTATCCCTTATTATGAATTATTCTTTTCCTGTGTATACACCAGGGGTGACTGGGATTACTTCATCGACTTTTTTACCATTTAAATAGTCAATTGCAGTAGCTACAGCGATTTCACCTAATTTATTTGGATATTGTTGAATTACAGCTACGAATGTCTTTTCTTTATCTACAGCTTTTCTTGCTTCATCCATGCCATCAAAACCAATGATTTTTATATCATTATTTTTAACAGATTTCGCCGCGATAACCGCTGATAATGCAGCATCATCACCAAAACCAAAAATTCCATTTAAGTCTGGGTATGCTTGTAACATATTTTGTGCAACAACAAGAGCTTCTGCACGAGTAATTCCTGTTTGAATAGACACTATCTTGACGTCTGGAGTTTTAGACAATCCTTCTTTAAATCCATCAACACGATCAACAACTGATTGCACCATAGGATAATCAATAACACCAACCGTTCCTTTACCGTTTAATAATTTCCCCATTAACTCACCGGCAGTAACACCACCAGCATAATTGTTGGTCGCAATATGACTAACGACTTTGACGCCAACGGCAGGAACATCAACAGTAATAACTGGAATATTCGCCTTTTCAGCTTTCATAATTGCAGCTTGTACACCTTTTGAATCAACTGGTGATAAAATAATTAAATCCACTTTTTTAATAATAAAATCTTCAATGTCTGAAATTTGCTTATTAAGATCTTGGCTAGCGATGGATAGTGATAAATCAACATTTTCCTGTTGAGCTTTTTGTTTTATAGCATCTGCTAATGAGATATAAAAAGGATGTTGTTGGGTTAATAATGAAACACCTATATGATATTGCTTAGCATGTGCGCCGAAAGTGAAAAAAAATAGAAAACACACAAAAAAGAGTTTAGATATTTTTTTCATAGAAAGAGCTCCTTAATTTTAAGCATGATAATTAACCTTATAGGAAAGAATAAATCATCCAATCTTTTATTCTTTATCATCATGCAACTATCAAAATACAATACAAAGAAAAATATTCTTAAAAAGATTTGAAACCATAATTTTTCTCTATTTACTGCAATATTCGTAACTTTACGCTACGTATTATTAGTATAGTTTTTGAAACAAATTTTATTGTGACGAAGCTCTCAAATTTTCAAAATAAAAGCAAAAATATAAAAATATATTTTCATTTTAAAAGTTAAATATTATTTATAGGAGATTTAAGAGTAAGCTAGCAACATCAATATTGACTACTACAAACTCAATTAGAAACAGACAAAATAGTCTAATTAAATCTTTTTAATCGTCAAATTTTTGCTTATTTAAATTAAAAAATAATAAGTAAAACTACTTTCATTTTTAATGATAAATAATGTTATGATTAATTTGTAAAAATGAAAGATAAAAAATAGGGATGTTTACATGGAAATAAACATGACGCAATTTGATATTAAAATTCATCTTCCCAGAAAGCAGCAAATTGTATTTACCGATCTTAATCAACAACTACATGACATATTAAATATTTATCAACACTGTATAGATGACAATGCCCACTGGTATCCAACTCGAAGTACAGCCAAAGGTAAGCCTAAAGCTTTAATTTATGGTTCTGAAGGATTTACCGAATATGGATTAAAAAAACTATCACGTGCTTGTAAACAAATCGACACAAGAGGCAGTGTTTTATTATGTTTTGCCGATAGTCAAAAATTATCTAATTGTAATCTGATGTTCTATTCCGGATACAAAGCTATCGGAGGTTTTCAGGCGGGTACATCTTCCGTTGGTTTTTCTTTTGATTTACCTGAAAGTAAACAAATTATTGATAAAATGGCATCGTTTATAACTGGATTAGCACAAAAATTTAGCCATAACTTTATTACTATGAATAGTAGAGAAATTCCTAGTTCAATTTATATCTTTCCGCCACGTATAAACTTATCTTTAATGGCTTACATACCTAGTCCATTACAACATAAAGATTATCCAGAAGTTTATCAATTAATACCAATTATAAAAGAGAATAAGCATGTTGGTACTGTCATTATTTTATTTGATCATTTTCCTAATAGACAAAATATTAATGATGATATTAAAACTATGAATAATGTGGAATTGAAATTGCGTGAAGCAGATCTTTTACCTATGAAAAACGATTTATAATCTATAACATTAATATAAAAATTTGAGAATTAAAATGGTTGAAATGATAAACAATAAATCTACTTTGTTAGATGCAACTAAAATTCTAGTTAACACAGCGGCGATTATAGCTGTAATAAAATATGACCCTGATGTCAATCCATCACGAAGTGAAATTGAAGCCAAGAAAGCGATTAAAAATGGGCCGCAAACAATTAAAAGCAACTCAAGATTAACGGCAGAACAAAAGGCAAAAATAACTCAAGATGCCGCTGATAAATTAGCCGAAGCACTATTTTTAAATAGAACAATTTATCATGTTGATGCGAATAGTTATATCAATGAATTAATTACCAATATGCAAAGTGAGCATATTTCATTACCTAATGAAAACTCAACTCAATTATTTCAGCGATTATTGGCGGCTTATCATTATTTAGTTGATTTAAAATTTACTGAAATTAAGGTCATTGAAACCTATTTATATGCCTACGCATCTGACCCAACGTTTAAAGATAACCCTATAGTTAAGGCATGGATCGAAAAAACGGACCAACCAGCACAACAACAATTTCAAGATATGATTTATGTAGCTCGTAAATTCGATTTTATTGAAAATTATCTTAACGAATAATAAAACATATAAAACAAAGCCCTTCTTTATAAGGGCTTTATAAAAGCTAATTTCAATAACATTGATTAGCATAAAATGTCTAGATTAATAACAATTAAGGTGATGACTATTAATTTAATTCAATTGAATATAAAAAAGCGCCATTAAATCGCTTATAAGTTATCGAATCAATCATTAAAACATCGTATTATTATTTTCTGCCTGCTCTGGTACATTTTGGATCACATCCCAATGTTCCACTATTTTTCCATCTTTAACTCGGAATATATCAACCACCGCTTTACCAAGATCATCATTATTGATTTTAGAATGTACATGTAACCATACAATATCGCCTTCTACTGATGAACGAATTATAGTATTACTTGATTGTGGATTTTGTTTAAAGAAGCCTTCGAAATACGTAATCGCAGGTGCTCTACCATTAGCAACATAGGGATTATGTTGTTTATAATCTTCAGACAGCGTTTTAGTTGCCTCAGCCACTTGATGCTTATTAAAGAAGTTATTATAAAAATTGATAACCAGTGTACGATTTTCTTCCTCTTGAGCAAGATTTCTTTGCTTTAGATCTTTTGCAACGGCAATACCAGTAAAACTCAACAAACAAATACCAATAACAAAGCTTTTTTTAATTACATTCATACCAACTCCAATTTCTATTTTAATTTAGATAAACTCTTTTTATAATGCTTTATTAGTCTATAATGTAGACCACTTAGATAGTAACAATAAAAATTAAATTAAACAATAAGTAACATAAATATGACTAGGTCAACTCAATGTGACTTAATCTGTTTAGGCAAACGAGATAACGATAATTATGACAATGGCTAAAACGACAAAAAGTGAACTATTTGAATTTGACCATCCATGTCCTATTCGTGATGTTCTCGATAGAATTGGCGATCAATGGAGTCTGTTAATTCTAAAATCATTAGAACATAATGCGATGCGATTCAATTCTTTACATAAAGAAATTGGTGATATATCACGGCAAATGCTGTCACGGACATTAAAAAGACTTGAGAAAGATGGCTATATTACTCGAACCGTTTATGCACAAGTCCCTGCTCGTGTAGAGTACGCTCTAGCTGAGCTTGGTATATCATTTCTTAAACCAATGAACACATTAATACAGTGGGCGGATGATAATCATCAAGCGATTTGTCGAGCGAGAAAACGGCAAAATTAGTCATTATTTGAATAGTTATTTTTGCAAGGATAAAAAAGCTAACCAAATATATTGGTTAGCTAATGATTTAATTACTGACAGATAAAGTTTTCAGGATTATTCGTATCCCCTTTACCTTGATAAATCGTTTTTTGTGGATATTGGCATAAAGGACGTTGTATGGTAACCTGACCATTTTCAATTTTTTGGGCAGTTAATCTGTTTGGCGCTTGTTTTTTCTCAACCCAATTAACGAGCGACTCAAAACCATTAATTTTATCTGGGCCATCACCACCATTACAATGATCAACACCAGGAGCTAGGTAGAGTTTTGCAAAATCATCGACTGAATCTTTACCGCCCATAATCTTCAATACATTATTATAATATTGAATTGTTCCTTTCGGTGCGATCAGGCGATCATTCAAACCATGCCAAATAATCATTTTGCCACCCAATTTTTTAAATTGGCTCAAATCGGCATTATCAGTTCCCATTATTGGACGGAATAACTCTACTGATTCATTAAAATAGTTATCAAAACCGCTGTAACCTAATGTTTTCCAGTCAAAATTAGGATCTTGTTTAATCCAATACTTTAAATAATCCTCTGGAATAGGAAAAGGCCCTTTATTACTAGCTAAAACATCAAGTGGTGCAGTCGGTTCAATGCTAAACCATAAAGATTTGCCATTTTGATCTGTTGGTCCTTGCCAAATTTTTCTTAGTGTGAGAACTTCGTCCTTATCAAGTCCTGCTTTATTTAGCAATTCATCGCTGATTTCTACTGCTGCTGGATCACTAACTAGGCCATCTTTAATACCATCTTTTTCATCAGCCAGTTCAATAATCGCTTTTCTAACTTTTTCCAGTTTATCGTTATCGATCGGTTTACCTAGCTCTTGTTGCATAACAATTTGAGGCCATATTTCTGCTGGTACAAATTTATCCCAATGGATTGCTGGTGCTGCAATATACAAACCATCATAATCAGCCGGATACCTTTGTGCTTCCATTAGCCCTTGTCTTCCACCAGTTGAACAACCATTCCAATATGCATAATTAGCAGCTTGACCATAATATGACGCTATGACTTGTTTGGTTTTTACAGTCATCTCATGTACACTACGATAAGCAAAATCAGTTATCGAATCGGCCTGTAATTTACCATCTTTAAAGACAAATTTGCCTTCCACTAAATTACCTGTATGTCCAGTATCTGTAGCGGCAGCAACATAACCATTTTTAGCCGCTACGGCTAATTTATCAAATGGTATAAATCCTGCATATCCACCACCACCTATTGCTTGTAATCGCTGATTCCAATTAGTAGGCAACCAAACTTCGACATTAATAGCCGGTTCAATGGATAATTCGACGCGACAAATCTGCGGTAAATCAACAATTTCTTTAGCTTTAGCACCTCTTAAAGTATCAGCCAATTTAGAACTTGGTGAAAAACGATCGGCAATTATTTCGCTACTTACTACTTTAGCATTCTCTAATTTCAAATTTGCCAATGCGTGACAACGCTCTTCGACATTAGCTTTCGCGGAAGTCGCATAAGCAGAAGATGCTAAACAACTTAACACCGATAAAAACAATAAACTGTATTTCATCATATCCTCATCCCTATCCTCAAAAAATATAATTTATAAAACTAGTTATCATTAATATTAGTCATTAGCCGTATAAATAACAACATTAATCATGATTATTTTTATCAGTGAATATCACTTATCGATAGTAATTTAATACCTATTTTAATCATCTATTTTTATTTTTTTACACTCATTTTTATTGAATTAAGAATTTTATACTGTATATTTATACATATATTGTTTTTTAATACGAATTATCCAGCACTATTCGTTTTTATTAATTTTTCGGAGTCTTTTCTTGAATAAATATTGTGTTGTCCTTGGGCAAGCTAATAGTTCGCTCACTGCTTATTTACCTTTAGTTGATACACCAGTAAGAGCTGGATTTCCATCTCCTGCTGATGATTATTTAGAAACAAAACTGGATCTAACCAGTCATTTAGTGAAGCATCCTAGTGCAACTTACTATATTAAAGCAATTGGTGACTCAATGATTGATTATGGCATTTATAGTGGTGATCTCCTTGTTGTCGACCGATCTTTACAACCAAAAGTAGATGATATTGTTGTTGCTGCTGTGGATGGTGAATTAACCTGTAAATGTTTAAGTTTTATCAATGGCGAACATCATTTATTGTCTGGCAATAAACTTTATCCACCTATTTCATTAGCTGGCAAAGACGTGCATATTTGGGGAGTGGTAATACATACCATTCATTCCCTACGTAAACGAGGACACTGATGATTGGCTTAATTGATTGTAATAATTTTTACGCATCTTGTGAGCGAGTATTTAATCCCAAATTAGAAGGAAAACCAATTGGTATTCTTTCTAATAATGATGGTTGTGTAATCGCTCGTTCTAATGAATTAAAACCATTAGTCGCTATGGGTATGCCGGCCTATCAAATTCCACCCCATATTCAAAAAAAAATTACCTTATTAAGCTCTAATTATGAGCTTTATGGAGATATGAGTCAGCGAGTATTTGATACCGTTCGTCATTATACTGCGGATATCGAACTCTATTCGATCGATGAAGTTTTCATTCATCTAAACGGGTTTAGCCATGCTTTAAATCATTGTCAAAATTTAAAAGCAATAGTAAAACGTGATACAGGTATCCCAGTCAGTATCGGGATTGCCGCAACTCGCACGCTAGCAAAGTTAGCTAATCATATCGCCAAAAAACAACCTATTCATCAAGGTGTTTATTGTTTTCCGACGGCTCAGGAAGAAAAAATAACTATCTTAAAGCAATTCTCAGTTGAAGATATATGGGGGGTTGGTTGGCGAATTGCGCAACGGTTAAAAGTATTAGGTATTCACACCGCTTGGGATTTACACCAAACAAATTTAAAACAAATTAGACAGTCTTTTTCAGTTGTCCTTGAGCGTACCGTACTTGAGCTACGTGGTATAAATTGTATTGAATTAGATGATCTACATACAGCTAAAAAAAATATTATGACATCACGTAGTTTTGGCCATTTAACCAATAATCTATTTGATATACAAGAAGCAATCCGTGTACATGCAAGCCGTGGCGCAGAAAAATTGAGAAAGCAAAAATCAGTTGCTAATGCCGTACTGGTGTTTTTAAAAACTAATCGATTTCGACCTGAATTAGCGCAATATAATCCGTCAGTTGTGGTGCCATTATTATCGGCGAGCGATGATTCAAGAATTATCATTCATGCTGCCCAAAAAGGGTTACAATCCATTTATAAACCAGGTTTTTTATTTATGAAATCAGGTGTGATGTTACTTGATTTAAAAACTAAAGATAATTATTGTCAATCGGATTTATTTACTGCTGAAACATCAGCAACTGAAAAACACAAAAGTGAACAATTAATGAAAACCATAGATGACATCAATCAGAAAATGGGAAAAAATACTATTCACTTAGGTGGTATCAGACAAACTGCTGCATGGCAAATCAAGCGAGAGCGACTTAGCCAACGATATACGACTCGTTGGGATGAGTTACCTTTGGTAAAATAGATAACTGGTTAACCGCTAAGATAATAATTTAATCAATCGATTGAATTGAATTACCTTGTTCATTTCTTACATCAACATATACATCCCATTTTCTATAATCACTATTAATAGATTTTTCACAAGAAATTGAAAGCCCATATTTATGAGGAAGATTTTTTAAGCCTAAGCGTATTTTATGCCACTTTACCTTTAATGGTAAAAGGCAGTTAGATGCGTAAAATTTTCTATTTGCTTCAAGTGTATGTAAATTAGTATGATGTTCTTGATTATAGGTGGCTATAAATTCAGCCGCCTTATTATCAATTTCACCGAAAACTTCATCAAGCGTCATAGCCTGTGCAAAAGGAACAGTAATAACAGCTACAATTGCGATACTATATTTTAGTAAATGAATCTTTTTCATAAAAAACTTTAATAATTTAAATTATTAAGTGCAAATAAAGTTAATTTTTGCACTTTTATTATTCATAAAATTAAGAGCCCATATTAACAATTGAACTACGAAAGCGTTTCAGTGCAATAAGGAAAAACACACTACCGATTCCTAATAACCACGCATACGAGGTCCAAACCACACTTAAACCAGCCCCTCGATATAAAATTGCTTGCCCTAATTCGACAAAATGGGTGGTAGGTGCAAATAACATAATATTTTGCACCACTTCAGGCATACTTTCTCTTGGCGTACTACCACCAGAAAGCATCTGTAACGGTAAAAGAATCAAAATAAATAGCATCGCAAATTGTGCGGTTGATTTAGCCACGGTTGCCATAAAGATACCGAGTGACGTTGTCACGAATAAATGCAAAGCAGCACCAACTAAAAATAAGGTAATCGAGCCCTCAATTGGCACATTTAACCAACCATGAACAACGACTAACAATGCACCCCAAGTCGAAACTAGTACCACCAACCCCATTGACCAAACTTTTGAGATCATAATTTGAAATGGTGTCACAGGCATTGATAGCAAGTGATCGATAGTACCATGCTCGCGCTCTTTCATTAACGCTGCACCGGTTAAAATAATCGACAATGTGGTAACTATATTAATAATCTCCATGACAGAACCAAACCAAGAACGGGTTAAATTAGGATTAAAGGCTGCATGAACCTCAATATTGACCGGCAAACTGGTTGGTTTATCAATTTGATTAAAGTATTTAGTTATTTCGCTGGTGACAATTTGCGTAATATAACCATTACCTACAAAAGCCTGCCCCATTCGGGTTGCATCAATATTCAGTTGAATTTCTGGACTTTGGTTATTTAACACATCACGTTGAAAATTAGGTGGTATATTTAATGCAAAAGTATAACTATCAGTATCCATTCCGCGATCAACTTCATCCATTGAATTTAATTTAACTGGTTTATTAAACATTGGCGGATAAAGCGCTGCGATAATTTGCCTTGATAAAGGCGAATCATCTTCATCAACCACCGCAATTGAAGCATGATGAAGTGAGTCTGAAGTTGCGGTAGCTGCGGTATAAATATCCAGCGTAAAGCAGTAGGCGATTAATAATAACATGATTGGATCACGAATCAATCCCCATAACTCTTTAATACCTAAGCGATAAATATTAATAAAACTTTGCATAATATCTATCCTTCTTGTTTCTTGAGGAGGAATATACTTGCACCAAGTATAATCGGAATAGTGATCAGTAAGGTAAATATTGAGTTATGTAAATCAAAAAATCCTAATGCCTTATTGAAAACACCCCGAGCAATAATAAGCATATGGGTAGTTGGATAGACTTCACCAATATATCGCCCACTCCCTTCTAGTGATGCTACTGGATTGAGTAATCCCGAAAATTGTATCGCTGGTAACATAGTACCAACACAGGTTAAAAAGATAACCGCAATTTGGCTACGTGTTACCGTCGAAGCAAGTAAACCAAAGCCAGTAGCAATGATACAATAAGCTAATCCAGCTAAACATAAAGTTAGCAAACTGCCTTTTATCGGTACACCAAATATCGTAACCGCCATAAGCAACAGCAATAAAAAGCTAAGCATCGAAATAACAATATAAGGAACCTGTTTACCTAATAAAAACTCAGTTCGAGTAACAGGCGTTACATATAAGTTAATTATTGATCCCATCTCTTTTTCACGCACTACGGATAATGCTGCTAACATTGACGGAATCATTAAGAGTAAAATAGGAATGACCGCAGGAACCATCGCTTGCAAACTTTTAATATCCGGATTATAACGATAGCGGGTCTCAATATTTGCCAATGAGCTAGATGCGGTGCCGGTAGTGGTTTTGATTTTGTCACTTAACCAAGCAAGGTGCATACCTTGTACATATCCTTTAATTGTGTCGGCACGTAATGGCATGGCGCCATCAATCCAGATACCGATATTAACTGGATCACCGCGTAGAATATCACGGCCAAAATTAGGGGGAATTTCAATAGCCAACGCTATCTCATTACTTCTCATCCTATGATCCATATCATCATAATCTGTGATTGGCGGTTTCTCGATAAAATAACGCTTGGAGCCAGATAAATTAGTAATATAGTTTTGACTGGTGATCGTTTGATCACGATCTAATACTGCAAAATTTAAATCCTCAACATCCATCGTGATACCATAGCCCATCACCAACATTAATATCGCTGAACCTAATAGTGCTAATAAAGCGCGCAATGGATCGCGGGATAACTCAAGTGTTTCACGCCACAAACAACCAATCAAACGAGTTAGACTGAACCCTTGTAGATGATGCGCATTGACTTTAACTTGCTCGTTATCATTAGTTACGGCTTTAGGCATTTCGCTAGCTTTTTCATCATTGTTTGTATCATCAGCGCCAGCATCAACTAAATATTGAATAAAGGCCTCTTCAAGAGTTTTCGCATCTTTAGAATGAATAATATTATCTGGCGTATCGCTGGCTAAAACCTTACCAGCATGCATTAACGAAATCCTATCACAACGCGCCGCTTCATTCATAAAATGGGTGGTGATAAATACGGTAACTTTATCTTTTCGCGATAGTTCAATAATTAAACGCCAAAAGTCATCACGAGCAATCGGATCGACCCCAGAGGTAGGTTCATCGAGAATAAGAATTTCAGGATTATGCACCACAGCAACCGATAAAGAAAGTCTTTGCTTAACGCCTAACGGTAGACTATCTGGCAAACTTTTCAATTCATTTTCCAGACCAAAACGCTTAACTAACTCCTCGACTCGTGCTGGTATTTTACTTTCTTCAATACCAAATAGACGAGCATGTAACACGAGGTTTTGCTCAACCGTCAATTCACTATAAAGTGAGAACGCCTGCGACATATAACCTAAATGACGTCTTACATTAATATCACTGGCATCAACTGGTTTACCAAATAACCACGCTTCACCTGATGAAATAGGTAATAGACCGGTTAACATCTTCATGGTGGTTGATTTACCGCAACCATTTGATCCTAAAAAGCCAAAAATCTCGCCTTGCTTTATAGAGAAATTAACGTGATCAACCGCAATAAAATCGCCAAATTGCTTAGTTAATCCTTTGGCTTCGATTGCTACTTTTAAATCTTGATTTAAATCTAATGGTGGGATTTCAACGGCCTGATAACCTTCTCTAGCATCTTCAGGCATTAATTGAATAAAAGCATCATCTAAATTATCTTTCCCTGTTTTGGCTAACAGTGCTTGTGGTGTACCTGTTTCGAGGATCTTACCGCCATACATTGCCACTAACCAATCAAAGTTTTGTGCCTCATCCATATACGCAGTAGCAACAATAACACTCATTTGTGGACGTTGCTCACGGATTTTATTAATGAGTTGCCAAAATTGTGCACGAGAAAGCGGATCAACACCGGTTGTTGGTTCATCAAGAATAAGTAAATCAGGATCATGAATCAAAGCCGAACATAAACTTACCTTTTGTTTCATTCCGCCAGAAAGACGACCCGCAGGCCGAGATAGAAAAGGATATAAACCAGTGCTTTTAGTTAACTCATCAATACGTCGCCGTCTTTCGGCGGCATCATTACCAAATAGACGGGCAAAAAATTGTAAATTTTCTTCGACTGACAGTGTAGGATAAAGGTTTTTACCTAATCCTTGTGGCATATAAGCAATACGGGTACATACGTTTTGACGATGTGATTTATCTTTCATATCCCCATCTAAAACGTAAACTAATCCCTCTTGGATGACATGCGCGCCGGCTATCAAAGATAATAGACTAGATTTACCCACTCCATCGGGACCGATCAATCCCACCATACATCTTGGTGGGATAGCAATACTGACATCCTTGAGTGCACAAGTTTTTTTATAATGTAATGTTACATTACTGACATTGACAACTGCATCTTCAATGGTTTTACCTTCATCAAGTAACCTCAAATCCTTTTTATCCGATTCTGACATATGCTATCTCCAATTATTTTGTTTGGCATTTTGCAACATCAGATAAACCTGAAGGCCACTCCGTATTAGGATCAAGTCTAACCCATGCAACGCCAGGAAGACCGGTTTTAACATGAGTAATATAACATCTTAACAATTCTGGACTTAATTGTGCTTTAACTCTAAACATCAACTTTTGACGTTCATCTTTGGTTTCAACTGTTTTAGGCGTAAATTGTGCCACACTAGATACAAACGAAACTTTGGCAGAAATAGCTTTATCTGGAAGAGCATCAAGCACTAGCCTAACTTCATCACCAATACCCACTTTCCCCGCAATTGTTTCTGGCAAAAAGAAAGTCAAATAGACATCGGATAGATTGACTAGATTTAATACTTTTCCACCTGAAGATAAAACTTCACCTGGTTGGGCTATACGATATTGAATACGGCCATCAACAGGAGCGGTTAAGGTACTATCATTAATATCAGCTTGAATTTGATTAATATTCGCTAACGCTACATTTATCGCTGATTTAGCGCTTTCTACACCAGCTTGAGCAGCTTCAATCGCTGCATCGGCAGCAGTAACTTGTGATTTAGCTGAATCTAATGCGGCTTTGGCACTATTTACTTTAGCAGTATCATCATCAAATTGTTGTACTGAAATCGCTCCTTTTTGATAAAGTGCAGCAGTACGTTGTAAATGCTTATTGGCTATATCTAAGTCACTTTCTCTTTGTGTAACACCAGCTAAAGCAGCAACTTTATCACTCATTTTTAAAGCTACTTGTGCTTTTGATGTCGCTTCATTACTCATAGCTTGTCGATGTTGAGCTTGGGCTTCATTTAATTGCGCTTGTAACGTATCAGTTTGCATAATGACTAGCGGTTGGCCTGCAGTGACAAAATCGCCCTCTTCAACATTAATCTTTTCAATTCTACCGGCTAATTTGGTAGAGATATTGATTTCAGTAGCTTCGATACGTCCGTTGCCACTAGTAAAATCAGCACCATAGCCATCAGGCTTAAATTGCTGCCACAAAATAAAACCAATAATAACAACTACAACTGCAATAACAATCCATTTTTTGTTTATTTGTTTCATGAATAACACCTTATTCTAAAGTGACAAATCTATAATATAACTTAACGAAAAATTTAATCGTTAGAATCGATTTATTTTCAATATGCTCATCATAACAAATGTATTTTATAAATAATATCAACTCGCAAGACAAACGCAGTAAAAGCTAAAAAAGGTCATTTATAATTTTAAATAGAGATCACAATAAACGTAGATGATGATTTATAAAGAAAAGCAAAAAAAATGAATATCCAATTAATTTAATTGAAAATTATTTTAATATATTATTGATTTAGTCAATAGAATGAGGTTAATAAAAAAAACTAAACTCCAAATCAATATAAAATTAATTTGGAGTTATTTTATAATATGTTAAACGATTATCTTGAAAAAGATCATAAATCCGGTCTAAAACGTCTTAATTCTTTTAATGGAATATCACCTTGAATAGTACATTGAATCGTCACTTTTCCAATAATATTATCAGTTTCAAGAAACAATATGTTCTCGGCAGTACCTTTAACCGGACTGGTATTGTTTAATACATGTTTATTGTCAGACCAAACACCATTTTTATAAAATAATGCATTGGCAATATTAAGTGTATTATCTGCCGATATTTGCCAATCAACCCATGAGAGCGCACTTTTAATCTCTTCAAAGGTATTATCGGTGTTAAATCCCCAAAAATAGTACTTCAGATGTTCATCGTAAATATATTCAGATTGTTCAAAGCCTTCTATTTTCAAACCATTAAAGATAATTGGAGGATCAAATGTAAGTCTACTTTTTCTAGGATTATTATTTAATTTAGTGACAAATTTGCTATAACCATTTGGTAAAGTTACGATTGGAAAATAATTACGATATTTTTTTTGATTTAAATCCGAAAAAAAAGTCTTATCACATTGGGTAAAGCTTTTTAATAAATGACTAAAATCATCATCAAATGATGGATTTTGCGCATTTGCGAAAAATGGCATGAGTAAACCAATAAAACATAATGATTTAATCTTCACTGTCTATTTCCTTATTAGTGATTAATAATAATTTTTTACTTTGAGTAGCCTTAAAATAAGTTATTATATCAATAATGACAAATAATATTTAGTCTATCTTTAACTATAGTAGTAGCGAAATATTCAATGATGAAACAATTAGTTGCTAATCAATAACCGTCTAACAAAATAGCAACAAGATATTGCTAGCAGTGTTGTAAGGAAATATAGTAATTAAATATATTTTTCTCAGCGTTATGACTTATTTAATAAAGGTGATTTTATGGCTCTTCCTTCTTTTTTGACAATTTATAATGAATTAATATCCACTCCAACTATCAGTAATGTAACCAATGAAAAATTAGATTATTCCAATAAGCCACTAATTGACAAATTAGCGCAATGGTTTGCTGATTTAGGCTTTACAATTGACATTCAACCTGTACCAAATACTCGTAATAAATTTAATATGCTAGCCACCTATTCCAATAGTGACAATAAAACTCAAGGCGGCCTATTATTAAGTGGTCATAGTGATACAGTGCCTTTTGATGATGGACAATGGAGCAAAGATCCATTCAAGTTAACCGAAGAAAATAATAAGCTTTATGGGCTAGGCACTGCAGATATGAAAGGATTTTTTGCATTTATATTAGATGCATTGCGTGATATCGATCTTAAGACATTAACCAAACCAATTTATGTATTAGCCACCGCAGACGAAGAGACATCAATGGCTGGTGCTTCATTTTTTGCCCAACAAACGCAACTACAACCAGACTGCACGATTATCGGCGAACCTACTTCATTGATTCCTATTCGTGCTCATAAAGGATTTATATCTAATTCAATTAGAGTTATTGGTAAGTCAGGCCATTCAAGTGATCCAGACAAAGGTATTAATGCTATCGAAATCATGCATTTAGTGATTGAAAGATTACTTATTTTGAAGCAAAAATTCAAACAACAATATCATAATGATGGCTTTAGCGTACCTTATCCAACCATGAATCTTGGTGTTATTCATGGTGGTGATGCAGCTAATCGTATTTGTGGCTGTTGTGAATTGATTATTGATATTCGGGTTTTACCAGATAACGATATTGACTCACTTTATAATGCCCTTTGTGAAGCATTACAACCCGTTATGGACCAATATCCTAATCGAGTTTCCATCGAATATGAGGTATCACCAATACCGGGCTATGAATGCAAAAAAGATCACCCAGCATTAAATCATATCGAAAAACTGGTTGGTCACACTGCGCAAACCGTTAACTACAGTACTGAAGCACCATATTTAAATCAAATCGCCCCAACCATCGTTTTAGGACCGGGCTCGATTGAGCAAGCTCATCAACCGGATGAATTTATTTCAATGGATTTCTTAAAACCGACCAAATTAACCATTGAAAATTTAATTAAAGATTTTTGTTTATAAAAAGTACATTCGCCGGCAATGTCGGCGAATCAGCTTAATGCTATTAAAGCACAATAATTCATTATTTTTATATTAAGACGGTATACACTCCTCAATATTTTTTACAAAAACTTACTTTTTCATCCTACATTTATCACTTAATAAAATTTATTTATAAAGTTATCTAACCACTACAATCATAAATAAAAATTTTCTGTAAATAGTGATACTAAATGATATTAATGAATCATTTTCATCTTAAGACGGTATAGACTCCTCAATATTTTTTACAAATATAGTCATCTTGATTTAGTAAAAATATACAAGAAAAGTCATGTTTTAATTATTGTTATAGTTATAGTTTTGGCTTTAATTAGTTTTATTAGTAATAGCCGACAAAGTCGGCGTGATTGATTAAACTTGAAAAGTGGCAAAATCAGTAGCAATTTCAGTATTAGCAAAGATGCTCCTAGCTTCATTAACCAGTTTTTGATTATCTTGAATACTATATCTAGGGCTAATATGCGTTATGATTAACCTTTTAGCATTAGCTTGCTTAGCTATATTGGCAGCGTGTATTGTCGTTGAGTGCCCACGTTCAATGGCTTTTGCCTCAAGAGCTTGCTCTTGAGTGGCCTCATGCACTAATAAATCGACGTTTTCAGCTAAATCAATGGATGCTTGACAAGGGATGGTATCACCCAAAATAGCTACTTTTTTGCCTTGCTTAATATCGCCTTGATAATCCTTACCATTAATTGTTCTACCATCTTCTAAAGTAACGGTTAAACCTTCTTTTAAATGAGCATAATGTGAACCTATTTGGATGTTATCTTTTTTTAATTTATCAATATCCAGCGTTGCAGGAAGATCCTTTTCAACAATACGATAACCAAAACAAGGGACTCGATGTTGTAATAATTTGGCGTCGACGCGAAATTTATTATCTTCAAACACTAAGCTATCTTGTTCAAGTTCAATAATATTTAAAGGGTAAGTAAGCCATGAAGAACTAATTTCAATCACTGTTTGAATAAATTGTTTAATACCTTTAGGTCCAACTAACGTTAATGATGATTGGTTTTGCATTAAAGAACGAGTAGTCAACACACCAGGTAAACCAAACAGATGATCACCATGCAAATGAGTCAGAAATATCATCTCCAATTTGGCTAAACTAAAATTGGCCTTTTGCATTTGCATTTGCGTTGCTTCACCACTATCAAACAGCCATAATCGCCCTCGTTCTTGTCGGAGATCAAGCATAACACTACTTACATTACGTTCAGCTGTTGGTGACCCAGCACTCGTTCCTAAAAATGTTAGTTTCATAAAAAATTATACGTTTTTGCGCTCAATGGTTTGTTCACCCCAAAAGAGCTTGTCTGCTTTAGTTTTGGAAAAGGCAAGTTTTAAGACTTCATCGCTACCTTCTTCCCAAATTTGTTCTGCTAATTTTTCATCATCATTAGCGAGTTCAAAAATAGCCTCGGCAATTTCAATAGAGGTTTCACGAATATTTGCCCAAGATCGAATATCATGTATTTCTTTTTTGGTACTATTCATATTTATTCTCCTTATTTGCTAAGATTACAGGTAAAATAAACCCTATTCGCACAAAACACAATAGGTAACACTCTTTATGCTAACTATCATCTCTCCAGCCAAAACCCTTGACTATCAAAGTCCATTAATCTCTACAACCCATACCCTACCCGAATGTTTAGAGGCAACAAAACAACTTATTACTGTTTGTAAAAAGCTAACTAGCAATGATTTAGCTAAATTAATGTCTATCAGCCCCAAACTTGCGGCAGTCAATTATGAAAGATTCCAGAATTGGCATCCTGATTTTAATTTACAAAATGCCAGACAAGCGATTCTAGCGTTTAAAGGCGATGTATACGAAGGTCTACATGTTGAAGATTTTACTGCTAGTGACTTGCAATTTGCGCAATCGCATTTACGTATTCTGTCTGGGTTATATGGCTTATTAAGGCCACTTGATTTAATTCAACCTTACCGTTTAGAAATGGGTATTCGGTTAAAAAATGGTAACAATACTAATCTTTACCAATTTTGGGGAGAAAGCTTAACCGATAAACTCAATGAAGAGTTAGCAAAATCATCTCAACCAACTTTAATTAATTTAGCCTCTAATGAATACTTTAAAGCGATACAAGTTAAACACCTAAATGGCAAAATTATTCAACCGATATTTTTAGATAAAACCAAAGATGATTATAAAGTGATCAGCTTTTACGCCAAAAAAGCACGCGGATTAATGAGTCGATTTATTATAAAAAATAACATTAATAATTATAATGATATTAAAAGTTTTAATTTAGATGGCTATCAATTTGATTCTAATCGCTCAACTGAATTAGAATGGTACTTCACCAGAAAACATGCATAGAAAGATATATTAAGATGGAATTTTTAATCACATTATGGCAACAGTTTTTAACCACCTTACCTTTATTTATCTTAATTTTGTTAGGTTATATTGCTGTAAAAATGGGCCGTTGGCAAAAAACGGTAACCGATAGTGTAACTAAATTCACTTTTTATATTGCTTTCCCAATTATGCTCTTTCAAATTATGAGCCACTTTTCTGAACATTCAGAAATCGATATTAATCTTTTATTAGTATTTTTTGGTGGCTCATTTATTGTTTTTGCCTTGAGTTGCTTTATTGCGGTTAAATTTTTTAAACTTAATGGTTCTGAAAGTACCATGTTTGCTATGGGTGGAATTTACACAAATACGGTATTTGTTGGTATTCCAATTATTAATATGTTATTGGGTGAAAAAGCGATTCCTATAGTCGCCATTATCGTAATATTTAATGCTTTAATTTTATGGACTTTAGCAACAGTATCCATTGAATTTGTGCAAATGGGTAAACTATCAAGCAAAGGTTTTATCAAAGCCTTTAAAAATGTATCGAAAAATCCAATCATCATCGGTATATTTGTCGGTATGGCCGTTAATTACTCTGGTATACCTTTACCTATATTTATCGAAAAATCGACCAAAATGGTCAGTGATATGACCGCACCACTATCATTAATCGTATTAGGTATGGGGCTGGCTGAATATAAAATTCGTAACGATTTACATATCACTATAGCAATCTGTATTATCAAACTATTTGTGTTACCAATTGCGACCTATATACTAGGTAAATTGTTAGGATTACCTGTTTTAGAGCTACAAGTTATTGTATTATTAAGTTCAGTATCAATAGCTATAAATTGCTATATGATGGCAAGACAGTTTGAGGTATTACAAGGACCTATCGCATCTAGCTTATTGATATCAACGGCGTTGTCATCGATAACAACACCGTTAATTCTATCAATAATGTTACAGTTACCTTTTGCTTAAGATAAACTTATTTCACCGCAAAATTTTTGAACTTATGGTGTAAAATCAAAGCAAAAACAATAACCGCACTACCAACAGTGAATCGGCCCCAATCTATTGATTGGTGCCAAATAACAACATTAACTAAAATACCAGCCGGAATAACCAAATTATTCATAATCGCCAGTGTACCAGAATCGACTTTAGTCGCGCCTAAATTCCATAAGAAATAACATAATCCCGAAGCCACAACACCTAACCAAATAATAATCCCCCACTGTAATTGAGTGGTAGGCAGTTTGTCAGCATTACCAAATAATAACCAACCAATAGTTGCTACAACTATTGCGCCAAAATAGACCCAAGCAAAAGCTTGATGTTGCGGTAATGGATAGAGTTCCATAATACGTTTATAGCCGACTTGCCCTAAAGCAAAGACGATAT
Organism: Gilliamella sp. W8123; assembly: GCF_016101085.1. Taxonomy (NCBI): domain Bacteria; kingdom Pseudomonadati; phylum Pseudomonadota; class Gammaproteobacteria; order Orbales; family Orbaceae; genus Gilliamella; species Gilliamella sp. W8123. The sequence continues at coordinate 231,324 of NZ_JACFRE010000002.1, forward strand.
TGGCACCCTGAATTAATAAAAAGCCAATGATAAAATCACGACTGATGTGGTCATAACGGATAATTGCCGCACCAATGACCGCTATAATGGCCGTTAATAAATAATTAAGTCTTAGTCGATGCCCTTGCAGTAAATCATAAATAATAGTGACATAAATTGGTGTTGAAATGGTAAATAATAAAACCTCTGGTACCGAAATATATTGGAATGAGTTGTAATAAAAGAAGTACATAATTCCTAATTGGCATGCACCTACTCCCATCAAAAGCAACATCTGCTTTACAGAGACATTTTTAAAACGTAAAAAAGGAATAAAGGTAATAAAAGCCAGCAAAACGCGCATGACTACCGCAAACCAAGTATCAACTTGACCACTTAAATAAACCGCAATAAAACTAAATGAAAACGACCAAACAATGGTGACAAAAATAAGGTAATACATAGCAAACTTGTACCGAAAATAAAAAGTCAGGCATGGTAACAATTCGTTTTAATAATGTAAACAATAATTAAAACCAAATGTTTACCAATGGTAAAAAATTTTGCTGAACAAACCTTTTTAAGTACAAATTAACAACTAAACTGCTAAAAAAGTCATTATTATGGCATAATGTGAGCTATATCACATTTTTGCCAGTTACTTTAAATCTCATAAAGAGCTTTATGGTTTAGTTGCAAATCAATTCGAGAGTAATTATCAGTGTTAACAACAAGCAATATCACAATGCAATTCGGCAGTAAGCCACTATTTGAAAATATTTCTGTCAAATTTGGTAATGGTAATCGTTATGGATTAATTGGTGCCAATGGGAGTGGTAAATCCACCTTTATGAAAATTATTGGTGGCGATTTAGTGCCAACTTCAGGCAATGTATCGCTTGATCCACATGAAAGATTGGGTAAATTACGCCAAGATCAATTTGCTTTCGAGGAGTTTACTGTTCTCGATACCGTAATTATGGGACATACAGAATTATGGCAAATCAAGCAAGAACGTGATCGCATTTACTCGTTAGCAGAAATGAGTGAGGAAGACGGTTTTAAAGTCGCTGATTTAGAGACCCAATATGCCGAAATGGATGGTTATAGTGCGGAGGCGAGAGCTGGTGAATTATTGCTTGGAGTTGGTATTCCTATCGAACAACATTATGGCCTAATGAGTGAAATTGCTCCAGGTTGGAAACTACGGGTATTATTAGCCCAAGCGCTATTTTCAAATCCGGATATTTTATTACTCGACGAACCAACCAATAACTTAGATATTGATACTATCCGTTGGTTGGAAGATACCTTAAATGAACGTGAAAGCACCATGATCATCATATCGCATGATCGCCATTTTCTTAACATGGTCTGTACCCATATGGCCGATATGGATTATGGTGAACTTCGTATTTATCCTGGCAATTACGATGATTATATGACTGCTGCTACTCAAGCAAGAGAACGTTTATTAGCTGATAATGCGAAAAAGAAAGCACAAATAAGTGAATTACAATCCTTCGTCAGTCGCTTTAGCGCTAATGCCGCTAAATCAAAACAAGCAACATCACGAGCAAGACAAATTGAAAAAATAAAATTGGAAGAAGTCAAGGCATCCAGCCGACAAAACCCATTTATTCGCTTTGAGCAAGATAAAAAACTATTTCGTAATGCACTAGTGGTAGAAAACCTCACTAAAGGTTTCGACAATGGTCCTTTATTTAAAAATCTTAATCTCATGGTAGAAGTTGGCGAAAAAGTAGCAATTTTAGGGACTAACGGTATCGGTAAAACTACCCTACTCAAAACATTGATGAATGAATTAACGCCAGAACAAGGTGATATAAAATGGTCAGAAAATGCCAATATTGGTTATTATGCGCAAGATCATGAATATGAGTTTGAACAGGACTTAACTGTATTTGAATGGATGAGTCAATGGAAACAACCTAATGATGATGAACAAGCGGTACGAAGTATTTTAGGTCGATTATTGTTCACCCAAGATGATATTAAAAAGCAAGTTAAAGTTCTATCTGGTGGTGAAAAAGGCCGTATGCTGTTTGGCAAATTGATGATGCAACGACCAAATATCATTGTCATGGATGAACCTACCAATCACCTTGATATGGAATCGATCGAATCATTAAATATGGCATTAGAGCTTTATCAAGGAACGTTATTTTTTGTATCGCATGACCGTGAATTTGTCAGCTCACTGGCTAGCCGTATTATTGAAATCACGCCAGAAAAAGTGATTGATTATACCGGAAACTATGAAGATTACTTACGAAGTCAAGGCATAGAATAAAGCAGCATGCAAATCAATAAAAATAGCCACATAAGTGGCTATTTTTATTCATGATAATTAAAGAATTAAAAATCTAATTCATCCCACCAAATATCGATTAAAGCGCTGGTTTTAACATTTTTTAAACCATGACTCTCAAGCCATTTAGTGACATTGTCACGGTCCTCTTCAGTACAATTACCTAATTTTTGGGTACAAATAATTCCCTTCCAAGTCAAATAACCACTTCCTTCGTAAGCCAAACCATTAGCTTGTATTGCTTCAACGATAAATTGATCGACAACGTTATCGATGGTTTCTTCATTGGTACCTTCGTCAAATGACCAGCTTACAGTAAAACCTAACTCTTTAAATTCTTCAATATGTAATTTTTTTCTTAAACGACGACTGCGATTAACCTTAGCCATAATAATATCCTTCTGCTTTTTAATAATTTAGTTAGTTTTAGAATGTGTATGATGGCTTGATTGCTTCATACTATTCTGATGATTTTTAGAAGTTCGAGATTTATCAGCACTTCTTCTTTTTGTTGGAGCTCGTCTGGCTGGCGCTTTTTTGACTGGCTCCGCTTTAATTCGAGGATCGACTTCAAATCCTTGAGTAAAAATTTCTGGAATCGGCTTTCTAAGTAATTTCTCAATTGATTTTAATTGAGGAAGTTCATCAATACAAACCAGCGATATAGCTTGGCCTTGATTTTGCGCTCGCCCTGTTCGACCAATTCGATGAACATAATCTTCTGCTACTTGTGGCAGCTCATAATTAATAACATAAGGTAATAACTCAATATCCAATCCTCTGGCGGCGATATCTGTAGCGACTAATGCTCGTATTTGTCCCGACTTAAAATCAGCTAACGCTTTCGTTCTGGCGCCCTGACTCTTATTACCATGAATTGCTGATGCTTTAATGCCATCTTTGGTTAACTGTTCTGCTAGATGGTTAGCGCCATATTTGGTTCGCGTAAAAATTAACACCTGTTGCCATTGATTTTTGCCAATTAAATAAGAGAGCAATTCACGCTTACGACGCTTATCCACCCGATGCACATATTGCGTAATTTGCTCAGATGCACTATTGGTTTTCGCCACAGCAATCGATTCAGGCGAATTTAAGATGGTATTCGCTAATCCTTTTATCTCGTCAGAAAAGGTGGCAGAAAAAAGTAAATTTTGGCGTTTTTTCGGTAATTTAGCAATCACGCGGCGGATATCATGGATAAAGCCCATATCTAACATACGATCAGCCTCATCAAGAACTAGAAATTTTACTGGCGAAAGATCGACAGCATTTTGGTGCACTAAATCTAATAATCGTCCTGGAGTGGCAATTAAAATATCCACCCCACCGCGAAGTTTCATCATTTGAGGATTAATACTAACACCACCAAATACTACTAATGAACGAATAGATAAATAACGACTATAATCACGAATATTTTCACCTATTTGCGCGGCTAGCTCACGTGTTGGAGCTAAAATTAAGGCATATAAAGGGCGTTTACCTTTTTTCGGTTCTGATTTAGCTGAATTTCTTAATTGCATTTGATGCAATTTTTGCAATATTGGTAAACCAAAACCAGCAGTTTTACCGGTACCAGTTTGGGCACTAGCCATTAAATCTTTACCTGACAGTATTACGGGAATAGCTTGTTGTTGGATAGGAGTGGGATCGGTATAGTGTTGCTCTTCAATAGCTTTTAAAATCTTGGCATCTAAGCCAAGAGAGTCAAATGACATGTAATGATTCCTAAATAATCGAAAAAATGAATAATCGTAAACATTATAAAGCAATTTGATAATAATTGTCTGATTATTTTATCTTTTCATTGCTAGTTATTTAATATATGCTACCATTTTAGTAAATAATCCTATAAAGTTTAGAGTTATTTGTTGCTTAAAATTTATTCATAGTATTTTGCTTATATTTTAAGCAAATTGTATAGGTGATATTGATTATCATTATCGTTTATTGTATTGTTGCTACCCCAAAATATAATTATTTTATGGAATAGGTATGTCTTTTAACTTTCCTCATTTAAAAAAATTACTTATCGTCTTGATATTAAGTTGCTTTAGCCTTAATTGTTTAGCCAAAGATGATATTACTTTCGCAAATTTTCGTGATATTCGTGATTTAAATCCACATTTATATTCAGGTGAAATGTGGGCACAAAATATGTTGTATGAATCATTAGTTCACTATAATGAAGATGGCACTTTTTCTCCATGGCTGGCAGAAAGCTGGACTATCACTAACGAAGGTAAAACTTACACCTTCAAATTAAGAAAAGATGTCACATTCAGTGATGGAGCAAAATTTGATGCGCACAGTGCCAAACTGAATTGGGATGCCGTGTTATCTAACAAAGTTCGTCATACTTGGTTAGAAATGGTGCGTTTAATAACTGAAGTCAAAGCGGTAGATGATTATACTCTTGAGGTTAATCTTTCTGAGCCTTACTACCCTTTCATGATTGAAATTGCCGTCACTCGCCCTATGCGATTTATTTCCCCAAATTCTATGATTGATGGTGAAACTAAAAATGGCGTGAAATCTTATATTGGTACCGGCCCATATGTTTTAGGTGATCATAAGAAAGATCAGTATGCAGTATTTAATGCCAATCCAACTTATTGGGGTACTAAACCGTTACTGAAAAAAGTGACTATGAAAGTAATCGCAGATAATCAAAGTCGACTAATGGCTCTTGAAAAAGGTGAAATCGATCTGATTTATGGTAAAAATATGGTTGATGCGGATTCATTTGAGCGTTTTTCTAGCATGGATAAGTTTCAAACCTTAATGTCTAAACCGGTTTCCAGTCGAATTGTTTTAATGAATACGACGAGAAACCAATTGAGTGATGTTAATGTCCGCCAAGCTATTGAACATATTATCAGTAAGAAAGATATCTCAGAAGGTATTTTTAATAATAGCGAAGCACCAGCGGATACGTTAATGGCAACCAATATTCCTTATGCCAACATTGGTTTAAAACCTTATGTCTACGATACAAAATTAGCTGAAACACTACTGGATAAAGCTGGCTGGCTAAAAGTTAAAGGTGAAGATTATCGCCAAAAAGATGGTAAACCGTTTGAGATCACTCTTTATTATGATAGTAATACTGCCTCTCAAAAAACTATTGCCCAATATATGCAAGACGAATTTGAGCAAGTGGGATTAAAGCTTAATATTCATGGTGAAGAAGAGCAAGGTTATCGTGATCGCCAAAAAGCGGGTGATTTTGATATGGTATTCGATATTTCATGGGGAACACCATATGATCCGCAATCATTTTTGTCAGGAATGAAATTACCGGTTTATGGTGATTATATGGCGCAACAAGGCTTGCAAGAAAAACCACAAATTGATGCGAGTATTAGTAAAGCATTAATTTCAACTGATGAAAAAGAGCGACAAGATCTATTCCGTTATGTGCTAGAAACCTTGCATAATGAAGCGGTTTATATTCCGCTGACTTATGAGCGTAATCGTGCGATTGCGGTTAAATCTCTAAAAGGAATTGAGTTCGCCCCTTCTCAATTTGATATTCCATTTGAGAAAATGCATTTTTAATAAACTAATATTATTGGCGAATAATGTTAAATTATATTATTAAACGTTTAATGATGATGATACCGATATTATTCGGTATCTCTTTTATCGCTTTTTTTCTTATTAATTTAGCTCCATCCGATCCTGCAGAAGTTGCATTACGCTTAAACGAAATCATGCCAACACCAGATGCTATTGAAAGTATGCGTCAAGAATTGGGATTGAATAAACCTTTTTTAGAACGCTATTTTATTTGGCTATATGATGTTTTACATCTTGATTTTGGTCGTTCATTTATTCATCGAGATAGACTCGTTTGGGATGAGATGATCCGCAGTTTAATTCCAACATTAATTTTAGCGATGTCGGCATTTGCATTAACACTTATCATCAGTTTAATTTTAGGTGTTTTATGTGCCATCTTTGCCAATTCAGCATTCGATCATATTGTTCGTATCATTATCTTTCTAGGTACTGCAATGCCGAGTTATTGGTTAGGTTTGCTATTTATTTGGCTGTTTGCCAATTATTTAGATTTACTGCCAACCAACGGTTACGGAACATGGCAAAATCTCATTTTACCTACCTTAACCTTATCATTTGTCTATATCTCAACTTATATTCGTTTTATCCGTAATAATATGTTGGAAAATATGCATAATTATTCGGTGTTTTATGCTCGTAGCCGTGGTTTAAAAGAAACAACGATAATTGTTAAGCATGTGTTAGTTAATTCTCTGCATACGACTATCACGGCTTTAGGTATGACTATTCCGCAATTAATAGCTGGATCTTTTGTCGTCGAATATATCTTTTCGTGGCCAGGACTTGGTCGTTTATGTATCGCGGCCATCATGAACCGTGATTATCCGGTCATTCAAGCTTATATTCTTATCATGGCTATTCTATTTGTAGTTTGTAATTTTATTGTTGATATCATTCATCAATGGTTAGATCCACGATTACGAGATAATGGTGGTGCCGTATGAATATAGCTAAACAATTGATTAACAATAAAACAGCTTTAATCTGTTTAATCATCATCACCACAATCGTTATATTAGGTATTTTAGCACCTTATATTGCACCGTATGATCCCAATAAAGTTCGTATTGTGCGTAAATATGCCGCCATGTCTAGTCAACATTGGCTTGGTTGTGATCATCTTGGTCGCGATATTTTATCGCGTTTGCTTTATGGTATCCGATCTACCCTGTTTTTATCCTTACTTACCATGATCATTACTATCGTGGTTGGTAGTCTGATCGGCCTTATCTCAGGTTATCAACGAGGCAAACTTGATGAATGCATTATGCGCCTTTGTGACATTATGCTGTCATTTCCTAGCCAAGTCATGATTTTAGCGATTGTTGGTGTATTAGGCGTAGGTATTGAAAACGTCATTATCGCCAATATTGTGGTTAAATGGGCATGGTATAGCCGCATGATTCGTAGTTCAGTCATAAAATATAGCCGAAAAAATTATATCCTTTTTTCACGTGCAATTGGCGCACCACATTCGTTTATTATTTGCCGTCATTTACTACCTAATGTTATGTCAGAGCTGGTGGTATTAGCAACCTTAGATACAGGTTGGGTAATTTTAAATATCTCAGCACTATCCTTTATTGGATTAGGTGTTCAAGCACCTACTGCCGAGTGGGGGTTAATGTTAAGCGAAGCGAAAAATGTCATGACCCAACATCCGATGCAGATGGTCTTTCCTGGTATTGCAATTTTAATTGTCGTTGCCGCATTTAATATGTTAGGTGATTGTTTAAGAGATATTTTAGATCCTAAGGACCAAAAGCATGAGTAGCTCGCTATTAGAAGTGAATAAACTTACGGTTACCCTCGACAATGGTAACAAGCTATTAGATGATGTCTCATTTACAATTAATCGTCATTCATGTTTAGGTATCGTTGGTGAAAGTGGCAGTGGCAAAAGTTTAACATGTAAAGCCATTATCGGATTGTTAGAGCCCTATTTTGATGTGTCAGGTCAAATATTATTTAAGCCACACCAAGCTAAACTAACCTTAGCTAATAATGGTGATCTATTACAACAGAATAAACAAACCTTAAAGCAGATACGTGGTAAGGTAATTTCGATAATATTACAACATCCTATGAGTGCTTTTGATCCACTGTATTGTATTGGCAAGCAAGTAGTTGAAACACTGCAAGCACATCAAGATATTAACAAAAAGCAAGCCATGACAAAAGCGTTAGAAATGATTGAAAATATTGGCCTTAATAATCCACAAGAGATCTATAAAAAATATCCTCATCAATTAAGTGGTGGCATGTTACAGAGAATAATGATTGGTTTGGCATTAATGCTTGAACCAGAACTCATCATTGCTGATGAACCCACTACAGCACTTGATTCAATTAGCCAATTTCATATTTTAAAAATGTTTACCGAGATAAAACAGAACTCGAAAACAACCGTGATTTTTATCTCTCATGATTTAGGTGTGATTCATCATATTGCTGATGATATTATTGTGATGAATAAAGGGAAGATTGTGGAATCAGGTAGTCGTGAACAAATTTTTTACCATCCTCAACATGACTATACTCGTTACTTGATAGACACACGTAAACAGTTATTAAATAAGTTCAATGCTATTATTGGTTTCAATAATCCAAATTTGATCACGGAGACAACTTAATGCCACCGTTATTACAAGTTGAAAATGTAAAAAAATCTTTTTTACAACCGAATCAAAATCTGTTTAGCCGAAAAAAGAATACCGTCATCAATGGCGTTTCATTCGAACTAAAACAAGGTGAATGTCTTGGCATTATTGGCGAAAGTGGTAGTGGTAAAAGCACATTAGGTAAACTGATTTTAGGTTTAGAAAAACCTGATAGTGGTAACATCTATTTTAATGGTCAGGATATAGCTAAACGGGCTTGGAAAAAGTCAGCAATGCGTAAAGATATCAGTGCGGTATTTCAAGATTATAATGCCTCAGTCAATCCGTATTTTACTGCAGCCCAGATTATTGCTGAACCGATTGACATCTATGAAAAACTAGCCAAAAATGACCGTAAGCTGCGTATTAACGCTTTATTAGAACAAGTCGGTTTAGACAGCTCTTTTTATAATCGTTTTGCACACCAAATGAGTGGTGGTCAATTACAGCGTGTTTGCATTGCCAGAGCAATTGCCTGCTCTCCGCAATTTATCTTATTTGATGAAGCTGTGAGTTCATTAGATATCTCAGTACAAACCCAAATATTGTCACTACTTGCCGATTTACAAAAGCAATTAAATCTTACCAGTATTTTTATCACCCACGACCTAACGACCATTACTTATCTTTGTAACAAAGTGGCATTTTTTTATAAAGGTGAGATCATTGAATATATTGATAGTATAGACAAACTTAATCAAGTCAAAAACCCTTACTCTATCCAACTTCTCGAATCAGTTTTAGGTTTTTAAAAAATGGCAAACGCATCAATATCAAATCAACAGTATCAGTTTATTGATTATCTTAAATTAGTGATTCCCTTTGTACTGTCAACTATCACCACTCCCCTGCTTGGCGTAGTTGATACTGCTTTAGTTGGTCATTTACCTAATCCTGCTTTTATTGCTGGCATTGCCATAGGAACAGTAATATTCAATACCATTTACTGGTTATTTGGCTTTTTAAGAGTCAGTACCACAGGTTTCGCAGCTCAAGCCTTGGATAACGCATTATTACTAAAATCTTCGCTTATTCGCCCCCTTTTTATTGCGATTTTTTTAGGTTTGGTATTTATTATTTTTCAAAAGTTCATTTTTTCTGCTTCAATGCAGATCATTAATCCTAATCAAGAAGTTCAACACTATGCTGATAGCTATTTTTCCGTATTAATTTGGGGAGCTCCTTTTGTGCTTATCAATTATGTGTTAGTTGGTTGGTTAATGGGTATCTCTAAAGTGAAAGCAGTATTATTTTTGCAAGTTTTCATCAATGTACTTAATATCATAATGGCGATGCTTTTTGTCTGGTGGTTTCGTTGGGACATCAAAGGAGTCGCATTCGCAACGTTAATCGCCCAAATAAGTTGTTCTTTAATCGGGATTTTGTTCATCTATCGATATCTACCGAAAACGCATCAAAAAACCGACTTAAAAGCTATTTTGTCATGGCAATCATTAAAAGGGGTCATTTTAGTCAATACCAATCTTATGATAAGGACTATCTGTTTATTAATAGTCACCAATCATTTTATTTCGATTGGCTCAACATTCGATACCGAAGTATTAGCCGCTAATGCCGTGTTATTTCAGATCCATTATATGATGGCATATCTGTTTGATGGTTTTGCTAATGCATCAAGTGTATTTAGTGGTCGCGCGAAGGGCAATAAAAGTATGAAGCTCTATAACCAAACTTTACGCTGGTCATTGCAAGCCTGTTTTATTTGCCCAATTATAATAATTGCTATTTGGTTGGCGTTTGACACCTCAATTATCAAGCTACTTACTAATCAAACGGAAATTATAAATCTAACTCTGCAATATCAAACATGGTTAATTATATTCCCTATCGTTGCCGCGGGAGGATTGATCTATTATGGTGTTTTTTCCGGTATTAGTTACACTTCATCCATCCGTGATTCAATGTTATTAGCGTTATTGCTTTGGTTGATAACACAATATTTTGCAGTACCAGTTTGGGGAAATCATGGATTATGGCTGTCTTACAGTTTATTTAGTTTTGGCCGAACAATATTTTTAGTTATTTGGATTAAAAAATCGCGCAGCTATATTACTGCTTAATGGCGAATTATCGCAGGTTTTCAATCAGATAATCGTCCTAGTAGCAAGTATTTTAGTGCAAATTTGAAACTATCTTTTTCGATTAAACAGGCGTAAAATTTGCCTTCATTGTTCTAATTACAGTCAATATTGTGCCTAGTTATTCTGCTATCAAAAAAAGAATTCAACTTTATCATAAAATACGTAGTTTTCAGGATAAAGCTCCACTAATCGTACTAATAGTTGCCGGTGTTATCGGCACTATCACTGGTATTGTTGGCGTATTATTTCAGTATGCGGTGAATTGGGTTATCTCGCTGCGTAAAACATTATTATTTAATCTGGTCGACAATCTAGTAATTAATTATCTATTAATCTTTGCTATCACAGGAACAATGGGCGGGTTAGCTTACTATTTAGTCAAACGTTTTGCCCCTGAATCTGGCGGTTCAGGTATACCAGAAATTGAAGGTGCATTACTTGATTTACGTCCAGTACGTTGGCGATCCGTCCTACCAGTTAAATTTATTGGTGGCATTGGTGCTTTGGGCTCAGGTATGGTGTTAGGTCGTGAAGGCCCTACTGTTCAACTCGGTGGTAATATTGGTGCCATGGTCTCCGATCTGCTCAAAATTAAAAATAAAGCTTATCGACATACTTTTTTAGCAACCGGAGCCGCCGCAGGCATTACTGCAGCATTCAATGCACCTTTAGCAGGCATACTGTTTATTATTGAAGAGATGCGACCACAGTTTCGCTACAATTTGACCTCAATAAAAGCCATTTTTGTTGGCGTGATTATGGCCAGCATTATGTATCAATTTTTATATAATCAGGAATCAGTCTTTCAGATCGGCCACTTTAATGCCGTTCCTATTGAATCTTTATGGCTCTATCTCTTGTTAGGGACTTTTTTTGGCGTTATTGGTGTTTTATCAAATAAGTGCATATTGACCTTACAAGAGCGATTCAAACAATTTTATCAATTTAATCAATACTACTTTGTTATCACTGGATTTTGTTTGGCAGGGTTATTTGGAGTTATAAGCTTCATCCTCCCTGAAATAACTGGTAGTGGTTTTGATTTTATTCCCGATGCCGTTTCTGGCAATTACGCTATCAATACATTGATGATTATTTTATGTTTACGCTTTATCACTACCGTTTTATGCTTTAGTTCCGGTGCGCCAGGTGGCATATTTGCCCCTACCTTAGCCTTAGGGACAACGGTTGGGATCGCTTTTGGGGTGATTGCGCAACAAATTTACCCAAATTATCATATTGAACTTGGTGCTTGCGCTATCATTGGAATGGGAGGATTATTTGCAGCAACCGTACGTGCGCCCCTCACAGGGATTGTCTTGGTAATGGAAATGTCAGATAACTATCAGCTTATTTTACCGATGATTATTACTTGCTTAGGTGCGACACTCATAGCGCAAGCGCTAGGAGGAATGCCATTATATACGTCTATTTTGGAAAAAATCTTATTAAGAAACAAACTTCAATCAGATAACACTACTCAGCTAACGGCAAGTAATTCTTGATAAATTACAGCATAAGTAAACTAGCTGTTGAGGATGATTGAAAAATAAGAACAAGATTTGAGTTAAGCCATTAACTTAGTAATGAATCAAAATTAATACCTCAACGTTTCGATTCATTACTAAAATTCATCTAATAGCTAATAATCTAATATTTACCTAATCTAACTCACAGATTTCTTTGATTGATAAAGTGGTAGGAATATTACGATCATCAGAAAATTGGAAACGGAAAATAAAACGAATGTCATAAGTTTTTAAGACATTTACGACATCAGGTTTATCACAAAATTGACTATTAAGCCCTAATCTAACATTCTCCATAAAATCATTCAAAGGGGTATTTTGGCTATCTGAAGGCATTTTATATTCAAAAACCACATTATTAATATTCGCGGTAATATTGGTAACTTCATAACCGGCCTCTACTTGAATAGGAAATTTACCTTTTTCTCCTAACAATGAGCGTTTTGCACTATCTGCTAATGCTTTAGTAACCTTTACTCCCGTATTTTTATCGGCTGTAGCTGCATTTACGGTCGTAAACATAAAAAGGCTTGAAAGCAACACTGTCAATTTAATAACTTTTTTCATCATTTTTCCTTACTCTATACCTTATAACTCTATTTCTAATCAAAACTATTAATAAATAATTATATTTTTATTGTTATCTTAAATATTTTAATTTATTTAATGGTCTAAATAATAATGATTAATAAAAATATCTGCTATCTTACACAATATTTCTGATAAAAAAAGCCAACTTAACAATTTATTGTAAAAATTTAAATGAAATTAAACAAATATTGATCATTTCAACTTTGAATATTTTTATCACTAATGCCAATTACTCAGCAAAAATTTTTCCTGAATTTAATAATCTTTAAACCAAAATTTAACTAGATATGGGGATTTTTAAGCTTTAATTTTGAGATACCTAAATATATAGGTTATAGAGGATAAATTGAATTTTTTTTTGACAAAATTTATTTACTAAATTTATCTATTGATAGTAAACATAATTCCAAATAAAATCTTGAAAATTAAGTGCCTTACCTTTACATAGTAAGGCACTTTATAGGTTATTGTGGGGTTAATGACATGATAACTGTTTCAAAAGGTTCAAGCGTTAACATTGCTGTTTTCGAAATAGTTGTTGGTTTCTTTGCATGTAACTTACTAGCATAATCAATTTTAATTTGAAAACGATCAGTTGCATTATTTGGTAATTCTAAATCATTTTGTAAATCTAGATAGTAAACTTGCTGTTTATCAGATGGATTACGTAAAGTGATAATTGCTTTATCTTTACTCCAACCAGCCCAACCATATACTCCTAATTTTGTCGGGTCTTTACCTATCCAATGGCTATCGAATAAAACATCTTTATTAGTTCTTGCCCATTTTGCGGCTGTAGCTAGCGTATCCCAATTTTGGGTCGTTAATAATTCAGGAGTAATATACATTTCTTGCAATTGGGTACCTGTTGCAAAGTAGCTCCATACCTGATCGGCAAAATCTGTTTCACTTTCTTTATCAAGATTTTTCGCCTGTTTTGCATAGACAATACCATGCAACATTAAGGAGTTAAGCGGGAATAGAGGGCCTTTTAGAACTATAGAACGATAAGTCTCTGCATCACGATAAGTTAACCACTGTTGCACTTTGTTACCAGGTCCATAGTAGTTAACATCATCCCCACCTCGCCATATTGAATCGGCATAGAATAACCATGAAGGCGTTGCTTGAGTACCGGTGGTTAAATTGATGTAGAGATTTGGATTAGCATTGCGCATATCTTCAATTAAATGGATAGCAGCATCAAAATCACTAGTGAATTGACTACCAGCAATAACCTTATCAGCATTACCAGTTCCATCAAGTTTAAACATGGTTATGTTTTGGTTATTAATCAATTCGAGGATTCGTTTATGGAAGTTAGTATAATAATTTGGCCCTGACAAGGCTAATTTACCGTCCATAGTTTCATAACCAAATTCAGGCGCGTTAGCAACACGTTTATCACGTGGTTTATTATAACCGCCCCATGGTGATAACCAAATCCCGAGTGCCGTTTGATACTTATCAGAAGCTGCTTTCAAATTATTAAATTCATTAGGGAAATTCGCACTAAATCCCCAGTTCCCTTTTAGATTATCCCAACCATCGTCAAATAAATATCCATCCAATTTTACCTGACGTTTTTTTACCAATTCCTCACCATATTGATCGATTCTCAATAAGGCTTCTTTTTCAGTATAAGGATTAAAGAATCCTATATCTAGCCATGAGTTATAGTGTAAATAAGGACTATATGGACGTTGACGAACACTATCAATGAACTGGTTAATGTTACGTCTTAACTGACCTTTTTCATAAGTACCAATGTAAGTTTTATAACTTAAAGTATGTTCAGCTTGTAATGGAATAGCTTGTGGAATTTTTTGTGATACACCACCTTCATAAGCAACGGTATTGGTTAGTGGATTTTCTGGAATGATAAAAAAAGTATCACTAATAATCGGTGAACTTACTACTGAACCATACACAAATGGTGCCTGTGAATGGAATGGCATTAATGAAACTGATGACATTGAAAGTGCTTTATTTTTAGGCGTGATTCTTAATTCATAACTCGCAAAATGTTTATCATCATTTAGATTAACGACAGTTTCAATCGACATATCATGACCAGTGTAATTTAATGTCATGCCTGTATCTTGTTGTTGCACTTTATCCAGTGAAAAATCTTTATCGGTTAACTTATCTCCGGATGCCAAAACAATTTCAAACAACGTTTCAATTTTTACCGAATCATTAGTCACTGGATTGATAATATTTAGTGCTGTAATACTATTTTGACTGTCATCCTTAGCTAATTTAACTTGAGCATTTTTTCCTGATAATTGATAATCTTTGGCCCAAGCTGCACCTGTTGGTAAACACAATGCAGATAACACACCTAACACAACCAATTTTTTCATATTTTTTTTCATTATTACCTCCTGAAGGACAAACAATTTTTTCAATAAGCACATATTAGACTTAGTATAAACATCAAATATTGATGAAATTGTGATCTTCTTTGCAGTTTATTAGAATCGCTAAATTGCCAAAAAATGACTGAATTTCCTTTTTACTGAAAGACATATATTTGGCGGGAAATGATTACAACTAGTTTTTTATTACCATAAATCAAGTCATTTCTAAATTAGCCATAGGTAATAATGAAAGGTAGGGTTAGCAATGAATGAAATATTGCTTTTATTTTTCGACGTGATAAAGATCACAATTTCAAAATAAACTTATTGGCAAAAGCCAAAAATTCGAGAATAAAATTTAATAACGATACTTAATAACCAAAAAGGTAACACTTAGTGTTACCTTTCAAAGTTACAACATAGAACAAGTGCTATTTTTTAGTATGATGAGGATCTTTAACTGAATCACCTTGACCACTCACCACATACCAACCATTCTTACTATGCGGTTTTTTATTATGATCAGGACAAGGGGGTAACGATTTTTTACTTTGGTTTGAATATACATAGCCACAATCAGCACATTTATAAGTGCCAGCTGAAACATCACTACCGTATGCAGCAAATTTTTGTACCATTATAAGCTCCTCCAGTAAAATGTTAAAAATAATAAGCCGATTAGCTTATTACAGTTATATATAAACGCTGATTGAAACAAAAATCAAGTCAAGATTGAATAAACTCTCAGTATCTTCGCTAAAAGAGCTTTAAAATATAAAAAATTTAGATTTTTAAGTTTAAATACTCGATAAAATGAGCAATGTAATTCTGTCTTATCTCAAATTGATAATAATGGCGTATTAAAAGCAATTAACAAATAACAAATAAGAAAAAGTACTCAATCATCTTAAAATAACTGACGAATACTTAATAAAATGCAGCTAATTTTTTAAAAGGCTTTCTTAATATATTTTACTTTATGGATAAGAATCATTGGATTGTTTAACAAGCAAAAAACAACATAAACATCTTAAAATTTTAATCAAAACTAAAATAATGTAACCTAAAAAGCAACCTAGCGCAGGAATAAACGCCGCAAGGATGAATCCCAAATCATTGTTATAACCATAATCAAAATAATCAAAATAAAAATTTAAAAAACCAAACCAGCCAAAAGAGAAAACTAATCCACAAAATAATCCTATAAAAGAAGTTAATAAATGTGTCCGAGGTGTAATAAATAATTTTATTAATTGTATTAGGAAAAAAACAATTTCAAAAACTATTGTTATACAAAATATTATCTGAAGGACATATTCAGCTACATGACTACTATAGAATATGCTTTTTAATGAAAAAATATTATAAGTAATTATAAATGCCAAATAAGTAACCCAAAAAAGACAGATCCATAATTTATCTTTAGATAAATATTTAATAACTGTTGGCATAATTAATTCCTTAAAAACTTAAGTTAACTTTACTGCTAACCTAAAAAATCCATCCAATTAGATATGGTGACACTCTGATAAAATTAATATTTAACTACTTAATAATCAGTTATGCATTCTACTTTAGATGGCTAAATAATTCTCTCAAGCAATATCTAAAAATAACAGTTAATAAAAAAAATATTATTTAGAACTTTCAACAAATAAAACACAAGATAAAAAATATAACATTCTGATAAGTATTAAAATAATATAACTCATAAAACTGCCAATCGCAGGCAAAAACGCCCAAACGAGAAACCCTAAACCATCCCATCCCCCACCATTATATTGGTTGAAATAAACATATAAAATAAATAGCCAAACAAAAGAAAATGCTAACCCAAATATTAATCCTAAATAAGAGGTTAACCAATGTGTACTATTAACAACAAATAGTTTTATCAACATTGAGAGAAAGAAAATAATTTCAACTACAACCGCTATAGCAAATAAAACATCAACAATTGGCTTACCTATATTGCTAATAAACGAGTGGCGATTTTCTAAAACTACATAATATGTTATGTCCATACTAAAGTAGAATATGAAGAAGAGAACGATCAATACAGAATCTTTAAGCAAATATTTAATAACGTTTAACACACCTAATCCTTGAAAATATCATTAAACTTCCTGTTAATCCGTTGGAGAATTGTTTATTAATAATGTTTTTTTTAAGGATTTAGAATATTTTAATATTATTCAAAAAGCAATTTAGATATGGTGAAATTGATATCTATATTTTAAAAAATTACTGTCACTGATAGTGTGCAAACAAAATAGCCCCTAGCAAATTTTTACTTGTTTTTGTTTAAGATTGAGCTGCAAGTTTCTGTCTTGCAGCCCTTTGAATTGGCAAAATTATTCTAACTAATAAAATGCTACATAATAAATAGTCATGACGTGACAATCACAATTACGTGTTCTATCAAAATGATAAAAAAATGTTTGATATCGCAGATTTTGTGACGCTATGACGCCATTGAATATTGTAAATTGAAGATAGATACGGAATATAGATTACTACTCAATATATTAAATAGTAACTACAGGCGCAATTCAGCAATCCTGTAGTTATAAATACTCTATTTTATAACAAGTTGTTTTATTATAAATGATTTCAAGAATCTACAAGAAAAATATAAAATTGTCGCAAAAACCATACTAATAATAATTGATAAAACAAATAGTAATACAACATTTATACCTGAAAATACTGAGTATTTTTTTAAACAAAACATTAGTGTAATATGTGATAAGTACAGTATGTATGATATATTGCCAATTTTTGCCAGAACTGGATTAGATAAAAATCGCAGAAAAAATTCTTTCTTATAAAAGAGCAATATTATAATAAATGCAAATGGGAAATAGATATTAAAATATTGAAAACTATCTTTTTTACTACTACACAATAGAATCAATAGCCCTACAATAGATAGTAACTCTATAAGAATCAGAATGAAATGAAGCTTTTTTTGGTTTATCCAGTTCCAATCATTTTTATTTATATAATCTGAAATCATATAAGCAAAAATACCTACCGACAGACCTAAAAAACCTCTTACCATATCTTGTGACAAAAAACCTAATACCATTGGTACAGAATAACCTAAACCTACAACTGGACCTGTGTTTGATGTTATAGCAAATAAACAAAAAAATGATAATAACGGGATATATAATTGGAGTGCCTTTTCTTTAAAAAAGTACATTAATGCATACAATAAACAACTAAGCCAAAATAGGACAACAACGTACCAAGCACCTAGCAACATCGTCTCAATTCCGCTAACATCAGTAATCATAATAAAATTTAAAAAAAACGCTTTACCGCTACCCATGTTAACGTTTAAACATCTCATTAAAGTAAATAATAAAATCATACAAAATAAATATTCTGGATACAGCCGTTTTATTCTAGATATAAAAAAATCTATTAACCCTTTTGGGTTTTCTGTATATAGCGATTTTAAATAATACGTCCTAGCCAGCAAGAAACCAGATAAAACAAAAAAACAGTCAACAGCCAAATAAGCCGATCTAAAAATTTTATATCCTGTTCCATTAGCTAGTATTACTTGAGTGTGAAATAAGCAAATAAACAAAGCCAACAAAAATCTTAAACTATTAAAAGATGTTATATTATTCATTGTAACATTTACATAAAATTAAAGTGCCAAAATATTAAGCTATTCATAATATTAACTCAAGCGTTTATTTTATTGACCGTGTTAAAAAACTAAATCTGATTTACTGTGGTTTTTCTGGCCATAGTTATATCGTGTTAGTTATACGGATTTGAGTTATATTAACACCGTATAACTAAAAATTTTAAATCTCGTTGAATTTCATTGATGTTTAGTGAAGTGTCTTGAATTACGTGATGGTGGCCCCTACTGGACTTAATTTTGATTAATTAGTTTTTAAAATTCAATAAATTAATCAAATTTACATTTATTTGTATTACTAAATATATTACTAAAAATGGTTTCATAAATTTATAGTTTTTTTTATTGTTCACCAAGATAAAAGGAATTTTGTATTCCTTTCATCATTACATCCATAATAATTATAGTGAGTTGTCAAATACTAAATCGGAACCCTGGAAGGGAACCCCGCGATTTAGCATTGGACAAGTTAAGCATATTGCTATTCTAATAATTATCTAATTTTTTCTTTTTCCATAACAAATCGGTAAGTCATAAAAAATCACGAAGAGCATTTTATGATTTCGGCTAATCCATCATCAGCATATAAGTAAGCTAAAGGAATATCTAAAGCTTCAGCTAACCTCCCTGCTGTTTCAATATCCGGCTCGTATATTCCTTTTTCATAACGATTAATTCTTGTGCTTGCAACAAATTCATCAATGCCAGCTACAATACCCAGCTGTTTTTGAGATAATCCCTTAGTAACTCTAGCCTCTTTAAGTCTTTTGCAAAAAATTTGACGATATTTATTTTCATTCTTCACTGTAGCTTCCTTTTATCTAGAAGCTACGATAATCGTAATTTTTTATTGACTTGCATACTACGCTTATCGTAGTATTAAGATAAAATAATTAGAATGGGATTTTAGTTATACTTACAATTAAATAGAATATTCAATAATACGAAAGGAAAGTTTAGGTAACTTATATAAATTTTTATTTTTAAGTAAAATACTTTCCATTAGAATCAGAAAATAATTAGAAGGTAACATGAAAAATATCTATTTTATACGTCATGCCCAAAGTGAAGCAAATACTGGAGGTATAACCAAACCAAACAAAGAAATAAATCTGACGGCAGACGGAATGTTACAAGCAAAAAAAATTGCTCAAAATTTTGATGTTATCCCAACAGAAATTTTCACTTCCGAGTATTACCGAACTCAACAAACAGCAGCACCACTACTACAAAAACATCATTTATCAGCTACTGTATTACCTTGCTTAAATGAGTTCAATACTCTATGTCACAAAGCTATTAACGGACTTAATGGAGAAGAAAGATTACCCATTACAATAAAATATTGGCAAGATTCTATTCCAGATTTAAGACACGGAGAAACCGCACAAACTTTTAATGAGTTTTATCAACAAGTATCTTCATTTAATAAAGAAATAAAACATATCCCTAATAATAGTGTTATCTTTGGTCATGGCATGTGGTTAGCTCTTTATATCTGGCAACAACTTGGTTTTAGCAATAAATGTGAACGAGCAACAGAAATGCAGCTATTTAGAAAATTTCAACTAGGATTACCTATACCTAACACAGCTCTTTACCATTTTATTTGGAATGATGATTTGCAATTTTGTAAATTGAAATATATTGATAATTTCATGTAATTACAGCTAACCGATAGGACTTAAAATGTTTAAAAAAATCTTTATGGTATTACTACTTTCAATAATATTATCTGCTTGTAAAGACGAAGTGTCCGGCAAATTTTCTGGGCAATGGGTTGAACCAACTAGCACAGTGACAATTACTAATAAAGGCGATCATTATGAAGTACATCATGTAGATCTTATGCTTGGAAGAGATTCCACTTTTGATGTGTCCGAAGATGGTGATTATTTAAGAACTAAAAGCAGTAATCGTATCGAGTATACTTTAGTCTCACCTACAGAACTTGCTTTAGGTAATAATAAAAAGGTATTGTGGACTAAGAAATAATAAATCGTTTTACGGTTATTTAAAACGAGATGAAAGGAATACAAAATTCCTTTCATCCTCTTCTAACCAATTACCGAAATTTTGATTTCTTGTTTTGAGATATTAAATCAGTTAATTTATTTCTCAACGCTCTTTCTGTAAGTAAATTCCATGACAAAACATCTTCTGGTGTATACCCTGCCTTTTGAAGATCTATTATGAGTGATGAATTTTGTAAATAATAGATTTTACTCCAATCATCTGAATAATTTTTCGGTTCTTGTTCATTGGATAAATCAACTGTTAGGTTAGGTTCAATTTTTGATATTATTTTTTTGTGAAATTTCTTTTTGGCTCTATCCATAGAAGTTATAAATGTTGGTTCTTTTAACTCAAAATCCAATTCATTAGATAAAGCCAAATAAATTTTTTTTCGTCTATACCCCACTTTCATTAAGATGTGTAATTTATCGAAATGATTATCAAAACAACGCTGTATATAGTGAGTATTATTTAAATCATTAATTAATTCGTTTAATTCCGATTTTAGCATTAACATTCCTTAGTTGTCTGTTGATTGTATGTTATAAGTTATTCACTTGTAAGCTAATTGTATATTTTATAATGATAAAATAGGCTATAATGCCTTTTGATGTATGTCAAACGTCTGTTGTTCATAGGTTGTTATTTTGGTTTAAAAAATTATAAAAAAGAACTTAATAAATAGGCACGTTACCGACTGTATACAAAATTTTCAATTTTTATAGTCGATGGTGCAAAAGGTGCCCTTTTAAACCGAATAATCTCTACGAGCTTAAATTAGACACAAAACTAAAATCATAAAACGCTTAAAACTGATTAAACTTGTTTTAATTAGTTTTAAGCGTTGAACAACCGAAGGGCGTTAGTTTTTTTATTAACTTTTATTTTATGGGTGTGATATGACAATAAAAAAAGAAAATTTAATTTGTGATTATTACTCTATCGATGAAATCATGAAACTTTTATCTAATTGTGTAAATACTATTTCATTAAAGGAACTAATATATTATATCCAAAATCAAAATTTAAATACTATGGTTATGGTTGAAGGTAATTCGGAGTTTATAACAAAAATAGGATCATCTTATTTAGATAATCACCTACCTATAATTAAATCACCTTCTTGGCTTGCCTATAATGAAAAAGTATTAATTAAAAATGAATACCCTAATACTTGCTCGTTAGAAGATTCATTTATCAAAATTGATTTTTTAGGAGTTCAAAATTTATCAGAGTTTAAAGATTTACGATTAAATGATAAATTTGATATTTCTTGGGGATTATCTCAGGCAAATTGTAAATTTTATGGTTTATTTGATATTCCTTATGAAACATATTTGCAAAATTGTGATTTATATAACAACCTACTTTCTATTAATTTTGATAATGTTTTTTTTACACATTTTTCTAGTACTACAAAATCTAATGATATATCGATTAATTTATGTCTAGCCACACCAAATACAACCAAGAATCAAACTACATTACCGATTATTAAATTAGATTTCTCTCAAATATATATAGCCAAAGATGAGCTATTACGATTTATGAAAAATCATAAAATATCTTTCAAAAAAACAATTAATGACGAAGACGAAATAGACCAACTAAAAAAAGAAAATGAAGAATTAAAAAAGAAGTTAGAACAACTAGAAAATAAATCTACCAGCAACAAAATGAAAGTTTTCATAAAATCACTGCTTTATGTTCATTATGATGAAAACGTTGCTAACTCACCTAGAAAAGAAATATATGATCAATCTTCTGGATCAGGAAAAGATGGAGTAATACAGAAAACATTTGATAAAAAAAGAATTGATGTGAATGTATCAGGTAAAACAGTAGAAAGTTGGCTTAAGAATGTTGATATACCTTTCATAAAAAAATAGGCATTCAAACAATATCTGGAAATTGCTGGAAATTTCCAAAATACCATAACAAAACATGTTCCAATATTCGTGTTGATATCAACTCATGCAACAGCTAATGAATGAAATGGATAAGAAAATCATTAGCTTTCATCAAACTTAAATTTGATTTATATGAGGATTAATATGACTAATATTGGAAGTAATAACACTATTCTAATTACCACAAAGCAAGTATTAGAAAAAATAGGATTAGGCAGAACAAAACTATATTATTTAATGGAATCTCCTAATTTTCCAAAGCCAATACGTTTCGCAAAAAATTGTATTCGTTGGGATTTAGCTGAAATTGAAGCATGGATTGATGCTAATAAGGCGAGGAGATAGTCATGTCTATAGTTACTAAATCAGGCTATAAAAGAAAATCATCATTACCTATATCTATTGGTTTTGAGGGATACAACTCAATCCAAAATTACATCATAAAAAATATTTTACCCATGCAATCGCTCTGTTGTATTTATGGGCAAAGTGGCACTTTCAAATCATTTTTGGCTATATCTTTAGGATGTAGTATTGCCTGTGGTAAAGAATGGTCAGGGAACAAAGTAAAACAAGGTGCAATATTGTATATTGCAGGAGAAGGTGGGACTGGTGTTCCTAAACGCATTAAAGCATGGTTTGATTATCATAATATAAATAGTTCAATTCCCCTTTTTGTTATAAATCGCCCCGTTTTTCCATTAGTGAAAGAAGATGTAGATGAATTAAAACTTGCTTGTTTAGATGCTGAAAATGAATTTGGCATGAAAGTATCACTCATTATTATAGATACATTGGCCAGATGTCTTGGCTCTGCTGACGAAAATTCCGCAAAAGATATGGGAGCATTCATTTCAGGCTGTGACAAATTGAAGGGAGATACAGGTGCTTCTATTTTAATTGTTCATCATACTGGCAAAGATGAATCGAGAGGAGCCAGAGGTTCAAGTGCTTTAACCGCCTCTTTAGATTGTGAGTTTTTTATTTCAAAAGATGGTAAAAATGGCAACAATCAATCTTTGATTGTTGAATGTACAAAGATGAAAGACATGGAACCACCACCAAGAAAAGCTTATGCATTAAAAAATATTGAGCTTTATTATGATCAAGACCAAGAGTTAATTTCATCTCTTACCGTTGTCGATGAGCCTTATGAACCCAGAACACAACAGTTACCTAATGAGCTAAAAGGAATTAATAATTTAACTAAAAACCACGTTGTTTTATTTGAAACGATAAAAAAGCAACTTAATGAAAACCAAATATGTACAAAAAATATTATTAAACAATCGTTAAAAAAACAAGGCATCAAAAATATTGATGGAGGTTATTATAAATGGTTGGAAAAATTGATTAAAGAAGATGTTATTAAAATTTCCATCATAGACAATCAATCTATTGAATTAATCAAATAATAACTTTAAAAACAAACAACATCACTTTTTGTATACCTATAGTTGTGAAAAGTGATGTTATCTTTAAATTAGTAGTTCAAAATCTTATTTATACACGTTACTTCCTTGTTGTTTGAATCCCAATTACCATAATATATTTTATTGAGACTATTATATTTTAATAAAATTTCAATTATGTTGTTCACTGCATCCTTATTAGCTTGTTCACTTAATGTAATAGAATAAATATTCTCTGCTGCTTTAGACAGTTCCCAAGCAATAAATTTTGGTGTTTTAGCTACATCTTTTTCATACACAAAAAATATGTGAGTAGAGTTAGTAACATAATAAATTTTCTCTCCATTTAATAAAATTGTAGGCCACGGATAAGATACATACTGTCCAGGAGTAAAAGAGACCATTAACCCAGCATCTCTCAATGAGTACAGTTCATCTTTGAATAGATATGTATCGTTTATTTTAGGATTTAAAAGATAACTACCAAAAATTATATAACTAGATAATTGAGAAAAATATTCAGCTTCAGCTTTTGAAAGATTCTTAATTACGTCAAGTGTTCTTAAACTTATTTTTTTAGGTTCATTAATTTCTTCAGATAAAACTCGTCCCCAAATATATTGAAGTGTCTCATCAGAAATAAATTTAGCCTCATTTCTCCATCTATTCAAAAAATCATCAGTAGGAGTTTCATCTGTATCATTAGCACTTTCTATATAATCAAATGAATTAACTATACATTTTATAATATTTTTTACTTCATCTGTTTTTATTGTTGCAGAGATAATGTCAATAATATTATTGTCACTACTAGAAGATAACTTCCCTGTTTCAGAACTAAAGATCGCTTTTCCTGATAAAATATTCTTTTTATCAGCCTCATTTTGAGCCGCGGCCAATATACGCTTTCTTTCAGAATTAATAAGCTTATCTCCAAATATAAGATAACAAATCGATTTAATAGCATTTGGTGTTTTTTTTAAAATTGGTTGAAAATCGGCTTTAACTTCAGCTTTTATATCAACGTTTATTTTAGAATCATCTCCCATATATTCCTCACAATATCTTAATAAAAATCATAATATTTAATTAAAATATCGGGTTATTTAGCATAAATCAATTACTTTATATATTTATTATGTATCAGTTGAATAGATAAAATCGCCCCACCAATCCATAATATTACGCCGTTCATCTAGATAGGTTGAGCGGTTATAGGCTTTACGGACTTCTCCGGCTATTTTATGAGCTAGGCATGCTTCAATCGCATCAGGGTTAAAATTTAACTCACTTGATTTTTCATTTAGTGTTGTACTAGCTAAGGCTCTCAGTCCATGAGCAGTTAAACGCCCCTCAAACCCTGCTCTCTTTATTGCCATATTGGCAGTTTGAGAACTCATATGATCATTGCGCTTAGTTCTATTTGGAAACACAAATTTACTATGTGCAGAAAAAGGCCGTAATTCCGACAAGATAATGAGTGCCTGTTTTGATAATGGAACAACGTGATAATTATTATGCCCTTTTTTCCCTTTCATTTTTTCAGCAGGGATAGTCCACTCTTGTTTTTCAAAATCAATTTCACTCCATTCAACACTAACCGCTTCTTTTGGCCTAACCATCGTTAATAATTGCCACATGACTAAATTTTTAACAACAAAACTCACTTTATCTGTTGAATGAAGCTTTTCTAAAAATTCAGGGAGTTCTTTATATGAAATAGTGGCCAAATGTTGTTCTTGATGTACTGCAAAGGCTTTAATTATTCTTAAACAAGGATTATATTCAATAGCGCCACAATCAACTGAAAAATCGAGTATTTGATTAATTAGCGATACAACTCGTTTTAACGTATCTAATTTCCCACACTCTTCAAGCGGCCTTAAAAAATCAATAATCTGTTGCCGATTTAACTCTTTAACTGGAACGTTTGCAATATAAGGATAAACATGTTTTTCAAGTCTCTCACAAGATTTTTTAATTGAATATTCTTTAACTTGCGAAGCTTTTTTATTTTTCCATTGCTCAGCCATTTTATAAAAGGTATTACTTTGATTAGTTATTTTACTATCTTGTATCTGCTTATTGTTTTCTTGAGGATCAATTTTATTGGCTAATAATTTTCGATATTCATCTCTAATTTGCCTTGCCATAGCCAAAGATAACTCAGGATAAGATCCAATACCCAATGCCGTTCTTTTTTCGCTGATAGGATTAATATAATTAAAACGCCATAATTTAGCACCAGTAGGCATTATCAATAAAAAAAGACCTTTTCCATCAGATAATTGATATTGTTTTTCTTGCGACTTAGACGATTGAATTTGTTTATCAGTTAAAGGTTTTACTATTCTGGCCATAAATCACCTCGATTTTAGTAATACAGCTATTGTAATATGTGATGTCTATTACTAAATATATTACTAAAAATGGTGATATACGGCAAATTAGCATGAATTAAAATGAACAGTAAATGTTCTATTTTTAATGTAACGCAATGATTTTAATAATTAAAATAAAAACAAAAGAATGGTTATGAAATCTTGAATGGTGGCCCCTACTGGACTTGAACCAGTGACCAATCGATTATGAGTCGACTGCTCTGACCAACTGAGCTAAGGGGCCGTGTTCTGATGTGCTACTGACTTAGTAGGGTTGCGATTATAATAGAGTTAAAATTAATTTGCTACAATTAATTAACTAAATAGGTTGATTTGGTTAATTATTAAGCTGACATTTGTCATAATAGCATCATTTATAATAAGCGATATTTTTTAATCAATTATCCTGATACAATGTTTTATATTATTATTACTAATGTTTTTTTATTGGTTGAGGAAATATTATGTCTATCAAAAAAACTCTTTTTATTAGTGCTGCACTGTCAGTGACATTATTTTTAAATGGTTGTAGTAGTTCAGATTATCAAGCTACCTCTGCTGGTCGCCAAGTTCAATTTATTGATACTAAACCAGCCGCAACTTGTCAATTTATTGGTAAAGCTGAAGGCCGTCGTAGTACTTTCTTTTCTGGCTTAAAAACGCATAGTGAATTAATCCGTGATGCAGCAACTGACTTAATGAATAAGGCTGCAGCTATGGGTGGTAACGTAATTTATAATGCTCAAGATGCATCTTTACAATATGTTTCCGATATTGCCCCGACAGATGCAGTTATGGTTGGTGAAGTTTTCAGCTGTAAATAGCTAATTAGCAAATAAAAAGGGATATTTTGATATCCCTTTTAGTAAAATTTGCCAAAATAATTAGCCATTTTGCTTTTCAAACTGTTGCATAAATTCAATAAGGTATTTGACTCCTTCAATTTCCATTGCATTGTAAATTGATGCGCGCATTCCGCCTGCAATTCGGTGACCTTTAATACCGATAATATTTGCTTGAGTAGCTTCACTTACAAACTTTTTATCGAGTTCTTCATTTGGCGATAAAAAGGTTACATTCATAATAGAACGATTCTCAACCGCTACAGTATTGCGGTAAAAATCTGACTGATCAATAAATTGATAAAGTAATTGTGCTTTTGCTTGATTTCGTTGTTGCATCGCACTTAAGCCACCTAAACTCTTAATCCATTTGAAGACTAAACCTGACATATACCAGGCAAAAGTTGGTGGAGTATTAAACATTGAATCATGATCTAATAATATTTTGTAATCAAGTACTGAAGGTAACACTTTTTGCGCATAACCTATCAGATCTTCACGAACAATGACAATAGTAATTCCTGATGGGCCGATATTTTTCTGTGCACCGGCATAAATAATACCGTAACGCTTAACATCGATAGGTTGTGATAAAATACAAGAAGATAAATCTGCTACGACAGTTTTATCGGCAAAGTCAGGTTGTTCAAATATTTCAACTCCGTCGATGGTTTCATTTGGACAATAATGAACATAAGCACTATTATCGCTTAATTGCCATTCAGACATCGGTTTGATCGAGGTTATTCCTGCATTTTTGATAACTACATTTTGCTCAATTACATTACAATATTTTGCCGCTTCTTTCGCTGCACACTGACTCCAATAGCCACTATTGATGTAATCAGCGTGAGTATTATTAGCTAAAATATTTAATGGTACAGCAGCAAACTGAGCTCTAGCTCCACCTTGGCAAAATAAGATTTTATAATTTTCTGGTACATTTAAAAGATCACGAAGATCGTTAGTTGCTTCAATCGCACATGCATCAAATTCTTTACCTCGATGACTTAGTTCCATCACCGATGCACCGGTGTTTTGCCAATTTAATAATTCAGCTTGTACTTGCTTTAAAACATCCGCCGGTAGTTTGGCTGGGCCTGCACTAAAATTATAACTTTTACTCATTGCGATTCACTTTCATCCATCAAAAAATAGAAAATCTATTTTTACACTCTATGAACCAATATACAATCAGATTTTTAGCAAAAATTTTGAGGAACGGGGTTTTTGAAGCATAAAAATACCGACATTAGTCGGCATTTGTCGCAAAGAAAATGAAATTTAGAGAGCTAGTTGCTGTTTAGCGTTTTCGATGGCGAATTTTACTTGTTGCGGTGATACGCCACCTTTTGCAGATCGTTTTGCTAAGCAAGATTCTAAAGATAATATAGGATAAACATCACCCTCAATGACTTGGCTGTATTGTTTTAATTCATCTATAGTTAGCTCTTCTAATGCTTTTTGTTTAGCTATCGCTGCTACTACCGCCTCACCAACAATATGATGAGCTTGCCTAAACGGAATACCTTTAGCAACCAGATAATCAGCAAGTTCTGTCGCATTAGAATAACCTTGTTTAGCAGCATTTTGACAATTTTGATAATTGATTTTTATATCTTCAAGTACTAATACCGCCATATCTAAACACTCTTGCCAACTGTCAAGTGCATCAAATAAGTGCTCTTTATCTTCTTGTAGATCTTTATTATATGCCAGCGGTAATCCTTTAAATGTAACTAATGCTCCAGTTAGTGCGCCAATTACTCGCCCTGCTTTACCACGAATTAATTCCAATGCATCTGGATTTTTTTTCTGTGGCATTAATGAAGAGCCTGAGGTAACGCGGTCAGATAATTCAACGAAATCCGCTTCACCACTATTAAAAATAATTAAATCTTCAGCAAAACGTGATAGGTGAACCATTCCGATTGATGCATTATTGAGTAGTTCAAGTACATGATCCCTATCAGACACCGTATCCAAGCTATTGTTGGTTGCAGTTGCAAAACCTAACCAGTTGGCTAACATATCACGATCCATAGGATAAGCTGTCCCCGCTAAAGCGCCACAGCCTAAAGGACTAACATCCAAGCGTTTTAGAGTATCTTGTAAACGACTTTCATCACGCGTTAACATTTCATAATACGCTAAGCACCAATGCGCAAAAGTTATAGGCTGAGCGCGTTGTAAGTGAGTATAACCAGGCATAACCGCATCTTGATGTTGTTCTGCAGTTAACACCAGTGTTTTACGTAATTGATTGATAGCAGAGATAAGATGAGCAATTTCATCTTTACACCATAATTTCAGATCGGTGGTTGACTGATCATTACGACTGCGACCTGTATGAAGTTTTTTACCTAAATCACCAACTTTTTCTATTAGTTTTTGTTCAACCCAACTATGAATATCTTCAGCTTCACTTTGCAAGATCTGCTGCGGATCTTGTTGTACCGAACTAAATAATTCATTTAACGCTTGTTCTAACTGTTGTTGTTCATCATGAGATAAAACGTTGACAGTGACCAATGCTTTAGACCATGCAATTGATCCAATGATATCCTGCTCTGCAAGCCGATAGTCAAAGCGCAGAGAATCATTAAAGTGTTTAAATCGTTGATCTGCTGCTTGGCTAAAACGCCCACCCCATAATGCCATAATCACCTCAAATGTTTTATTTCAAATCAGTCCTAAACAATTAAAATTTATTGTTTTTTTAATAATTTTAATGATAAGTTTATCTACAACAATACTATCGAAAAATATATACAGACCAAAGTCTGTATATATTATGTTTTATATCTAATTAAAAAGTCTTAAAAATTACTTTTTAGTTTTAGTTTTACTTTTTGATTTTGTGGTTTCTTTCGCTGACGATTTAGCTTTTTTAGTCGGCTGATTTTTCTTACCTTCATTTAAAGCACGGATACGTGAAGATAGGGAGAATAGACGAATAAAACCACCGGCATGACTGTGATCGTAAACTTCATCTTCACCAAAGGTTGCAAACTCTTCGCTATATAAGCTATTTGGTGATTTCTTCTGTACTGCGGTTGCATTACCTTTATAAAGTTTAACTACAACTTCACCAGTCATATCTTCTGCTAACACTTCTGCAGCGGCTTGAAGAGAACGGCGATATGGTGCAAACCAGCGACCATCATAAACAACGTAAGCCATTTCTAAACCAAGTTGTTCGCGCCATTTGAAGCTATCACGATCTAAGATCAGTTGTTCTAAACCACGTAACGCTGTCATCATGATAGTTCCACCAGGGGTTTCGTAACAACCTCGAGATTTGATGCCGACTAAACGATTTTCAATAATATCTACTCGACCTACACCATGTTTTGAACCAATTTTATTCAGCGTTGCAACACAGTTATATGGTGATAATTTTTTACCATTAACAGAAACAACTTCACCTTTTTCTATACCAATAGTAACAAACTCCGGTTTGTTTGGTGCATCTTCGGGTGACACAGTCCATGCCCAGCAATCTGCATTAGCCTGATTCCAAGTACTTTCAAGCACACCACCTTCGGTAGAAATATGCCAGGCATTTTCATCACGGCTATAGATTTTCTCAACTGTTGCAGTCGTTGGAATTTTTCGTACTTTTAAGTAATCAATTAAAGCTTCACGTGAACGTAAATCCCATTCACGCCAAGGTGCAATAACTTTAAGTTGCGGAGCTAGAGCGGTATAGGTTGTTTCAAAACGAACTTGGTCATTACCTTTACCTGTTGCACCGTGGCAAAGGGTATCGGCGCCAACTTCTAATGCATATTCAACTTGCGCTTTCGCAATAATTGGGCGAGCCATTGAAGTTCCAAGATAGTAAGTTCCTTCATATAACGCACCAGTTTTTAAAACAGGGTAAACATAATCTTTAACAAATTCTTCTCGTAAATCGACAACTTTACACGCTACTGCGCCAGATGCTTTGGCCTTTTTTTCCACATCTTTTAGTTCTTTAGGATCTTGTCCAACGTTGGCGACTAAAGCATAAACTTCACAATCGCCATAATTCTCTTTCAACCAAGGAATAATAGCTGATGTATCCAAGCCACCCGAATAGGCTAAAACTACTTTTTTTGTTGCACTTTTTTTCATGTTATACCCTTTCATAATTTACTGACGAAAAAAATAAATGTTTTAAACACTAATCCAAGTATATCTAACAATAAATATACTTGTTTAATATACTGACTGATTTATATTTAAGCAATAATTCTTGTACCCGTTATGCCTGATTTTCCATTAAATAATTCAATGAGTTTATCTGATTCTTTCCAGCTAGCGATATCTATTGGTCGACCTAATGTTTTAGCCGCTTCAAATGCAGAATTCACTTTCACGATCATTCCATCGGTAATAATTCCTTGAGCAATTAGATGATCTGCCTCAGCTTGTGTTAACGATTCGATTAATTGTTTGTTTTCATCCAACACACCAGATACATCAGATAGTAAAATTAAATCTGCATTTAAAGTTTTTGCCAAGGCAACAGCTGCGTGATCGGCATTGACATTCATCATCTTGCCTTCATCGGTAATCCCAATTGAACTAACAATAGGTAAATAACCATTATTAAGGAGTAAATTGATTAAGGCCGGATCGCCTTGTTCAGCTTCACCTACATAACCTAATTCTTCAGAAATTTGCTTAACTTTTACGCTATCACCATCGGCTAAGCAGAGTCCAATACTGGCTATTTGTAATTTTTTAGCTTCTGACAAAATTGTGGTATTCGCACTACCAGCAAGGCTACCAACAATGACATCTATTTGATCTGCCGGTGTAACGCGTAAACCATTACGTCGAACGACAGGTAAGGAGAGCCGATCCATTAATGAATCAACCACACTACCACCACCATGAACAATAATTAAAGGACGTTTAAAATTTTTTTTGTATTCGCTAATAACAATAAATAATTTACTTAATGCATCTTTATTATCGAGTAATACACCGCCAAACTTAATAATCAATGGTTTCATTTTTATTTCCTATTCACTCTAATAAAAGTTCACTGATATAAACTTGTCATTATTAACAAATTAGTATCTATCTTTATAATAAGGCTGTTGTTTCATCAAAACCAAATCGAATATTCATACATTGTACTGCTTGCGCAGCTGCACCTTTTAATAAATTGTCTTCCACAGAAATTAAAATCAGATGTTGGCCTTTAAGCACAAAACCAATATCACAATAAGGTAAGCCAATTACCGATTTTAGGGCTGGCCATTGTTTTTGGTAAACTCTTACTAATGGTTTATCATCATAATATTTATTTAAAGCGGTAAGAATATCTTCCTCACTCACCCCTTCTTTCACCTGACAGGTGATAGTGGCATGGATACCATCTTTAAAACAACCTAAATGTGGAGTAAAAATAACTTCCTGCCCTAAATGTATCGCAATTTCAGGTTGATGACGATGAGTAAATATGCCATAAGCATGTAAACTAACCTCACAAAATAGATTATTTGTAGAAGGTTTACGGCCTGCACCACTAACGCCACTCACAGCATTAATGACAGGCCATTGCCTTTTGTCTAGTAAATCTTCTTCAATTAATGGTTTTAGTGGCAGTTGCGATGCGGTTGGATAACAACCAGGTACAGCGATTAATTGCGCATTTTTTATCGCATCAAAATTCCATTCAGCTAGACCATAAACAGCTTTATCTAACCACTGTTGGTGCTGATGTTCAAAACCATAAAATTGGGTATAAAACGAGGGAGAGTTGACTCGAAACGCACCCGATAAATCAAATACTGTACAACCATTTTCAAGAAAGAATGGTGCGATATCGTGACTAACAGAATGTTCAGTAGCTAAAAATACAATATCAATATCTTTGACAAGAGAAGAATAATCAGCCGTGGCAATTAAAGGTAAATCAACAACACCTTTCAATTGCGGGTATAAAAATCTATCAGAAATAAGTTTACCCGCATCAAGGCTATTTTCTGATACCGTTAAAGCGACTAATTCAATATTTGGATGTTTTGTTAAATAGTAAGCTAATTTTGCACCTGCATAACCACTCGCCCCAACAATTATTGCTTTTAACATATCTTTCCTTATCTATCATTCAGATTTTTATGCAGTATAGTAGGCGATTTAAAGCAACAAAACAAGAGAAAATTGAATTTTTATTCACTTTTTGTGAATTTATTTTCAAAAAGACAATTACTGCCACGATTTTAACGTTAGCAGTGAGGTGAAAATGTCGTCCTCCTACATATAAGAGTTGTAGGAGGACGATTAATGTTTATTTTAAATAACAGGCGGATTTTAAGATTGCTATAAGTAGTTCCCAATAACGATAAACACTTTGAATATTAACTTTTTCATCAGGTGAATGAGGTGAAACAATGGTCGGTCCTATTGATATCATATCCATATCAGGATAAGACTGTTTAAATAGACCACATTCTAAGCCGGCATGAATCACCATAATTTTTGCTTGTTTTGAGAAAATCTCTTGATATTTATCTTTAGCTAATTGTAAAAGACTGGAATTTAAATTAGGCTCCCAGCCCGAATAACCACCACTAATTTCGTAATTGGCATTAACTAATTGGCTTAACGAGATTAATGTTGCAACGACAGCATCTTTCGCACTATCAACTTGAGAACGGATTAAGAAATTAACGTTTAGTTGATTATCGCTAATATTTACAATACCTAGATTTAAAGATGTTTCAACAACACCATGAATTTGCGTACTCATACTCACCACACCATTTGGCGCAACATTTAATAAATTGACAATTTTACTTTGCTGTTCAACGGCGATGACTCGTTTTATGTGATCATTATTAACCTCTTTTAGGGTTAATTCTATATTGGGTTCGACCTGTCCAAACTCATTTTGTAAAACAGAATTATATTGGTTAACAATCTGTTCTAGTTTTGGCAAATCTTGTTTATTTAAGGTTAATTCAGCGAATGCTTCTCGAGGTATTGCATTACGTAAAGAACCCCCTCTTATATCTGCTAATCGATATGAGAGATCTTGTCCATATTCCGCTAAAAATCTTGCTAGTAATTTTATTGCATTACCACGGCCAAGATGAATATCACAACCAGAATGTCCTCCTTTCAAACCTTTTAGCGAGAGTTGAATATAGCAATCATGTATTTCTGGCATTACCGCATATGTGATGGCAAAACTGGTCGTAAAATCAACACCACCAGCACAGCCAGTAAATATTTCGCCTTCATCTTCAGAATCAGTATTAATCAAATAATGACTTTTCAACCAATTTGGTTGTAGACCAAAAGCGCCATGCATCCCCGTCTCTTCCGAAGTTGTAACCAATACTTCAAGAGGTCCATGTTCAACTGAAGGATCAATCAATACAGCCAAGGCTGATGCCAAACCTACGCCATTATCTGCACCTAATGTGGTTCCTTTAGCTTTGACCCAATCACCATCAACATAAGCTTGAATTGGATCAACAAGAAAATCGTGCTGGGTACCTTCATTTTTTTGCGGAACCATATCCATATGAGCTTGCAAAGCGATTGATGGACAATCTTCCATCCCTTTAGTAGCAGCTTTACGCAGTAAAACATTACCAGCTTTATCTAGCTGACAATCAATATGATGAATAGTTGCAAAATCGACTATATATTTAGTTATCATTTGTTCATGATGAGAAGGATGGGGAATTTTACAAATATCATTAAAAATCTGCCAAACAAATTTTGGATTTAAGGTCGATAGCATATTTTATCCTCAATATTAGGTGGGTAATGAATTAATAAGTGGTTTTTTTTATCTAACCACTCTATAATAAGGTGCAATTTTACATCTATTTTTAGCCCATTAATATTAATTTATTAAATTCGTATATTCGATTAAAATTGCAGGTTACACATGTCAATAGAACAAACTTTAACAGAAGAAGAAATCAAAGCCAAAAAACAGCATAAAGCAGAGATTATCGCTGAAAAGAAAAAATTCAATGTCACTTGGGAAATGCTACAAGCTTATGGTCGTCAGCTTTCTGAGAGATTATTACCCGCCAATCAATGGAAAGGCATCATTGCAGTTAGTCGTGGTGGCTTAGTACCAGCAGCTATTTTAGCTCGTGAACTTAGTATTCGTTATGTCGATACAGTTTGTATTTCTAGCTATGATCATGATCATCAACGTGAAAAATTAATTTTAAAACAAGCAAACGGTGATGGCGAAGGCTTTATTGTTGTTGACGATTTAGTTGACACTGGTAGCACTGCACATACCATTCGTGAGATGTATCCTAAGGCTCACTTTGTCACTATTTTTGCTAAACCAGCAGGTAAACCATTAGTTGATGATTATGTTGTCGACATCGCACAAGATACATGGATTGAACAACCATGGGATACTGGTGTCATGTTTGTTAAACCAATTAGTGATAATAAATAATCATCTAATATAAATAGGTTGCTATGGTTATGACTGAAAACCTTTCTGAAAAGATATTCAAACCACAATATGACTACCCTGAAACATCATCGCTAATCAATCGTCTTGACAGCAGCAATGGCAGCAGTATTAGTCCTCTTGATGGTGAAATTGATTCAAAATGGTATCGAATCATTAACCCTCTTTTATGGTATTGGCGCGGCCTTCCTAAGTTAGAAATCGAAGCGGTTTTATCAAGAATCGCTATTTCAACTAAGCGCCATACTAATGATAAATGGTTGGATTCAGTTATTGGTTATCAATCTGGCAACTGGATATATGAATTTTTAAATCAGGCTGCAATGTGGCAAGCTAAAGCTGATAATGCCGCTCAATCTAATTTAACTGAAGAATCAAAAAATAGTTTACATCAGGATTATCTCATTGCCAGCGAATACGCCAGCATTGCCAGTTATCCTCATTTTAAGAATGATGAGCTAGCGATGTATGCTCAAACCTGTGCCTATCAATCATATATGAAGGCACTTGAATATTCACCTTATTCAACCAAGCAGTTAGAGTTTAAGGTTGAAAATCGGGTTATCAAATCCATTTTGCATTTACCAAACAATAGTAATAGTGGTGTTTGTCCTGTCGTTTTAATCTGCAATGGTTTAGGTAATTTACAAATTGATTATTATCGTTACTTTAGTGAATATCTTGCTCCACAAGGTTTTGCTATGTTAACTGTCGATTTACCAACCGTTGGATATAGTCGTAATTTTGTATTGAGCCAAAATAGTAGCCAAATTCATCAAGCAGTGATCGAACAACTACCATCGGTTCCATGGGTTGATAGTAATCGAGTGATTGTTGCTGGATTCCGCTTTGGTTCACATATTGCAACACGACTTGCCTATTTAATGCCTAATAAAATAAAAGGGTTATTTAATTTTACTCCATTTATACACCAACTCTTTGTTGATAAGGCATTACAACAAAATCTACCTAATAGCTATAAAGATATGCTGGCCAGTCGTTTAGGTTTAACTTCTGTATCAAATCAACAATTAGCGGCCGAATTGAATTATTTTTCTCTTAAAAATCAAGGGTTATTAACCCATTCTTGTCCTGTACCGGTTATGAATATTATCTTTGAAGATGATAAATTAAGTAATTTGAGTGAAGTAAAATTAATTCAATCAACAAAACAAAGCAAAATTGTCACAATCCCCAAAACACCATTGCAAAAAGGTTTACAAAACGCCTTTACTCAATCAGTTAAATGGATGGAGTCTATTTTGTAATAACTAATCTGAATAAGAGTATTGTTATGAATAATAAAAAACAACAAATTGTCGTTGTTAAACTCGGTACCAGTGTTTTAACTGGAGGAACTAAACAGTTAGACCGTGCGAGAATAGTAGAACTGATTCGACAATGTTCTTATTTACATCAAACTGGTCATAAAATTATTATCGTGACTTCGGGTGCTATTGCTGCTGGTCGAGAATACCTCAACTATCCTAACCTACCCAATACTGTTGCCACAAAACAATTACTTGCTTCAGTTGGTCAAAGTAAATTAATCCAACTTTGGGAACAGCTGTTTTCGATATATAAAATTTATATTGGACAAATGCTATTAACTCGCGCAGATCTTGAAGATCGCGAACGCTTTTTAAATGCTCAAGATGTATTAAAAGCAATGCTAGAGAATAATATTGTCCCAGTGATTAATGAAAATGATGCAGTTGCTACTGCTGAAATTAAAGTTGGTGATAACGATAATTTATCAGCACTTGCCGCAATTTTAGCTGAAGCAGATAAATTGATATTGCTTACCGATATCGAAGGTTTATATACAGCCGATCCAAGAAGCGATAGCAATGCACAATTGATAAAAGAAGTAAGTCAGATTAATGATGATCTGCGCAGTATCGCCGGTGATAGTGTTTCAGGTTTAGGAACCGGTGGCATGAGCACAAAAATTCAAGCTGCCGAAGTAGCTGGGAGTGCTGGCATAGAAGTAATTATAGCTGCAGGAAATAAAGCCAATGTGATTGTTGATGCAGTCAATAATCAATCGGTTGGTACCCGTTTTTTACCGCAAAAAACCCCATTAGAACATCGAAAGCACTGGCTATATGGCGCACCAAACGTAGGCAAAGTGATACTTGATGATGGTGCGATTAACGCCATTTTAAATAATGGTAGTTCGCTATTACCAAAAGGCATTATCGCAGTCGAAAAAGATTTTTCACGTGGTGAAGTCATTAATATTTGTGATAAATCTGGTATGCAAATAGCTCGAGGAGTCAGCCGTTATAATAGTGATGCATTACGACAAATAGCAGGACATCATTCACAAGAAATTAGCCAAATAATTGGCTATGAATATGGTCCTGTTGCCGTACACCGAGATGATATGCTGATTAAATAATAGATTTAGGATAGAGACATTCGGCCAAATCGTTACAAAAACTTACTCTATAGCGTTGTGTTCAGTATTATCCTTTATTAATAATAATGCCTACAATCAAGCTTTT
Organism: Gilliamella sp. W8123; assembly: GCF_016101085.1. NCBI lineage: Bacteria > Pseudomonadati > Pseudomonadota > Gammaproteobacteria > Orbales > Orbaceae > Gilliamella > Gilliamella sp. W8123. The sequence continues at coordinate 269,658 of NZ_JACFRE010000002.1, forward strand.
GTCTATGCAAAAACTAACATCAGAGAAGGTTATTATTGGCATGTTTATATTTTTATAATATAAAAATATATTGATGATTTAATATATAACATAGAGTTCTGGATAGATTACCTATCTTATCGATAAATAAAAAAATAGATGAATAAGATAAAAGGTTTATAAAATTGAGTATTGAAGTTAATAGCTATCGCGAAAAATGGCAAAAAGATGATCAGGATTTAGTGTTTTATCGACGTAAATATATTGAACCACTTATAATAATTTTACTTGCCTGCTTTATAGCATTCTTTATTTTCTCTCACATAATCGAAATCCCTTTTCACCTCGGTCTCATTTTATTATTAATGATTGTTTTTTTGTTATTACAATGGGCTGAAAAATATATCATTTTGGGTAAAACATTTATTAGTATTAGGAATAGTCAATTTACCGTTACGGATCTTATCTTGTTTACCATGTTTTTTATTGTTTATGTCTTTTTAAAAAGAAAAGATAAAAATAAAATGACCTGTATCCTATTTAAGAATATTATTAATATCTCAGAAAAAAATCCTAATACCATAATAATAAAATATAAGACAAACGATACTATTGAGGATTATGTTATCGACCTAAATATGATGTTGGAGTCAGAAAAGCAGTTATATTTAGAAAAAATGCAATCTATTAAAAAACTTTGTGGACAAAATCAATAAAGGTTAAGCAATGATAAACGAAATGGGTAAAGCAGCCAAACTTGCTTCATATCAATTAGCACAATGCGCAACAAAAATTAAAAATCAGGCTTTAATTCATATCGCCGATTTATTAGAACTAAATGCTGACAAGATTCTTGATGCTAATCAAAAAGATATGGCTATGGCAAAAGAACAAGGATTGACCGAGGCAATACTCGATCGTCTGTTATTAACTTCCGAACGATTATCATCTATTGCTAATGATGTTCGAAATGTTGTTTCTTTAACCGATCCAATTGGCCAAGTTATTGATGGTTCGACATTAGCAAGCGGATTAAAGTTACAACGTCACAGGGTGCCATTAGGTGTGATTGGTGTTATCTATGAAGCTCGTCCTAATGTGACTATTGATATTGCGGCTCTTTGCTTAAAAACCGGCAATGCAGCGATACTGCGTGGTGGTAAAGAGACGATTAATACCAATGCTGCTATTATAGCTATCATTCAGCAAGCTTTAAAACAAGTCGGTTTACCTGAAACAGCAATTCAATCTATCGATAATCCTGATCGCAAATATATCACTGAATTACTTAAACTTGATAAATATGTTGATATGATTATTCCTCGAGGTGGCGCAGCATTACACAAACTTTGTCGAGAACATTCAACCATACCTGTTATTACTGGTGGAATTGGTGTTTGCCATATTTTTGTCGATGAAAGTGCTGATTTTGATAAAGCGCTATCAATAATACTTAATGCAAAAACTCAGCGACCAAGTACCTGTAATACTGTTGAAACAGTACTTGTTCATACTGAAATTGCCAATACTTTTTTACCAAAACTTAGTCAAATCATGGCCGATAATCAGGTGATATTGCATGCCGATCCCGATGCTTATAAGATTTTGAATGCTGGAGTGGCAAATGTTTTTGCCGTTGAGGATGATGAACTAAGACAAGAGTGGCTTTCCAAAGATCTGAATATTGTCATTGTTGATTCATTGGAATTGGCGGTGGAACATATTCGCGAATATGGTAGTGGTCATTCAGAAGCCATTTTAACGCGAAGCCTTATAAATGCAGAACAATTCGTTAACTTAGTCGATGCTGCTGCAGTTTATGTTAATGCATCGACCCGATTCACCGATGGTGCACAATTCGGTTTAGGTGCTGAAGTTGCAGTTAGTACGCAAAAATTACATGCCAGAGGACCAATGGGCCTTGAAGCCTTAACAACGTATAAATGGATTGGTTATGGCGAAGATTTAGTTCGTCAGTAATGATAACAACTAACTGTTCATAACCCAGAACAGTTAGTTATATAGTTATTAGTTATATAAGTTAAATAGATTAATCAAAATTACGCATTAAAAGCGCATAATTTAAATCAATATCTTCGGCGATTGGAATATAAACAATGTGACCATCACCAAGTCCTGCTGGAACTGGTTGACCTTTTTTATTTTCCATTCGTTCAATAATAAAGGTCATATTACCTTTAGGGGTCATCATTTCAACACTATCCCCTACTGAAAATTTATTTTTAACAATAATTTCAGCTAAGCCATTTAGACGTTGACCACTAAACTCACCAACAAATTGTTGTCTATCAGATACAGAATGACTGTGCACATAATTTTGCATATCTTCATGTTTATGGCGACGTAAAAAGCCTTCGGTATATCCTCGATGAGCCAAAGAATCAAGTTCAGCCAATAAGCGTGGATCAAATGGTTTACCTTCACTGGCGGCATCAATAGCTTGACGATAGACTTGAGCGGTTCTTGCACAGTAATAAAACGATTTGGTTCGCCCTTCAATCTTAAGTGAATGTACGCCGATCTTAGTTAAATCTTCGACTAATTCAACCGCTCTTAAATCTTTTGAATTCATGATATAAGTACCATGTTCATCTTCAAAAGCTTGCATATATTCGCCAGGACGACCAGACTCTTCTAACATAAAGACCTGATTGGTTGTTGAGCCAATACCTAATGTCGGTTCAATTTGTTGTACAGGAATCGGCTCGCATTTATGGACTATCTGCCCTACTTCGTCCTCTTTGCCCTCAGATACTTTATATTCCCAACGACAAGCATTAGTACAGGTACCTTGATTTGAGTCACGTTTATTAATATAACCAGATAACAAGCAGCGTCCTGAATAGGCCATACAAAGCGCACCATGAATAAAAACTTCAAGTTCCATTTCCGGCACTTTTTCTCGAATTTCTTTGATTTCATCGATGGATAACTCTCGTGACAACACAACACGCGTTAATCCCATCTTATGCCAAAATTTTACCGTCGCCCAGTTAACCGCGTTGGATTGCACAGATAAGTGAATTTCCATTTCCGGAAAATGTTCACGAACCAACATGATTAAACCCGGATCAGACATGATAAATGCATCTGGTTTCATGTTAACAATTGGTTCTAAATCACGAATAAAGGTTTTTAATTTTGAATTATGAGGGGCAATATTAACTACCACATAAAACTTTTTGCCTTGAGCATGAGCTTCGTTGATGCCAATAGCAAGATTTTCATGATTAAATTCATTATTGCGCACTCGCAAACTGTAGCGTGGCTGCCCGGCATAAACTGCATCAGCACCATAAGCAAACGCGTAACGCATATTTTTAAGTGAACCAGCTGGTGAAAGTAATTCTGGTTTTGGATATAACATTGTCATTAACAAATGCCTCTGATTTCAAGTCAGTATTACCTTATAGGTAATAGGTTAAGCAAAATAGGATGGGCATTTTACGCTTTAGCTATCAGATTGGCAAATTTATTGTTATAACAATCAATAACAGCTTAATAGTGAGCAAAACAGTCTAGAAAAAGTTCTTAATAATTACCTGTTATCTTCTCTTAATTGTTAAATCATTAAGGTAAATGGTCTTTATTTTTGTCAGAAATATTCACTGGTGATTTATAACCTAAAATGACTAACCCAAACCATTAATTTGAGTTGTCTAGGTCTTCGGTAACTAGTCCAATCAATGGTAAATATTCTTGCCAACGATATTCCCTTATCGGCATTGGGTTAGCATTGTCAAAATATAAAACTAATGCGGGTTTGATACCATTCCAATTATCGACAAACTCATAGTGTATCAAATACCCTTGTGAGATCAGTTTTTTGGCTTTAGCATGATAATTAAAATATGCCATGTTTTATCCTGTTTCTTGATAAACGTTATAAGTGGGCATAACTGAATCAATGGTTTACAATAAATGATGGGTACTTTTTTGATTGTTTAATTGACTAATGATTTAATAAATAACATTAAAAATCGAAAATATTTTTACAATTACAAAAATACCTGAACTACAAATGGACTTTAATGATGATATTCAGCTTTAAGATTACTAAAGAATGGTTATTTTGATTCATCTTTTAACATTTCCAAACAGTCTTTACTATCTATAGTAAAAGAAAATAAATATTTATTATTTTCTTCATTATACATGTATTTAAAAATCGCCCCTTTATTTATTGCTTTTTTTGTACTTTCTTCAGTACAAAGAAGGTTTCTTACCGTCAAAAAAAGTTTATTTTCAACAAAACCCATTTCTAAATCTTCAAAATTAATATTAAAAATTGTCATTTTGTAAACTATTGTATTTTTATATGCCATAGTTGAATCTAAAATGGTAAACTGATCTAACTGATATGGAGTATTTTTATTTATTTCTTTTGACATGGTAACTAACTGCTTTTCAATATTTTTTTTATCAAATAGGTCAAATTGATTAATAAAAAAGAAAACTGCTACTGAAGCAATAATAAATGATAACCAATATCTAAGTTTTTCTACCGTCATAATAATACTCAATTCGCTATAATTATCATTAACTATATCATATAAAGAATAAATATCTCTATTAACTTGATAGTTTATTCGAGCAAATACTGTAGGTAACTTATCGATTTTTAATGGAGGCGCGTCCCGGAGTCGAACCGAGGTAGACGGATTTGCAATCCGCAGCATGGCCACTCTGCCAACGCGCCGAAGAGGTCTATCTGAATAGGTGGCAAATATTAGCATTGGCTTACCTTATCGTCAAGTTTTAATAGGTTATAAATACAGCAGTCGCATAGAATATTTTAAATGTCCTAAATATAGGACATCAATAAGAAGGATGAGTTAAATTTATATAGCTTATTTACAACTAAAATCATAAAAATTTTGAGGAGCGGGCTTTTTTAAGGGTAAAATGAGACATAATTTCCAGTAACGCTTTTATTTATCATAAAAAAACATATGCTGCACTAAATTCACAATCTTAAAATTCAAACTGACAACGTTATAAATTATTTTCAATTAAAAGACATTTATTGCTTGAAAATTAACTCTTTTAGTATAAAAATAGCTCTGCTTTTATAATATTTATTTTTAAGGAATGGAAATGTTTAAAAAACTATTAGCTGTATCATTATTAAGTTTTGCGTTAATTGGTTGTGGTGGTGGTGATGCACCTAAAATTGATTTTACAACACAAGAAACTTTTACTAGTTCTGTAAAAACAGCTAGTGAAAAATTAAGTGATAACGATAAAATTGCTTTTGCTCGTGCCATTGTTAAAGCAACAACTGCTGCGGCAACTAATCCAGCTAATGCTGGCGATGAAGCTAAAGTAACTGCAGATCTTAAAAGCAAACTTAATGGTAAAACAGCTAAAGAAATTATCAGCGAATTTGATAAATAATTTTAACTGATTAGCGCTAAAGCCCGCATAAGCGGGTTTTTTTATAAATAAATTTCACCTCATTACGTAATTTATTTTTAATAATACATATCGTTATATACCCAATTACCATTATTTTAATTGAATTACTTTTGATTATGACAACTTGATTTGTATATAATTTAGTCTATTGAAGTTAATTTTTTTTTTAATTTCCTGAACAATTTTTATATACTTATAGCAATAGAACAGTAAATTTGAGGTATCTAGTGATTGAGTTAAAGCTTAGAGAAGTAAAAAAAGACTTATCAACTAAAGAGCTTAAAGTTGCTTACTATATTATTGATAATATCCAAGCACTCAAGAATATGAGCATCCAAACTTTAGCAAAACTCAATCACGTAAGTACCACCACTATTTTACGTTTATGTAATAAATTAGGATATAAAGGATTCAGTGATTTCAAGGTCGATCTGATTGGCTCAATCCCTAAAAAACTTAATAATGAGATATTACAAGATGATATCAATTTGAACGATTCTCTTGCTGATGTGAATAGTAAAGTCCAAGCAATGGAAAAATCCTCAATTGATGAAACCCACTCTATCGTTAATATTCATGCATTAAATAGTGCCATTGATTTAATTATTAATTGTCAAAAAATAGTTATATTTGGTGTTGGCAGTAGTGGCTTAGTTGGTAAAGAATTGGAATATCAACTTATCAAAATAAAGAAAGATGTCAATTGTCACTTCGATGCTCACATTACTCGAAGTCTCATCAGTACATTAGATAAAAATGATCTTGTTATTATTATTTCACACTCAGGAGAAACGCCTGATTGTGTTGAGTTATTAAAACTAGCAGGTCAATCTTCGGTTCCTTCTCTTGCTATCACTAAAATGGGACAAAGTCAGATTTCATCCTTAGCCACCTTAGTGTTACATACTACATCGATGGAGCATGCTTCAAGATTAATACCAATACGATCTAAAATCTCTCAAATATCTGTAGTAAATATGCTCTTAACTAACTTATTTATTCGCCAATATGATGAACGTTTACTCTTACAAACTCAAAATAGAGAAAAACGTAAATATCCAGCCAAAACAACAAAATAAACACAAAAAACGAAAACACAAGTACTTTAGCTCTAACTCGTCAGTTATAACCATCATCTTTCTTTGCATAAATTTGATCTCGTTCACAAAATCATAAAAATTTCTTAAAAAATAGATGACTATTTGCCCCTGTAGATGTAACTTTATTACTAAATAAATAAAAATATTTAGTAATAAAATTACAAAACAAGGAAATTTCTATGCCACAACCTTTACCCATCATTCTAGCCAGTCATGGCCCATTTGCTCAAGGCGCTTTAGAGTGTGCACAAATGCTTATGGGAGAACAAGACAATGTTCATGTTATATCAGTTTTAATTGATAGTAATATCGATAATCTACGTCAAGAAATGCAAAGTAGTTACAAAAAACTAAATCAAGGTAATGGCGTAATTATATTGGTGGATATCATGGGGGGAACACCCTGCAATCTAGCCACCGAACTACTCATATCACATGACGATGTATTGTTATTTTGTGGTTTTAATATTCCGGTATTACTTGAAGTTTTAAATAATCGTGAAGGGACATTAAATGATGCCAAATTGGCTATTGAGGAAACTTTTCCCGAAAGCTGTAAAGATGTTCGGCAGATTCTAAATGTTCAACAAGAACAATCTAATGAGTTGTAAGGAGAAGACTAATGCCAATAAATGTAGCAAGAATTGATGATCGCTTGATTCATGGACAAGTTATTACTACTTGGGTAAAAAACTATGACATTGAACAAGTATTAGTTATTAATGATAAAGTCGCTGAAGATAAAGTTCAGCAATCGGTACTCACTATGTCGGCACCTCCTGGTCTAAAAGTTTTAGTATTTGGGGTACAACAATTTATCGAAATTCTAAAAAAGACCCCTATCAAAAAAAGAACCATGTTACTTTTCACGAATAGTATTGATGTTAATGCTTTAGTTGAAGGTGGACTATCGCTAGAAAAAGTGAATGTAGGCGGAATGAGAATGCAAGATGGCCGACATCAATTATCAAGAGCGGTTTCGGTAACACCAGAAGAGGAACAAGCATTCAAAAATCTTATTGCTAAGAATATTCCAGTTGAGGTGCAGATGGTTCCTAAAGATCCAATAGTCGATCTGAAATCATTACTTAACTAAATAATCTATTGAAATATTTATTTTTAATTTGGAGGTTAACATATGTTAACACAAGCTATTCTTGTCGCCATTTGGGCGGGAATTTGTTCTTTGGATGATGTTGGTCCGCAGATGTTACGTCGCCCATTATTAACAGGTACCATTGCAGGTATTATTATGGGCGATATGGTTCAAGGGTTAGCAATTAGTGCAACACTTGAATTAATGTGGATGGGTATTGGTAATGTAGGGGCATATTCAGCACCAGACATTGTTGCCGGTGCCATTATCGGGGTTTCACTAGGTATCACCACTGGCGGAGGTATTGCTACTGGTATTGCGTTAGGCGTGCCTGTGTCATTGTTATGTCAACAATTACTCATTATATGGCGTTCATTCGCATGTTTTTTAAATCCTTGGGCAGAACGTTCTGTTTTAAATGGTAATTATAAAGCGCTGGCTAAAGTTCACTTTTTCTCAACACCAGTTTGGTTTTTAATTCGTGCAGTCCCTTGTTTTATTGCAATTTATTTTGGTAGTGATTTAGTTAAAACTATTTTAGATGCGATTCCAAAAAGCATTATTGATGGTATGGGCGTTGCTTCCAAATTAATTCCAGCAGTGGGTATTTGTATTTTATTACTGATGTTACTCAAAGGCAGAATGTGGTTCTTTTTCCTATTAGGTTTCATGCTAACTACCTATTTAAAATTACCAATTATTCCTGTGACCTTTATCGCTCTAGCTTTCGCAGTCCTATATGACATGGCGTCAACTAATAGCAGAAACAGTAATAATAATGAATCCGATAACCAAACATCAATGAATAGCAACACTGAAGAGGAATATGATCTATGAGTACTCTACATAAAATTACCAAAAAAGATCTGAATCGTATCTTTTGGAACTTACAAACAATGTCATTTTCATATAACTATGAAAAAATGCAAATGATAGGATTTGCTCATTGTATGATCCCTGTACTAGATCGACTATATAAAGATGCAGATAAAGAAACTCGTATCCGAGCAATGAAACGCCATTTAGAGTTTTTCAATACACAAATTAATGCTGGCGCTTTAATTTTGGGCGTCACCGCCGCAATGGAAGAGAAAACCAGTGAAGAAGAAAAAGATGCGGTAGTCTCTGTTAAAGCTGGCTTAATGGGACCTTTTGCAGGTTTAGGTGATAGTTTACTTAAATTCACTTGGATGCCGATTTGCGGCAGTATTGGCGCAGCATTTGCGTTGCAAGGCAATATCATTGGCCCTATATTAATGTTTTTAATTTATAACCTTGTTAATGTGTTAAGCAAATATTTCTTTATTCATTATGGTTATAACAAGGGTGTAGATTTAATTGAGCAATCAAAAAATTCAAACATTATTCAAAGAATAAGTAACTTGGCTAATGTTGTTGGTGTCATGGTCTTGGGTTCGCTCATTGCATCAACGGTCAAAGTTGCTACACCACTAACAATAAATGTTGGCGAACAATCAATTAAAGTTCAAGAAATGTTCGACAAAGTCATGCCAAATTTTTTAACCTTACTTTTTGCATTAGCCACATTCTTCATCGTTAGGAAGTTTCAAGGAAAATACACAGTTAGCTTAATACTGGCGGTAATGGTGATTGGCGTAATATTTTCAATGTATGGTATTTTAAAGTAAGGAATAAATATGGTAGTTAAAATTAAAACAGCTTCATTAAAACGAAATAAGCAAGGTCAATTAACTGTCTCATTTGAAAACAATTCAGATCATCGTGTAGATTTATACTGGACAGAAGAAGCAAATGTTAATACAACAAATAAAACATTAATCAGTGAAGATATAAAATCGCCGTTTAGTTTTGAAGATCCTTTACAAGCGAAACGTCGTATTTATCTGATTTTACAAATTGGTAATGATTTCTCATATTTAGTTGCTGAACGAACTTTACCAATTACAGGTCTAAATAATTTCCGTGATTTTGGTGGTTATATTGGTGCAAATGGGAAACGGGTAAAATGGGGATTATTATATCGTTCTAATCATCTTCATGGTTTAAAACCAGATGCGCAACAATATATTAAAACATTAAACATCCAAACAATTATAGATTATCGTTGTGAAAATGAGATTAAAACTAGTCCGAATTCTTCAATTGGTGAAAAACAAACCTTTAATTTTGATGCTTCAGCACAAACAGCAGAACTTGCAGCTCAATTTGCAGCCGAGCCAAGCAATGAAGATCAAGCTTTAATTGAGAGTGTGTTAAGAGATATTCCGAAAGAATTAGTCAATGGTGAAGGCACCCAAGTTCTTGAACAATATCGTAACTTTGTATTGAGTGAAAAGTCAAAAAATGCTTATCGACAAATGTTGAGAGTGGTATTAGATGGCCACAATAGTCCAAGTATTCAACACTGTCGTGGTGGTAAAGATAGGACTGGCTATGGCGTATTACTTATTCAGATAATGTTAGGAGTATCTGAGTCAGATATTATTTATGATTATATGCTAACTCATGATAACCGTTTAGAGCGCAATAAAATCAAAATGGAAGCTTATCGAAAAATAACCGATAATGAGGATGTTTTAGGATATCTGCTAAGTCTAATTGATACTCGTGAAAGTTTCGTATTAGAAATACTCAATACGATGAAAAAAGTTGCTGGAACACCAAGCAATTACATTAAACAAGAACTTGGTTTCACCGATCAAGATTTTGAAAAAATGCAGGCTATTTATTTAGAATCCTAACTTAATACCCTTAATCAAAAAGCGTAATAACCCATTACGCTTTTTTAGAACCACTTTAGTCTTTAGCCAAAGGCAAATTTTTAATCATAAATGCACTTAATCGTGATTAATTAATCTTGATTTTGTTATAAACCTTCCAGCAATTACTTAGTTAGTTTTCCGGATAACTATATATCCAAGTAACATCTGAATAATTGGCAAAAGCGCTCGGAAATAGATAATGACCACGCAATAAAGGGAAATTAGCATATTTCCATTCTGGGTTAAAATCAGATTTATATTTGATAATAACGTCATACAATAACGTTGTGCAATATAGATGGTCTTCCTCACGAGAAGCAAGTTTAAACTCTTCTCCTTGTTTAGTTAACAACTCGGCAATAATTTGTAACTTTTGCTCATCTGTTAAAAAGTTTGGTCGCGCTATGGCATATTTCTCAGCTAATTCTGGAGCAGTAAAATCAGCCAAACTTGAAATAATAACTTGATTTGGAATATTCTCATCATCAGTTGTCGTGGCATGAATAACTTTTATTTCCGGTTCAATCGCGACAACCATGCCTATATGAGAAAATATACCACCATCAAGTTTTTTAACGATAAAACTATCTGTCTGAACACCACTACGAAAAATCCAATCACCAACATTAATTAATGAAGTCTTTTCCATATAGGAATTATCGGAATTTGCTAATTCTTGAGCATAAACTGGATTTATGATAAAGAGGAAAAAAATAAAAATATAATATGAAAATTTCATAAAATTTAGATTGGTTATCTATAACCTAAAAAGGATAGAATCACCTCTTTAGGTTATCAAATAATTATAAGAGTTATTTTATATTAATTAACCATTTACCATCAACTTTGATTAATGATAATGCTGAATTATTCTCAGTTCCATCTTTAAAAATAATGATTGTCTTGATAGTAGCTTGAGTTTTATCATTATTATATTCAGTTGAAGATATTTTGACTTGATCAAATCCACCATTTTGTTTTGCAGTGGCAACAGCTTGATCAATAGCTACTTTCATTTTACTTTTCATTAATACTTTAATATCTACACCATTAGTTTTTAATTCATCAGGAATATATAAAGCATCGAGAATACCATCAACATTACCACTGTAAGAATCTTTAATAAATTTCTCTGCAGCCACTTCAGGTGTATTATCATCTGAAGAACAAGCAGTAACGACTAATGCTAATAAAAACACACTTAAAAATTTAACTAACAATTTCATATTTTATTTCCTTTTTTGATTTTTTATCCAATAAATTGGTATTCTCATTGAACAACAAAAAAGAGTAAAAGCTACTTTACTCTTTTTTATATTTAAACGAGTAGTAATATATTATGTTTAAAATTAAAAACCGACTTCAATAAACCAATTTCCATCAACTTTGGTTAATTTAAGATCTTCATTTTTATTGGTATTATCTTTGAATATTACATTTATATCAATAATAGCACGACTTTTATCATCATTTAGATATTTAGTTGGTTGATATTCAACTTTAGCAATACCACCGTGTTGCTCAGCATAAGCTTTGGCTCTTATTGTTGCATCTTGCAATTTACCCTTAATCATCGTGCTCGCATCCGAAGATTTCTCTTCATCTGGCATATAAATCATTTTTATTATTGCATCAGCATCACCACTATACATGGCTGATACATACTTTTCTGCGACTTTTTCTAGTGAACTTTCACCTGATGAACACGCGATAGCGAATAAAGTTAAAAAGAAGATACTTACATACTGAGTTAATCGTTTCATTGTTTTTCCTAAATAATTTACTAAATTTAACTATTATTAATACTTGAAAATGTTAACAATATTTTGAAAGCATGGTGATAAGTACTCTGCAGATATTGTTTAATATTTAGATATGCGGCTTAAGGTTATAGTAACTAAATCAATAATGCAATAAAATTTGTTTTGCACATAAAAAATCAAATACCACTAATAAAATCAAATTAATTATCAATAAAGCCATTAATTTTATCTAAAGTTTTTTAATATTGTTAACCACTCTTCACTTAAATTTGCATGGATAGTTAATGGTTCATAGGTGATGGGGTGCATCATTTTGATAGTGCTAGCATGTAACATAAGACGTTTAATATCGAAATAATGATTAAAAGCACGATTTTGATGGAGATCACCATGTTTACTATCACCAATAATTGGATGGAAAATATGTTTTAAATGACGACGTAATTGATGTTTTCGACCGGTCTGCGGTTTTAACTCAACAAAACTATATCTTGCCGTTTGGTATTTGCCTACCGCTATAGGTAATTCTATTTTACTAAGACCTTTGTAAAAGGTTATTGCTTCTTGGGCAGGCTTATCTTTGTTGGCAAATTTATCAGCAATTTTATCTAACTCTTCAACTAATGGATAGTCAATAGTATCTTCGCCATCAATATAACCTCGCACAATAGCATGATAAGTTTTTTCGATCTGTTTTTCCGCAAACTGTTGTGACAATAAACGAGCGATATCGCTAGATAAGGCAAAAACTAATACCCCAGAGGTTGGTCGATCTAAACGATGGATAGGATAAACATGTTGTCCAATTTGATCACGTAACGTTTGCATCACAACCACTGTTTCATTTTTATCAAGCCAGCTACGATGTACCAACCACCCTTCTGGCTTGTTTATTGCTATTAAATTATTGTCCTGATAAAGAACCTCAAAAACCATTTTTAATTAATCCATTTGTCTATAAAAATAATTTTTTAAGCTCATTAGCGATACTGGAGCTATTATTATCACCAATTGTATAACTGGCTTTGGCTTTAACTTCATCATCAGCATTGCCCATAGCAATACCTAGTCCAGCAATAGCAAACATACTGATATCATTATAACTATCACCAAAAGCAACTATTTCACTTAATTTAATATTTTCATGTTCAGCCCAATGCTTTAAACCATTACCTTTTGTGTTACCTTTAACCGCAATATCGGCACGATTAGACCATGACCACTCACATGAGAACTCATCAAGTGCATCAACTGCATCTGAAAATTGTTTTAAGGCAGATAAATTATGGCTACTGGTAGCAAATTTGAAAATCATATTGGCCTGTTCAATGACTTGTTCAAAATTATCAACTTTTTTAACTTCTGGTTGTAAAAATTCTGGTAATGAGTTCAACCATCCAAAGAATCCTTCTAAATGATCATCAAGAATTTCATAATTCATAACTTGATCTGTGTAAATCATGGTATGAATACCAAACTGATTGACTAAGTTCAATAAAGTTTTTGCTTGCTGTTTAGTCATCGGTTTTGCAGCAAAATTTTGTTGTTGTTTGAAATCATATAAGTAAGATCCATTACAACAAATTGCCGGTGTTAATAATTTGAGTTGATAATAATAAGGATGTATTACCGTATGATGACGACCAGAGACTAAAATAACTTTAATGCCTTTATCCATAATTTTTTGGATCATCTCTACTGTTTCAGGAAGGATTAAACGATTACTCGCCAGTAAAGTACCATCCATATCAAAAGCAACTGCTTTATATTTCATAACATCTCTCTTTCTAATTTTTGCTGAAATCCACGAATATTTACTAAATAATCTATTTATCTATTGATATTAACCATAAAATAACCCTAAAAATCTATCTTTTGTCGACCAACAAATGAATGCGATAAGGTAGTTCCGTCCACCATTTCAAGTTCACCACCTACAGGAACGCCATGGGCAATACGAGTCGCAACGATATTAAACTCATTACACATATGAGCAATGTAATTAGCTGTTGCATCACCTTCAACTGTTGGATTGGTTGCTAAAATAACCTCATGAATTGATTCTGACGCTAATCGGTTTTTTAGTAAATCAAGACCAATATCGCTTGGTCCAATGCCATCTAGTGGCGATAAATGGCCAAGTAAAACAAAGTAACGACCACTATACTGCCCAGTTTGCTCAATGGCAAAAATATCTGCTGGAGATTCAACCACACAGAGCTGATCACTACTTTGACGGCGAACATTAGCACAAATAGTGCAGATCTCTTGCTCAGTAAAAGTTCTACATGCTTTACAATGGCCAATGTTATTCATTGCCTCATTTAACTCATGAGCTAAATGAAGTCCTGCTTGACGGTTTCGTTGTAATAGATGATAAGCCATTCGTTGTGCTGATTTTGGACCAACACCAGGTAAACAGCGCAGTGCACTAATAAGTGATTCGAGTAAAGGACTGATTTGCATGAATTATTTTGTTACCATATAGTTATAATAATTAATCAATAATACCTTGTTTCAATTATGTATAAAACAAGAAATATTCTATTATTTCAATTCCAAATTAATTAAACTTTAAAAAATCTAACGTGAAATTACTTGTTTTATACTTTTTAAATTTTCATCATTAATAATGATTAGCTGTTAAAAATAAATATCCCATTAAGCTATTTTTTGTTATGCCTAGTATAGCTTTTTGGCTCTTCACCTTTAAATAGTCGCATAATATTACTACTATGACGAATAATGATTAAGCAAGAGAGCATTGTCACAGGTAACGTCAATTCGGGCTTGAAAAACCAGACAAATAAAGGCGCAAAAAGAAAGCCGGCAATTGCAGCCACTGATGAATAGCCAGTAATAATTAACGCCAAAAACCACGTTAAAAGAAAACAGCCAGTAAAATCAAGTCCAATAGGCGCCATCATGCCTAAAGCAGTCGCAACGCCTTTACCACCACGAAAATGAAAGAAGCAAGGGAAAATATGACCAAGACAAGCTGAAATACCAATTATGCCTAAAAAGAAAGGTGATATCCCTAGTCGATAAGCAATATAAACAGGAATCGCTCCTTTTAACATATCAAATATTAATACGATAACGGCAGGTAAACGGCCATTAATTCTTAATACATTGGTTGCGCCCGGATTATGAGAGCCATGCAAGGAAGGATCATGTAACTTCATCACATGGCAAATAATCATGGCACCAGACAGTGAACCACAGAGATAAGCAATGATGATCATTAATATAATTTGTAATGTCAAAATAACTCTCCTATGGTTACCGTAGTTTTAGTCCAGATTATTTATCTTTTTGTCGTTGCAATAATGGTTTTAAATATTGACCTGTATAGGATTTTTTCGATTTAGCAACATCTTCAGGGGTACCTTCAGCAATGATCTCACCACCACCACTTCCTCCTTCAGGACCTAGATCGACAATCCAATCAGCAGTTTTGACAACATCTAAATTATGTTCAATCACGACTATAGTATTGCCTTTATCTCTTAAAGAATGTAATTGAGCGAGCAATTGTTTTACATCGGCAAAATGTAAACCTGTAGTTGGCTCATCAAGTATGTAAAGTGTGCTACCAGTATCTCGCTTAGATAACTCTTTTGCAAGTTTCACCCGTTGTGCTTCACCACCAGATAAAGTAGTTGCTGATTGACCAATGGTGATATAAGCAAGACCAACATCAATTAAAGTCTGTAATTTACGTGAAATCATAGGTACTGCATCAAAGAACTCTCGCCCTTCTTCAACCGTCATATTTAGGATTTCATTAATCGATTTACCTTTGTATTTAATCTCTAATGTTTCACGATTATATCTTGCACCATGGCACTGATCACAAGGTACATAAATATCCGGTAAAAAATGCATTTCGACTTTTATTAGACCATCACCTTGACAAGCTTCACAGCGTCCACCTTTGACATTAAAACTAAACCTTCCTGGATTATAACCTCGTGCTCTAGCTTCTGGCACACCAGCATAAAGTTCACGAATCGAAGTAAAAAAGCCTGTGTATGTAGCAGGGTTTGAACGTGGTGTTCGACCTATAGGGCTCTGATCAATTGCGATAACTTTATCAAAATAATTTAATCCTTTGATTGCTTCATAAGGCGCAATGTCACTTTTTTCCGCACCATTAAGTTCATTTTGGGCTAAAGGATACAAAGTATCATTAATCAAAGTTGATTTACCCGAACCAGAGACACCAGTAATACAGGTAAATAAGCCAACTGGGATATTCAAAGTAACATTTTTAAGATTATTTCCCGTCGCACCAATTACTGATAACATTTTTTTCTTATCGATTTTGGTTCGCTCAGCAGGAATTTCAATTTTTTCTTCACCAGAAAGGTATTTACCGGTTAATGAATTTTTACATTGCATAATCTGTTGTGGCGTACCTTGTGCAACAACTTCACCACCATGAACACCTGCGCCAGGACCGATATCAATAACATAATCAGCAGCCATAATCGCTTCTTCATCATGTTCAACGACAATAACGGTATTACCTAAATCGCGTAAGTGAGTCAATGTATCAATTAAACGACTATTATCACGTTGATGTAAACCAATCGACGGTTCATCAAGAACATACATCACACCAACTAATCCTGCACCAATTTGGCTAGCCAGTCGGATACGTTGCGCTTCACCACCAGATAAGGTTTCAGCAGAACGTGATAAGGTTAAATAATTTAAACCGACATTAATCAAAAATTGCAGCCGATCATTAATTTCTTTTAAAATCTTTTCAGCTATTTGTGCCCGTTGTCCAGTCAATGATAACTTATCAAAAAAGTCCTTCGCTTGTTGGGTACTTAAATTACTAATAGTTGGTAAATTAGTATCATTAATAAAAACATGTCGGGCTGTTTTACATAACCTTGAGCCTTCACAACATGGGCAAGGTCGATGGCTAATATATTTAGCTAACTCTTCACGAATAGTTTGCGAATCGGTTTCTTTATAGCGACGAGAAAGATTATTGATAATACCTTCAAAAGCATGTTTACGCTTCACAACGTCACCACGATCATTAGTGTAAACAAATTGTATTTCGTCACCACCTGAACCATTTAGTAAAATATCTTTCACTTTTTCAGGTAATTTTTGATATGGTTGATCGATATCAAATTTATAGTGTTCAGCTAACGATTTTAACATCTGAAAGTAATAGAAATTACGTCTATCCCAACCTTTAATCGCGCCTGCAGCTAAAGAAACTTCTGGCATTTGTACAACTCGTTTTGGATCAAAATATTGTTGTACCCCTAAACCATCACATTCAGGACAAGCACCAGCAGGATTGTTAAATGAAAACAATCTTGGTTCAAGTTCAGAAATACTATAGCCACATATTGGACAAGCAAAATTGGCAGAAAATAGATGCTCTTCGGCTTTAGGATCATCCAAATTCGCGACTTTAACAATACCATTGGTAATTGAAAGTACTGTTTCAATTGATTCAGCTAAGCGTAGTTTCAAATCATCACGAATACGAAAACGATCCACCACCACTTCAATAGTATGTTTTTTCTGTAACTCAAGTGTCGGAGGATCGGAGAGATCATAAACATCACCATCAACCCGAACGCGAATATAACCGCTGGCAGCAAGTTGTTCGAATAATTTCACAAACTCACCCTTACGCTCAGTGACTACTGGCGCAAGTAACATATACCGGTTTTCAGATGGCAATGCCATAATACTGTCAACCATTTGCGAAACCGTTTGCGCAGCTAATGGTAAATTATGATTTGGACAACGTGGCTCACCAATTCGAGCAAATAACAGACGTAAATAGTCATAAATTTCAGTGATTGTGCCGACTGTTGATCGTGGATTATGTGATGTTGATTTTTGCTCAATTGAAATAGCTGGCGATAAGCCTTCAATATGATCAACATCAGGTTTTTCCATTAGTGATAAAAATTGACGAGCATAAGCTGATAACGACTCAACATATCGTCTTTGACCTTCAGCATATAAGGTATCAAACGCTAGTGATGATTTACCAGAACCAGACAGACCTGTAATTACCACCAATTTATCTCTTGGGATAACTACATTGATATTTTTTAAGTTGTGTGTTCTTGCACCACGAATATCGATATCTTTAATTGACATAGATCTCTTCTTATATGAGTGTTTAGATAAATTGACAAAAAATTAACTGTATATTATACCAGTATGGAGTGATTAAATATACAACTATATAGCTCAATAGGGTCGGTTATTAGAATTTCAATAATATAAACCAAATTTGTTCATTAAATAACAAAAATAAAGTATTTTTTAATCATTCAAAAACCCCGTTCCTCAAAATTTTTCTTAATAGATTAGAACTAAAAATTATATTTCTATAACTTAAAATTATTTGTTTAACAAATATAACCATTTTACAATAAACAAGTAATTGTGTTTTATAGTGTGAGGAATAGTTTTGAATAACGATGTATTACAAGCTTTAAATTTATTAAAATCAAAAAAATGGATTGATTTGACCCATGCATTTGATCACAATTCACCACATTTTTTTATGTTTAATCCAGCCGAAATCAAAACGCTATTTGATCATAATGATGGTTTTTTAGCACAAAACTTTAGTTTTGCTGGACAATATGGCACTCACTTAGATGCGCCTATTCATTTTGTGCCTAACACTCGCTATTTGCATGAATTACAATTACAAGAACTGGTATTACCGTTAATTGTTATCGATCAATCGCAACGAGCACAACAAGATCCTAATTTCTCTTTTTCAGTAGCAGACGTATTAAGCTTTGAACAGCAGCATGGACAAATTGAAGCTGGTAGCTTTGTTGCATTACGAACTGATTGGAGTAAAAAATGGCCATCACAAACGGCAATGGAAAATAAAGATGCCGATGGCAATAACCAAATTCCGGGATGGGGACTTGATGCACTGAAATTTTTATTTGAAGAACGAAAAATTAAAGCTATTGGTCATGAAACTTTTGATACTGATTCAGCCAAAGCATTTAGGGAAAATAATGCTTTAAAAGGCGAATACTATGTTTTAGAGCAAGATACTTATCAAGTTGAATTAATGACCAATTTAGATCAACTGCCAGCTAAAGGAGCAGTTATCTTTAATATTGTAGCCAAACCTAATAATGCATCAGGTTTTCCGGTTCGTTCTTTTGCTATATTACCTTAATTTATTCATCATGCCCTACTATCTATTTTGGTTAGATATTAAGGGCTAATATTTCGGTAAATATTGATTTGCAATAAAAAACGGTCATTAAGACCGTTTTATTTATTAATTCTCAATTAATTTTGGTGTAGCGTCCAAAGGTATTATAGCACCACGATACTGAATCACAGTTCCTGCCACTAGATGACCTTGACTGGCTGATTGTGAAGGAGTTTTACCACTTAAACGAGCAGCTAAATAACCAGCACTAAATGAATCACCAGCAGCTGTAGTATCGATAACATCTTCTTTAGCAATTTTATTAGCTGGAACTTCAAAACGACCTTCCAAAGAATCAATGATGCAACTATCACTACCACGTTTTATCACTATTTCCGAAACACCAAAGTTTTTAGTACGCTCAATAACTTGTTCATAAGGTAATTTACCCCATAATAAATCTTCATCATCTAAAGTTAAAAAGGCAATATCAGTGTATGACAAAATATCTGAATAAACGCTACGAGCTAAATCAAAGCTACTCCACAAACGAGGACGGAAGTTATTATCAAAAATAACTTTACCACCATTCGCCTTAACTTGTTTTAATAACGCTAATAATTTAACGATACTTTCTGCATCTAAAATTGCGATACTAATACCACTTAAATAAACATAATCACATTTAGCAATTTGTTCAGTAACTTTGGCTGTTTCGGCTGTTTTTAACCAAAATTTAGCTGCTGCATCATTACGCCAATAATAAAAAGAACGTTCACCTTGCTCGTCAGTAACAATGGAGTAAAGCCCTGGCATTTTATCAGCCATTCTTTGAACTAAATCAGTTGAGATATGCTCTTTTTGCCAACTATCAAGCATTTCTTGACTAAAAGGATCGGTTCCTAAGCCTGTCACATAGTGAATCGAAAAATCTTTATTGGTCAACAAACGCGATAAATAAACCGAGGTATTAAGCGTGTCACCACCAAAATTACGGGTTGTTGAATCTTGTTTTATTGAAAGCTCAATCATACATTCGCCAATAACAGCGATATTTGTAGTCATAGTGTTACCTAAAATCCTTACTCTATCTATAAATAATTCAATGCAATTTTTACCACAACTTTACGAACCGTAGCAATCTTATTATCAACAGCACAAAGCGGTTTATGAACTTCATTGGGTAAAAAAACAATAAAATCGTCAGGCTGTAATATTAACATAGTTTCTTCGTTAGGCGTTTTGATAAAAGCAATATCATTTTCTGCTATTTTATCATCTAAAACTTGAGTGTGTGGAGGCAAAGTACAAATAGCCATACCTTCCTGCCCTTCTAAAACAATTTGTACATCAATATACTTTTTATGATATTCAGGATTAGCGTCATGAATATATCTTAATGAATTATCTGACACCATAAAAAACATATTGTCACCATCGATATCATAACGACCAGCTGGTGTATTGCTATTAACATTGTCCTTTACGTATTCAATCGATTGTTTAATTTTGGCCGGCAAGTATGGAACTAAATCCAAATGATTAACATTACCTAAAATCATACTCAATGCTCCTTCACTTATAAATTGATGCAATAACTATTCACTATACTCTTCTACATACAACTATATGGAAGAATAAAATCTTTAGGCAAGAGTATATACTCAAGCAATAATTTTTTATAGTTCATTTATTAAAAATCAGGAAAAACAATCTATTATCGAAATCACGTAAATATTAAAAAACCGCAATTATGCGGTTTTAAAAAAGAAAATTTATAAGAATATATTTAGATCAAATTATTTCTCTTTGGCAATTTTATCCAATGCCAATGGTAAAAATTTATCTAATTGTTTTTCTACTTTGATATAAGCAGATAATGGTAATTTGTATGGGTCAGAAAGATCTTCATTTTTACCTGTGGCAAATTCAGATAATGTAAATACTTTATCTTTCGATTCTGGGAATTTATCCAAAATTTTATCTTTATGTTTTTGCGTCATTGTCAGTAAATATTCTGATTTATCGATATCCTCTTTCACTAATTGCGTTGCTTTATGTGAAGATATATCAATATTTCTATATTTTAATACCTTAACTGTACCTTCTTCTGGTGTTAATTCACTTGGATCAACATTAACACCCCGTGATCGAACCTCAATATTGAGATTATGTTTGTCAACATAATCCTTAGCCAATGCTTCGGCCATAGGGCTACGGCCTGTGTTACCTGTACAAACAAAAGTAACAACATGATCGAATGCATAGCAAGAAACACTAAACAATGCCAATAAACCAACTAAATATTTTTTTAAATTAAACATGTTTTACCTTAATAATTAACTAAAAATTCGATTTTATAATAACAAAAATAACCTGAAATTCTAATTTAGCTTTATTTCAATGTTTAGGTCTATAACATCCTATTTATTTCATTATTTAGATCATATTTAATCTGCAAAAATAAACAAGAATAACCACTGTCTAGCGATATAATAGGATTATTAAAAGAAAACTATTCATAATTTTTATCAATAACGTTGTAATTAAAATGATAAACAATAACCCTACTCTGCGGAGGATTAGCTTCTCCAATATCTTTTAATTTTAGGTAATATCCCATTTTAATTTTAGCATTTGACGATTGAAAGCCTATTTAAACAATCTTAATTTTACTTATTTTCATTATTTTCCTTTAACAAGGTTATTAAATGACTACGACTTTGTTGTAAAAGTTCAATTTGTTTATCAAGTTTTAAAAGTGTTTCACTCAAGCCATTTTTAAACTCCTTACAAGGAAAATTTGTTACTTTGATATTGCCAACCAGGAAGGATCTTACGTATAACTTTTAATGTTAATCCGGCACTATTTAATTTATGAATGAGTTTAACTCGGTCAATATCATCTATTTCAAACTGACGATAACCTGAAAGAGTGCGTTTTGGAGACAACAATCCTGCCTCTTCATAATATCTAAGCATCCTTATACTAATTTGGCTAATTTTGGATAATTCACCAATTTTCATAATACATCCTATTGACTCTAACAGCGCTGTCATACTTCACCATATGGTTGTATTTATTAAAGGAGATATTAAATGATCAAACTAATTACGTTAGTTAAGCGAAAAAAGACATTAAGTTACCAAGAATTTGATAACTATTGGCGTAACCATCATGCAACTTTGGTTAATTCACAAAAAGAAGCGCTAGGAATTCTTCATTACGTCCAAAGTGTTCCATTACAGGATAAAAAACCGGGAAATGCTATGCGCAATAGCAGAGATGCACCTATTTTTGATTTTGATGGAATGGCTGAAATTTACTGGCAAAGTAAAGAAAAAATGTTAAGTATCAGAACTTCACCTGAAGCCAAAAGAGCCATCCAATTATTATTAGATGATGAAAATCAATTTGTCGATCACTCACAATCGCTAATCTGGTATGCAACAGAGCGAATAATCATCTAAATGTAAAATGAATGATTATTGTTAGCTGTACGTTTAGTTTAATAATTTTTTAAAATCTTACAATAAAAAAGCCATTCGATATGGAATGGCTTTTAGATATTAATTGAAGATAACAACTGAGAAAGTGCTACTCCCACTCTATTGTAAACAAGACATTTTTATCTTTTATATTCAATGGCTTATTTTCCTGCTAATTGGTAATACCATGAAAAATACCATGCTCAGAAAAGGCTTAACAATATTTTGAAAAATTGCCTACTGAGCGCTGCCGCACAGCTCCATAGGCCGCTTTCCTTGCTTTGCTTCCAGATGTATGCTATTCTGCTCCTGCAGCTAATGGATCACCGCAAACAGGTTACTCGCCTGGGGATTCCCTTTCGACCCGAGCATCCGTATGAGACTCATGCTCGATTATTATTATTATAGAGGCCCCCATGAATAAATCGCTCATCATTTTCGGCATCGTCAACATAACCTCGGACAGTTTCTCCGATGGAGGCCGGTATCTGGCGCCAGACGCAGCCATTGCGCAGGCGCGTAAGCTGATGGCCGAGGGGGCAGATGTGATCGACCTCGGTCCGGCATCCAGCAATCCCGACGCCGCGCCTGTTTCGTCCGACACAGAAATCGCGCGTATCGCGCCGGTGCTGGACGCGCTCAAGGCAGATGGCATTCCCGTCTCGCTCGACAGTTATCAACCCGCGACGCAAGCCTATGCCTTGTCGCGTGGTGTGGCCTATCTCAATGATATTCGCGGTTTTCCAGACGCTGCGTTCTATCCGCAATTGGCGAAATCATCTGCCAAACTCGTCGTTATGCATTCGGTGCAAGACGGGCAGGCAGATCGGCGCGAGGCACCCGCTGGCGACATCATGGATCACATTGCGGCGTTCTTTGACGCGCGCATCGCGGCGCTGACGGGTGCCGGTATCAAACGCAACCGCCTTGTCCTTGATCCCGGCATGGGGTTTTTTCTGGGGGCTGCTCCCGAAACCTCGCTCTCGGTGCTGGCGCGGTTCGATGAATTGCGGCTGCGCTTCGATTTGCCGGTGCTTCTGTCTGTTTCGCGCAAATCCTTTCTGCGCGCGCTCACAGGCCGTGGTCCGGGGGATGTCGGGGCCGCGACACTCGCTGCAGAGCTTGCCGCCGCCGCAGGTGGAGCTGACTTCATCCGCACACACGAGCCGCGCCCCTTGCGCGACGGGCTGGCGGTATTGGCGGCGCTGAAAGAAACCGCAAGAATTCGTTAACTGCACATTCGGGATATTTCTCTATATTCGCGCTTCATCAGAAAACTGAAGGAACCTCCATTGAATCGAACTAATATTTTTTTTGGTGAATCGCATTCTGACTGGTTGCCTGTCAGAGGCGGAGAATCTGGTGATTTTGTTTTTCGACGTGGTGACGGGCATGCCTTCGCGAAAATCGCACCTGCTTCCCGCCGCGGTGAGCTCGCTGGAGAGCGTGACCGCCTCATTTGGCTCAAAGGTCGAGGTGTGGCTTGCCCCGAGGTCATCAACTGGCAGGAGGAACAGGAGGGTGCATGCTTGGTGATAACGGCAATTCCGGGAGTACCGGCGGCTGATCTGTCTGGAGCGGATTTGCTCAAAGCGTGGCCGTCAATGGGGCAGCAACTTGGCGCTGTTCACAGCCTATCGGTTGATCAATGTCCGTTTGAGCGCAGGCTGTCGCGAATGTTCGGACGCGCCGTTGATGTGGTGTCCCGCAATGCCGTCAATCCCGACTTCTTACCGGACGAGGACAAGAGTACGCCGCAGCTCGATCTTTTGGCTCGTGTCGAACGAGAGCTACCGGTGCGGCTCGACCAAGAGCGCACCGATATGGTTGTTTGCCATGGTGATCCCTGCATGCCGAACTTCATGGTGGACCCTAAAACTCTTCAATGCACGGGTCTGATCGACCTTGGGCGGCTCGGAACAGCAGATCGCTATGCCGATTTGGCACTCATGATTGCTAACGCCGAAGAGAACTGGGCAGCGCCAGATGAAGCAGAGCGCGCCTTCGCTGTCCTATTCAATGTATTGGGGATCGAAGCCCCCGACCGCGAACGCCTTGCCTTCTATCTGCGATTGGACCCTCTGACTTGGGGTTGATGTTCATGCCGCCTGTTTTTCCTGCTCATTGGCACGTTTCGCAACCTGTTCTCATTGCGGACACCTTTTCCAGCCTCGTTTGGAAAGTTTCATTGCCAGACGGGACTCCTGCAATCGTCAAGGGATTGAAACCTATAGAAGACATTGCTGATGAACTGCGCGGGGCCGACTATCTGGTATGGCGCAATGGGAGGGGAGCAGTCCGGTTGCTCGGTCGTGAGAACAATCTGATGTTGCTCGAATATGCCGGGGAGCGAATGCTCTCTCACATCGTTGCCGAGCACGGCGACTACCAGGCGACCGAAATTGCAGCGGAACTAATGGCGAAGCTGTATGCCGCATCTGAGGAACCCCTGCCTTCTGCCCTTCTCCCGATCCGGGATCGCTTTGCAGCTTTGTTTCAGCGGGCGCGCGATGATCAAAACGCAGGTTGTCAAACTGACTACGTCCACGCGGCGATTATAGCCGATCAAATGATGAGCAATGCCTCGGAACTGCGTGGGCTACATGGCGATCTGCATCATGAAAACATCATGTTCTCCAGTCGCGGCTGGCTGGTGATAGATCCCGTCGGTCTGGTCGGTGAAGTGGGCTTTGGCGCCGCCAATATGTTCTACGATCCGGCTGACAGAGACGACCTTTGTCTCGATCCTAGACGCATTGCACAGATGGCGGACGCATTCTCTCGTGCGCTGGACGTCGATCCGCGTCGCCTGCTCGACCAGGCGTACGCTTATGGGTGCCTTTCCGCAGCTTGGAACGCGGATGGAGAAGAGGAGCAACGCGATCTAGCTATCGCGGCCGCGATCAAGCAGGTGCGACAGACGTCATACTAGATATCAAGCGACTTCTCCTATCCCCTGGGAACACATCAATCTCACCGGAGAATATCGCTGGCCAAAGCCTTAGCGTAGGATTCCGCCCCTTCCCGCAAACGACCCCAAACAGGAAACGCAGCTGAAACGGGAAGCTCAACACCCACTGACGCATGGGTTGTTCAGGCAGTACTTCATCAACCAGCAAGGCGGCACTTTCGGCCATCCGCCGCGCCCCACAGCTCGGGCAGAAACCGCGACGCTTACAGCTGAAAGCGACCAGGTGCTCGGCGTGGCAAGACTCGCAGCGAACCCGTAGAAAGCCATGCTCCAGCCGCCCGCATTGGAGAAATTCTTCAAATTCCCGTTGCACATAGCCCGGCAATTCCTTTCCCTGCTCTGCCATAAGCGCAGCGAATGCCGGGTAATACTCGTCAACGATCTGATAGAGAAGGGTTTGCTCGGGTCGGTGGCTCTGGTAACGACCAGTATCCCGATCCCGGCTGGCCGTCCTGGCCGCCACATGAGGCATGTTCCGCGTCCTTGCAATACTGTGTTTACATACAGTCTATCGCTTAGCGGAAAGTTCTTTTACCCTCAGCCGAAATGCCTGCCGTTGCTAGACATTGCCAGCCAGTGCCCGTCACTCCCACTCGATTGTAAACAAGCACACAAAACCCTTTAGTGACAACAATTTGCAAGAACTATCAGGCTCAGTGCCATGAAAAATACCATGACCAGATCATGAGGTTGAACACGGCTTGCGCCGGCAGCGTTCACGCTCCTGGTCGGCGATCTCGCCCGGCTGCAATGCTAGCTCAGCATCGGTCATGCGCTCCAGCACGTCGCGTAGGCGGATGGTGCAAGGAATGGGCGGCAGCTCGAACTCATAGCCGCCGGCGATCATTTCGGCCGCAATCTCCTCGGTGATGAAAAACGGCTCGTCGTCTTGGTTCGGCTTCTTCATGCCCTTTCCTCCTGGCGCTCATCCTGGCCGACAGCGGCCAGGGCATCGGCTTCCGTCAATGCGTCCTCCACGAACGCGCCGTGCTGCTTCGCTTCGGCCTGGCTGACCTCGGCCCATATCCGTTTCACCTGGGCCGCACTGTACCCGGCCAGCTCGGCGGTCTTGTTGATGCTGTAGCCGGACTTGCGCAGCGCGACAACTTGGGCGCGGCGCTTCGGATCAGCACGGCGGCCCTTGTACCGCCCGGCCTGGCGGGCCAACTCAATGCCTTGGCGCTGGCGTTCGCGCCTGTCCTCGTAGTCGTCGCGGGCCATCTGCAAGGCCAGGCGAAAAAGCATGATCTGCACGGCTTCCAGCACGATCTTGGCGACGCCCTGGGCCTCGGCCGCCAGGTCGGATAGATCGACCACGCCAGGGACGGCCAGGCGTGCGCCTTTGGCCTGTATCGAGGCCACCAGGCGCTCGGCCTCGGGCAAAGGTAGGCGGCTGATGCGGTCGATCTTCTCGGCAATGACCACCTCGCCGGGCTGTAGGTCGCCGATCATGCGCAGCAGCTCAGGCCGGTCGGCGCGTGCGCCGGATGCCTTCTCACGGTAGATGCCGGCGACGTAGTAGCCGGCGGCCTTCGCGGCCGTAGTGATCGCCTCTTGGCGTTCCAAGTCCTGCGCGTCGGTGCTGACGCGCAGATAGACCCGCGCCACCATCGGCGCGGCTACTGGCTTCGTCCTGCGCATACTTGCGGGCTCCTTTGGGCATACTCAAATGCACCCATCTTAAACTGGCAGGCCAATTTATCACATATCGATCTAAATGCGCCTAGCTCATTTTTACAGCTTAAATGAGCTATTGAGCACACTCCATATTTCGACTATTATTGAAACATGGAAACGATAAATGCTGTAGCCGCCCTGGCGGCCATCGCTCAAGAATCGCGCCTCGCGGTGTTCCGGCTTCTCGTCCAGGCCGGCCCCGCCGGCATGGCCGCCGGAAAAATCAGCGAAGCGGCCGGCATCCCGCCGTCTTCGCTATCCTTCCACCTGAAAGAGCTGGCACACGCCGGCATGGTCACGTCGCGGCAAGAAGGCCGATTTGTGATCTACGAGGCGAACTTTTCGACGGCCACTAACCTGGTGGCCTTTCTCACGGAAAACTGCTGCGGCGGCCAGGTGTGCAACCTGTCTTGCACCACGGAAGCCGGGAAGGTGTTGGCATGAGACTTCGCCATCTTTCCGACCCCGATTCTTTGCCCGCTTTGGACAAATCCTTTGCCATCGAGCGCCCGGCGCTCGGGCTGGCACCCGACGCCCCGCCGGTGCGTATCCTGCTGCTGTATGGCTCGCTGCGCGCCCGCTCGTTCTCACGGCTGGCCGTCGAGGAAGCGGCCCGGCTGCTGCAATTCTTTGGCGCAGAAACACGCATCTTCGACCCGTCCGATTTGCCGTTGCCCGATCAAGTGCAAAGCGACGATCACCCGGCCGTCAAGGAGCTGCGCGCCCTGTCCGAGTGGTCAGAGGGACAAGTCTGGTGCAGCCCGGAACGCCACGGTCAGATTACCAGTGTCATGAAGGCGCAGATTGACCATCTGCCGCTTGAAATGGCCGGCATCCGGCCGACCCAAGGCCGCACCCTGGCCGTGATGCAGGTATCCGGCGGCTCGCAGAGCTTCAACGCCGTGAACACCTTGCGTCTGCTCGGCCGCTGGATGCGAATGTTCACCATTCCGAACCAGTCGAGTATCGCCAAAGCGTTCCAAGAGTTCGACGCGGCGGGCCGCATGAAGCCCTCGCCGTACTACGACCGAATAGCCGATGTGATGGAAGAACTGGTGCGCTTCACGGCGCTGGTACGGCCGCACCGTGAAGCACTGACAGACCGCTATTCCGAACGGAAAGCGGCCGGCCACGTCATCGACGAGGCCACCGATCTTTCATCCATCGCCATTGCTCCCCAGCCACTACCAGAAAGCGAAACATCATGACCGAAAGAATCTATAACGTCCTCATCCTCTGCACCGGCAATTCGGCGCGCAGCATCATGGCCGAAGCTCTCATCAACACGATGGGGCAAGGGCGCTTCCGCGCCTACAGCGCCGGCAGTCACCCAACCGGCAAGGTCAATCCCTTCGCCGTCGAAAAGGTGGAGTCGGTGAATTACCCGACCGAGAATCTGCGCAGCAAGAGCTGGGACGAGTACGCCACGCCCGACGCACCGAAGATGGACTTCATCATCACCGTCTGCGACAACGCCGCCGGCGAAATGTGTCCGGTGTGGCCTGGTCAGCCGATCTCGGCGCATTGGGGATTTGAAGACCCGGCCGCCGTCGAAGGCACTGACGCCGAGAAGCGCCGGGCCTTCGAACAAACCTTCCGGCACATGATGAACCGCGTCCGCCTGTTCGTGAATCTGCCTCTCAAAATGCTTGACCAGACGGCCATCAAGCGCGAGCTGGCGAACATCGGCAAGACCGAGCAGGAAGCATGAGCGCCGGCGCACAGGCCATCGCCGCGAAGCCGCGCCAGGCCCCGATGAGCGGCTTCGAGCGTTACCTGACGCTGTGGGTGGCCCTGTGCATCGTCGCCGGTGTTGCGCTCGGCCAGGGCCTTCCTGACGTGTTCCAGGCCATAGGCCGCATGGAAGTGGCCCAGGTCAATTTGCCGGTGGGCCTGCTGATTTGGGTAATGATCGTCCCGATGCTGGTCAAGATCGACTTCGGGGCGCTGCACCAGGTCAAAGAGCATTGGCGCGGCATCGGCGTCACGCTGTTCGTGAATTGGGCCGTCAAGCCATTCTCGATGGCCCTGCTGGGGTGGCTGTTCATCCGACAAGTGTTCGCTCCGTTCCTGCCGGCCGATCAACTGGACAGCTACATCGCGGGCTTGATCTTGCTGGCCGCCGCGCCCTGCACGGCAATGGTGTTCGTGTGGAGCCGCCTTACCAACGGCGACCCGCTTTTCACGCTCTCGCAAGTGGCTCTGAACGACGCCATCATGATCGTGGCCTTCGCGCCCATCGTCGGCCTGCTGCTGGGCATGTCCTCGATCTCGGTGCCTTGGGACACGCTGCTGATTTCGGTCGTGCTCTACATCATCGTGCCGGTGATCCTGGCGCAGCTCTTGCGGCGGCATCTGCTCAAGCAAGGACAGGCCGCCTTTGAACGGGCCATGCAGAAGATCGGGCCGTGGTCGATGGCCGCGCTGCTGCTGACGTTGGTTCTACTGTTCGCCTTCCAGGGCGAGGCCATCATCCGGCAGCCGTTAGTGATCGCCATGCTAGCCGTGCCGATCTTGATTCAAGTGTTCTTCAATTCCGGGTTAGCCTACTGGCTGAACAAGCGGGCGGGGGAAAAGCACTCTGTCGCCTGTCCTTCGGCCCTGATCGGTGCCAGCAACTTCTTCGAGCTGGCCGTGGCGGCCGCCATCAGCTTGTTCGGTCTGCACTCCGGCGCTGCATTGGCAACCGTGGTCGGCGTCCTGGTCGAAGTGCCGGTGATGCTGCTGGTCGTGCGCGTGGTGAATCGCTCGAAGAGCTGGTACGAACGAGGTTGAACATGAGTAGGAAAAAACTGAGGAAATGATTGCAGATTGCCGCGCCGGCCGCTTCCTGGCGCATTCGATCACTGACCTGGAACACCTAGTATCCATGCTTGCTGAGGTCGCCCGATGACAGACCCAAAGAACCTAGAGAACAGGCTGCATGAGAAGGCCGACCCGGCCCGCGCCGTTTCCACTGGTCGGGTGCGCTACACACTGGCCGAACTACTGGCCGACGCGGAAGCATCCGGGGCTTACCCGCTGCCGCCGGAGGAACGCGAATGGATGGATGCGCCGTCTGTGGGTCGGGAATGGCCAAACAGTGAAGATTGAAAAAGGCGGCCAGTTCGAGTGGCCGCCCTTTCGTCATTAGCTGCACGCTTGGCGCAAGGCGTTCATTGCTTCTTGAAAATCAGCCTGTGTCGCCCGGCCCGTTTCAGCTTGGTAGTACACCACCATAAAAGCATTAGCGACGGCTTCGGCCAATGGCCCAAGGCTCCGCGCTTCCGCTTGGTTGATGTACTCCAAAGAAGAAAGAATAGCCGCTGCTTGATGCACTGCTTGCCCTGGTTCGATAATATGTTGTGTTGTCATAATTCACCTCTCCAGTAGGTGTTGATTGAAAGTGCCGGGCTGGTTGTGGCCAGCCCGGTGCGCCTACAGGTACAGCCCCGCCGCCTCCGCGAATGCTGACCGCTCATTCCTGCCGCCATTAACCTCAATACTTATCGGCTTAGTTTCGCTCTCTCTCATAGGGTCTGGCCGTGATACAAAAGCGGCTGTTTCTGTCTCTGCATCGACCTCGGTCGATTGATCACCCAGCGGCGAAATAAATACCTGGCTGACTTCTTCCCTTGGCGCTTCATCCAGGGCCGCCAATGCGGCCATGTATGTTGATGTCGTCATCGTGCTAACTCCTGACTTCGTTACTATCTGGGCCAGAATCGGCGCCCAAGCTATTGCCCTCGAACTGGCCAGATTGGCTTGCTTCTTTCGGCTCCATGCTTTCGCGTATCGAAGCAGCCAGTTTTCCGCCTGTGGTTTCGCTCACTCGCTCCTGGAATCCCTGCTTCACTTGAGAGCCGACACCCTTGGCTAACTCGGAGGCCGTGCCTGTGGCCAGCTTCGCGGCCTTGGCAAAGCCGCCACCGCTTGAGCTACTGCCGCTGTCACCAAAGCCAGCCGCTTGGGCGAATGGGCTACTGCCAGCAGTACCCGCTTCACCACCACCGTTTCCGCCACTGCTGACAACTGACCCCATGCTGGACATGTCACCGCCGGTTTCCATACTCGCTGATGCTTTCTGAAAAGCCGCTTGGAGTGCACTTGCACCTCCGGCTGCACCGGCTGCGGCACCCATAACCGCTTTACCTGCCAGGGCAGCGCCGCCAGTTGCCATACTGGCCGCCGTCACCGCCGCCCCAACTGCCGCACCCGCACCGAAGTTTCCAATTCCACCGGCTGCGCCAATACCACCACCAGACACAAGACCAGAAATCATCGGCGGAACTTTGTTGACCAAGAAAAGCAAGATGACCGATATAACCAACATCACGGCCAGTTCCTGGGATGCCATGTTCTCGCTGATTTGCGTGTAGTAGTGATTGATGAACTCTTTGCCAATCGCAACCAGAAGCACCATTGCCATAAGCTGTGCGGCCAGGCCCAGCACGGTCTTGTAGTAATTGATCGCCATGTCGGAAGTCCAACGACTTCCACCAAAGCCAAGGAAGAACACACCGGCATACAACAGAATCCAGGCTGATGCGAGCAACAGCAACAGGTTGACCGCAATCAACGCCAGGACAAACAAAACAGCCAGGGCCATTAGCTCCATGACCAGAGCAGTTGCCATCTGCCGCCATCCCAGCTCCGAGGTGGCCTGTACTGTGCGGTTGTATAACTCGAAACCAAGATCAAGGATGCTGGAGGGCCCAAGATTGCTATTGGAAAGTCCCCCCGCCTGCGCGCCCAGAGTTTGCAATGACTGAACAATCGTACCGGCGATATTCATGCCCTGGTTCGCATTCGTCAGCAACCACCAGAAAAAGCCGGTGAAGATCGTGAAGCGAACGAACTCCGCGAAGAACTCGCCAATGTCGGCCTTGCGCAAAGCCATCATGCCGAATGTCCAGACCATCGAAATCACAACCAGCGTCCAGAACAAACGCGATGCAGCGGACTCAATAGCTGGCCCCCATGTTGCGGCAGCATCATGAAAACGCTTGAGCACATCATTCATAACACCGCTGCTACTTAGCTCCTGCGCCATTGCAGGTTCAGCCAGCACCATTGTGGCGACCATCATCAAGCCACCTAGAGCAATTTTCTTTCTCATGGCGACCACCTCAATAATCATCTTTAGGGCTGGGCTTGAACTCCCACTGACGCATCTGCTTGGCCTTCTGGAATGCTCTGCATTCCTCGGTAAAGGCCTCTCGGTTCGCTTCGCTGCGCATTTCATTCAGTGCTGCCTGGAACGCATCGGGGGCACACGTCGCCGCATTTGGTTCGGGCATCCTTTCCTGTTCACATCCAGCCAACAACAGCAACGTAGCCGCGGTAGTAAAAAAGATTTTTTTCATCTCACCGCCTCCCTAGTAGTTGTCTGCCGGACTCGGGCGAAACGTCCAGGTACGCATTTGCTCGGCCCTGGCATCACCTCGCGCCTCGGCATCGAGTTCTGCTGCAATCCGGGCTGCCTCCGCGTTGTGTTGGGCGGTCAACATGGTGCGAATCTGCAAGAGCTGATTGGCCTGCTGGCTGGCGAGCTGGTTGGCGTAGCCGATGGCCTGTAGCTGGCCAGTTGCACCCTGGGCCGCGCCTTGCAGCCGCTCCAGGGTACGGGCGTCATCCTTCAAAGCCTTTTGCTGGTCGGCAACGGTCTGGAACAGGGCATCGTTGGCCTTCTTTTGCGACTCTGACGCCAGGCGGCGGTTCTCTTCCATCGCTGCCTTTTCGGCCGGCGTGCATCCGCCGCTGCCGTTGAAGCATGGCGAGCTGCGGTAATAGGCCACGTCCTGAAACTTGGCCAGGTAACGATCCAGGCTGCCTAGCTGGTTCTCGTAATAGGCCAGCGTGTTTTGCGCGGCAATCAGCCGGTTGATCGTAGTCTGCGCCTGATCCCAGATATACGCGGCTGGGGCCATCGTGTTCTGGAGCTGATTTTCGTACTGCTGCAACTGGGTCTGGTACTGCTCAATCTGCTTGAGCGTCTGCGCCACCGACTCGATGGCCGTCATGATGTTCTGGGCCAGGTTGCCGCCGTCGATGACGGGGATACCAGCTTGCACAGGGGCGGTGGTAGTGGTGATAAAGCCGGTTGCGAGTGCAACGGCTAGAGCGGTTTTTTTAGCCGCTAAAATTTTGGACTTCATGGTCGTACTCCGTCGATGAAAAGAAGGCATTGCCTTGACCAAGCGTTGTGCTTGTTCTCGGCAACGTTTCATCGAAGAGCTACGCCACTAGCTGATCGGTATTGCCCTTGGCGCTGAGGCCCGGACTTACAAACGTAAAACTACTCTGTTTTTTTATCGCTTTCGGACAAGCCAACTTCCCGGCCAATCTCTTCAAGCTCTAGCGGCTGTACTGCCGCCGTCAGTATTTCGCGTATTTCCGCGTCGGTGCTCCTATCGTTGAGCGCTGCTCGAACTTTCAACGCACGGTGCACCTCGGCGGGTAAATTCCTGATAAGCACATTTGCCATATCAATACCCTTTTGGTGTACCCGACAACCATGCTATCAAAGATATTAAAAATAGCAAGACCTATACTCTTGCAACCGGCGGTAGCCGATCAGCCCCGCAGGGCAGGATTCCCGTTGAGTGCCCCCGGCGCGAATAAGGGACAGTGAAGATAGATAACCGGCTTGCCGGTTAGCTAACTTCACCCATCCTGCCCGCATTTCACCCACTATTGAAAATCTAGCGCATATCGAACGTAAAGCGTTTTATCGTCAAACAAACACCGATTCTTGGCAACATAACCGTAATCGTCACCAAATCGGCCTGCAATCGACATAGTCGCTTCAAAATCGCTGCTCAATCGGCTTTAAATCGGAACCTAAAATGCCAACAATCGACACAAACCATTCGCCCCGATGGGGCGAGTTGGACGCCAAAAAAGAAGGGCATAACCCGCCCCTCAAGTGTCAATGAACACAAGAAATTTGCCTCCCCTCCCGTCATACCACTAAGGCGACGTATTGATACTTGAGGGGCAACCTTTCCTGATGTTGACACCTTCACGCAGGTTACTGGTTATGGGCGTCCAACACACACGGCTCATTCCTGCTTGGTAATAATAAGAATAATAATCTTCTTATTATTCTTACCGAACGAATGGGCACTGCTTAGCCATTTCACGTTTCGAGCCAAGGTTTCAGTACAGATAACTACAAGTGCACACAGCGGCCCTCCAGCACCGTTAGACGCAGATTCTGCTTCAGCTCATGGAATAAGGGACTCCGGGTTGTTTTCCCCTCTCACAAGGCGTTTCAGCGGCCACTGAAGCCGCCTTCTCTTCTTGGCGTTAAACCATCGGCCTATGGCCGATTGATAAAGCCCGCCAGGGCTTTATTGGCAAGGTCAGAACGCGCCCTCAAGGCGCGAGCTGCACCGCGCATGATGGATTATCTTTAGATAATCTTGGATGGATTTCCCAAACTGCCCGCAAAGCAGCGCACCGTCTGGGTTTTCCAAATTGGGACGGGGAACGTTACGACGGCAGAAGGGGAGCGTTACGACGGTAACAAGGGAACGTTACGACGGTAAACGGGTGCAGTTGCCGTGGGGCCAGGCCTCTTGATCTCCCATTTTCCCTTGGCGTATTCGTTCACTACCCAACCCACGGCGGCAAGTTCGGCCAGTGCCTTCCGGGCAGTCTGACGGCGTTTTTTCATAGCTTCGGCATTGGCTTCATCTGGCCAGACATAGCCGCAAAGCGTGTCCAGTTCCACGCGCCCGGATTTGCCGGGGTCGATCCAGCCGCATAGCCGTTGGTGCATCAGCCGTGCCGGATCAGTCTGTAGCACCCGCACTTCCGCCATGTCGATACGGGCATATGGACGATGCCCCAGGATCGCTTCGGCAATACGCGGATTCAGGGCAACCCATAGCCTGCCGTCCGTCTCGTCAAAAGCATGACTCATCAGGTGGAACGCGGCTTGCCGCCGTCCCTTCGTCACAAGGATGGTGACGTTCGACATGCGCAGCAGGCTGGCTTTGAGCGCCTTGATGTTGTCGCCGCTATCCGTCATGCCCGTTTCTGAGAGCAGTTTGGTCAGGCTCTCACGAACCACCAAGCCGTCTTGCTCAATGGCTTCGAAACGGGGTTCAAGGAATAGCCGTAGCTGTCGCCCCGTCTCACTGGTCGGTTCCGGGGTTAGCAAGATGCCGTTCGGGCCGCCAAGGGCCACGATGCCTTGCAAAAGACGCATATCATCGGCCCCGAGAGGTTCGAATCCGACGAAACGCATGGATTCGTCCTCGCCAAAGGTGTAGGTCACGTCCAGCTTGCAGCGTTTGCGATCGCCACGCTTGAGGCTGCGGAACAGGCCAGGTGCCAAACAGTGCGCGGGATCATGTCGGACGTGGGTCAGGTCATGCTTAGGCTTCTTCACGCTGTCTCCTTTTCACCTTGCACTGCCGCTCCAGTACAGCAGGCTTCAACACGCCGCCGTCGTGCCGTCTAAACCAGAGTTCTTGAAAAGGTGCGCCATAGTTGGCCTTGCTGACGCCAAAGCGGACAAAATACCCACGCTGACAATCATCGACCCCCAGTATCTCGGCCTCGCCTTGCGTCATGCCGGATAGGTACGATTGCCAACGGATGTTATCAACCAGTACGGACGATCCACGACTGGCCTGCTGTTGATCGCCCGACCCCATCATGGCTGCGCTTTTACTCGCGTGGTGCAGAAACACAATGGAGCAGCCTGTATCAGCGGCTATGGCCTCCATGTGCCCAACAACCTGCGCCATCGGCCCGCTAGCGTTCTCCTCCTCAATGTGGAAGCGCCGCAAAGTGTCCAAGATCATCAAGCGACGACCTTCAGCGGCTCGTTTGAGAGCATCGAACCAGCTAGCAGCCATGATGTTTGGGCATTTACCGATCAAGGGTTCAATGAGCAAACCATCAGCCACGGCTTGCCGTTCCGCTGCGCTGAGGTGTGCCCCAAGGGCGTGCAGACGATGGTGAATAGCGGCCGGTGGATCTTCAGCAGGCAGATAGACCACTTGCCCGGTGGGAAACTCGCCTATTTCAAGTAAATCAGGCCCGCCTGCAATCTGTGCAGCCAATTGAAGGGCCAACATGGATTTACCAGCCCCACCAGGCGACACAAGAGCACCAACAGTGCCAGCAACCATATTAGGCAGAACATAATCAATGGGTGGCGGCAATTCCGTGAAAGCCGCCATAAGATCAAGAGCCATATAACTAGCCCTCTATAGGGCCAGGTCGCGCAGCTTGATCACCCGATGATTTACGTGCCTCAATCCACTCTTCGACCTCTGACAAATCCCAGGCGACATTTCTACTGGTTAACGCGATACGGCGTGGAAAATCCCCTCGCTGCTCCAGGTTATAAATTGTTCGTGTCGAAAGCGGGATCATCTCCAGGAGCTTCTTCCTGTTGATGAGGGTCTTTATATTTTGCATGGGTCAATACCTCTCAAATGAATAGTTGCTATTCATCGAGTAGCTGCGCGAAGCAGCTAATCGGTAATTGACCTGCCCGATGCCAATGGCGGCCTTATTTATAAATTCACGGCATCAACTTCAATGCTATCAAAGATAGCAAAAACATCAACCCTTACTGCCTCCCGAAGTCCACTCATCAATCATATCGGCCCAATCCTGCAACATCGCCGCCCGCTGCTCGCGGTACTCAGCCTTGTTGTAGACAGCCCTCACGCCCTTCTGCTCGTGCGCCAGGCACTTCTCGATCCAGTCGGTGTTGTAGCCGGCCTCATGCAACAGCGTGCTGGCTGTGCGCCGCAAATCATGCGGTCCGAACTTGGTAAGTGACTTCCCATCTTTCTGCGCCGCCTTGTAAGTCAGCGTCAGCACCTGGTTAAGTGTGGCAGCGCTCATCGGCGCATCCGAGTCGTACCGTGATGGCAAAACGAAGTCGGAACCACCGGCAAAGGTTTTCATGGCAATGAAAATATCCAGAGCCTGCTGGGACAGAAATACCAGGTGCGGGTTACGGCGTTTCATCCGCTCCTTTGGAATCGTCCACAACGCTTCGCTGAAATTGATCTCGCTCCAGGTCGCATTGGTCAGCTCGCTCTTGCGCACCATCGTCAGCAATAACAGCTTGGCCGCCGCACGGTTTGTTGGGCTTGTGCCCACTCGCTCCATGTACTGGTACATCAGCCCAATTTCTTCTGGCGTCAACGCTCGGTCACGTGGCTCGAATCGAGCGATGCTTGTTGGGCGCACCAGTTCTGCCGGGTTTTCGACCTTCTGCCCACGCTCGATGGCCCAGCGAAATACCTGCAACACGATTTCACGCACATGAACGGCGGTGGCCGGTGCGCCTCGCTCAACAATGGCATCAGCCAGCGCCCGCAAGTCTTCGTGGGTGATCTCCACCAGCTTCTGATTGCTGAATTTCGGCTTCAGCTCACGCTCATAAACCGAGCGGCGCATATCGCGGGTGGAGTCGGCCATCTGGTAGCCACGCAGCCACTTCTCCGCCCAGGCACCGAACGTCTCTGCATCTTTCACCCGCGCCTTGTCTCGGGCTTTCTCCTTGGCCGGCGACTTGCCCGCCGCAACCATCTTCTTGGCGTCACCCAACAGCTCGCGGGCTTCGGCCAGGGTGATGCCACCGACACCATAACGCCCAAAGGTGATGGTCTCCTGCCGACCGTTGATTGAGTAGTTGTAACGGAACGAGATGGAGCCGGCTGGAGTCACTGCCACATAGAGACCTTCCCGGTCATTCACTTTGTAGAGTTTGTCCCTGGGCTTGAGATTGCGCAGCTTGGTATCGGTCAGCATGTACCTTGTCCTTCTTCGTCTCCGATACCATGCTGAAAAAATCTCGAATTTATCGTATTTTTTCTTACGAAACAGTAACTTATAGAATATTAATACCATGAACACACAAAAGAACGCAGCATGGTATCGGCATCAATCATGGCATCGCCAAACCATAATACCAGCTTTAATGCCATGCTCAAACGGTGCTTGGCGCTTCCTCCCGTTGCCAGATCGTGCCAAACACAAACAAAAAAAAGCCCGCAATTACGCGGGCTTAGCGGCATTTCATGCCATCAGGTGCCTGGCTGTGCCAGACGCGGAATCATTCCCACTCAATAGTCGCTGGCGGTTTGCCGCTGATGTCATATACAACTCGTGATATGCCATTAACTTCGTTGATGATACGGTTTGATACTCTTCCTAAAAAGTCGTAAGGAAGATGCGCCCAATGGGCGGTCATAAAGTCGATGGTTTCTACGGCTCGTAGCGAGACAACCCAATCATAGCGACGACCATCGCCCATAACACCAACTGAACGTACCGGTAGGAATACGGTAAATGCTTGGCTAACTTTGTGGTATAGTTCAGCTTTGTAAAGTTCTTCGATAAAGATAGCATCCGCTTGTCTTAATAAATCACAGTACTCTTTTTTCACTTCACCTAATACGCGTACGCCTAAACCTGGTCCAGGGAATGGATGACGATATAGCATATCGTATGGTAAACCGAGTTCTAAACCAACTTTACGTACTTCATCTTTGAATAATTCACGTAATGGTTCAACTAAGCCCATTTTCATATCTTCTGGTAGACCACCGACATTGTGGTGAGATTTGATAACATGCGCTTTACCTGTGTCAGCGGCGGCTGATTCAATAACATCGGGATAAATAGTCCCTTGAGCTAGCCATTTTACATCTTTAAGTTTTGCTGCTTCTTCATCAAAAACTGCAACAAACTCTCGGCCAATGATTTTACGTTTAGCTTCAGGATCTGCTTCACCTTTTAATGCCGCCATAAAGCGATCTTCAGCATTAACCGCGATAATATTTAAACCAAATTTATCACCAAACATGTCCATTACTTGTTGTGCTTCATTTAAACGTAATAAACCATGATCAACAAAAACACAGGTTAATTGATCGCCAATTGCTTGATGTAATAATAGTGCAGTAACCGAAGAGTCAACACCACCAGATAGGCCCAACAATACTTTATCTTGGCCAACTTTCTCTTTAATACGTGCCACGGCATCAGTAATAATTGAAGAAGGTGTCCACAATTTTTCACAATGACAAATATCGATAACAAAGCGTTGTAATAGTTCAAATCCTTTAACAGTATGAGTAACTTCAGGATGAAACTGTACACCATAAAATTGTTTTTCATCATTTGCCATAATAGCAAATGGACAGGTTTCTGTTTGACCGATTAAATTAAATGTGTCTGGTAATGAGGTTACTTTATCACCATGGCTCATCCAAACATCAAGCTGATTAATACCTTGATCATTAATGCTATCTAAAATTCCGTCTGTTAATTTTGATTTTGCAACAATATCTACTTTAGCATAACCAAATTCACGTTGATTAGATGCAGTAACGACTCCGCCCTTACCTAACTGGATCGCCATTGTTTGCATACCATAGCAAATACCTAATACCGGCACTCCTGCATTAAATACATATTCAGGTGCACGAGGGCTATTTTGCTCGGTAGTACTTTCGGGACCACCCGATAAAATGATACCTTTAGGATTAAATTGTTTAATTTTTTCTTCCGAAACATCCCATGGCCAAAGTTCACAATAAACACCGATTTCACGAACTCGTCGAGCAATTAACTGCGTTACTTGTGAGCCAAAATCCAAAATTAATATACGCTGCTGGTGGATGTCTTTATTCATCAATCTTAATTCCTAAAATATGGGCTAATATAAAAGTTGGTGGCTATTGTATCATCTAATTATTAAGCTTAAATAGCGTATAAACATTTTTTTTGTATATTCATCCTACGACATAAAGGTTTATAATCTTATTTTGTACATGACTATCTTAATCAAGATGAGAAAATAGCCGTTTGCAAAGTGAGGTATAAATTATTTAGCTTATTAAGAAAATTCATAGCGTCTTAACTTCAATAAAGGTCATTAAAAATCGAACTATATCGCAAAACTCAATGTTGTTACTTTAAAATTCGTTATTATTAATGCAAAAATAACTCGAATTTATCTATAGATAATAGTTTAAACAGATAGTAAATTCACATTTATATAATTTATATCACATAAATATAAACCCTAAAGAGCTAAAAACCAGTCCCAAAAGTATTTTGTCATTTATTGAATTGCAATCAAAAAACCGTATTTAAAAATAAGAGGATTGGTAGGTGAAATAAAAATGAGAGGTTATTAATAACCTCTCATAAATTGCCGTATAAATACTAACTATTTAGCAGCATTTTGTTCTTGTGCTGATTGAATAGCTGTTAATGCGATAGTATAAACAATATCATCTACCAATGCACCACGTGATAAGTCGTTCACAGGTTTACGCATACCTTGTAACATAGGACCAATTGAGACAAGATCCGCTGAACGTTGTACCGCTTTGTAAGTGGTGTTACCAGTATTTAAATCAGGGAAGATAAATACTGTTGCTTTACCAGCTACTTGTGAATTAGGTGCTTTAGATTTTGCCACATCAGGCATAACGGCAGCATCATATTGTAATGGACCATCGATCATTAGATCAGGGCGTTTTTCTTGTGCTATACGAGTAGCTTCTTTCACTTTCTCAACATCGGCACCTTGACCAGAACTACCGGTTGAGTAAGAGATCATTGCAACGCGTGGTTCAATACCAAAGGCAATTGCAGTATCAGCAGATTGGATAGCAATTTCCGCAAGCTCTTGTGCATTCGGATCTGGATTGATTGCGCAGTCACCGTAGATATACACTTGGTCTGGCATCAACATAAAGAACACTGATGATACAAGTGAGCTTCCTGGTGCAGTTTTGATTAATTGTAATGGTGGACGAATTGTATTCGCTGTAGTGTGTACTGCACCTGAAACTAAACCATCAACTTCGTTTGCTTCAAGCATCATTGTACCAAGTACTACATTATCTGCTAATTGCTCACGAGCAATGACTTCTGTCATACCTTTGTTTTTACGCAATTCGACTAAACGTGGTACATATTTTTCACGAATACGTTCTGGATCAACAATTTCAACACCAGCGCCTAAGGTAACACCTTGTGATGCAGCCACTTTACGAACTTCATCTGGATTACCAATCAGCAAACATTTTGCAATGTTACGCTCAGCACAAATTGCAGCAGCTTTAACGGTTCTTGGTTCGTCGCCTTCTGGTAATACCACCACTTTTTTCGCATTACGAGCAAGTTCAGTTAATTGATAACGGAATGCAGGAGGAGATAAACGTCGTGCAGAATTTACAACTTCATTTAATGATTTAATCCAATTTGCATCAATATGGTCAGCAACAAAGTTTTGAGTATTATCCATACGCTCTTTGTCATCAACTGGGATTTCTAGATTAAATTGTTGTAAGTTAATTGAAGTTTGGAATGTATTTGTTTTAACCGTAAATACCGGTAAACCAGTATCAAATGCTGGTTGACATAACTTATACACTTTGTCATCAATCTCGTAACCACCAGTTAGTAATACCCCGCCAATGGCAACACCATTCATCGCTGCTAAACTAATAGTAACCAATACATCAGCGCGGTCGGCTGAAGTTACTAAAAGCGCATTTGGTTGCAGGTGATTGATGATATTTTGGACGCTACGAGAACAGAAAGAAACGTGTTTAATTCGACGATTTTTAATTGCACCTTCATTAATAATTTTTGCATCAAAATGTTTAGCAATATCGATTGCTCGGCAAGCACTCAAATCAATATTCCAAGGAATACAGCCAAGAACTGGTAATGGACTATGCTCGCTTAAATCCTTAATAGTGATTTTTTTATTATCAAATTTTGGCGTATGATAAATTTCGGCCACATCAGGACGGGCAAGATTTTGCTCTTCAACTGGAGCATTGACTTTATTAACAATGACACCAATAATCTTATCATTTTTAATGCCACCAAAATTAGAACGGGCAATCTCAATACGATCTTTTAACTGTTCAGGATTATCTTTACCCATATTTACAACAAAAATAATTTCAGCGCCAAGTGTTTTAGCAATGTTATTATTTAACTCATTAGCAAATGGATAATCAGTTGTCGGTACAATACCTTCAACTAAAACAACATCAGCACCTTTGGTATTTTCAGCATACAGAGCGACAATTTCTTCCATTAATACATCTTGTTGATTTAAACCTAATAGGTTCTCAACATGACTCATTTTTAACGGTTTTAAAGTAGGAATGGATGTGTTTGAGCTAACTAAAGTAGTTGTATTATCAGGGGCATCGCCACCTGCTCTTGGTTGCGCAACAGGTTTAAATACATTTAAATTAATACCTTGACGCTCCATTGCTCGAATAACACCTAGACTTACACCTGTTAAACCAACATTGGTACCTGTTGGAATCAGCATAATGGTACGAGACATAATTTGTTTCCTCTTAATTCTTTTATTAAATCCAAAAAACAAACCGCCTTGTAGGCGGTTTTAAAAGCTTTTAAGCTGTTAAACGTGCAGCATCTTGAGCAATGACAAGTTCTTCATTGGTTGGAATTACCATCGCGATTG
This sequence comes from Gilliamella sp. W8123, assembly GCF_016101085.1. Lineage (NCBI taxonomy): Bacteria > Pseudomonadati > Pseudomonadota > Gammaproteobacteria > Orbales > Orbaceae > Gilliamella > Gilliamella sp. W8123. Next base: position 312,589 of record NZ_JACFRE010000002.1, read on the forward strand.
CTGAACCATCTTTAGTAATTTTACCACCTTTACCAAAACGAGCCGCTAAGTTGCGTTCTTGATCAAGTTCAAAACCAAGTAAGCTTAATTTTTGTAAAGTCATACGACGAACTTCTTCAGAATTTTCGCCGATACCGCCAGTAAATACGATTGCATCTAGACGACCGTCTAATAACATTGCATAACCACCAATGTATTTTACTAAACGATGAACAAAAACATCTAAGGCATTTTTTGCATTTTCATCTTTATCGTAATTTTCGGTTACATAACGACAGTCACTGCTAACCCCTGTTAAACCTAGTAAACCAGATTTTTTGTTTAATAAATTGTTAATGTCAGCAACAGACATTTTTAAGTTGTCATGTAAGAAGAACATAATAGCCGGATCAATATCACCACTACGAGTACCCATAACTAGACCTTCAAGTGGCGTTAATCCCATTGAAGTTTCAACACATTTACCATTTTTAACTGCAGTAATAGAGGCACCATTACCTAAGTGACAAGTAATCACGTTAGTTTCTTCTACAGGTTTATTTAATAATTTAGCAGCTTCACGGCTAACATAATAGTGACTTGTACCATGAGCTCCATAACGACGAATACCATGTTTAGTATATAATTCATTAGGAATTGCATATAAATATGCTTCTTTAGGCATTGTAGTATGGAATGCGGTATCAAATACTGCGACGTTTTTATCTTTTAAATGAGGAAAAGCAACATAAGCTTCACGAATACCAATTAAATGAGCTGGATTATGTAAAGGTGCGAAAGCTGCTGCTTCTTCAATCCCTTTTAATACTGAATCATCAATTACAACTGATTGGGTATATTTCTCACCACCATGAACAATACGGTGCCCAATTGATTTGATACTATCTAATAATTCTGGTTTTTGTGGAAAAATACTGTTTACAATAAATCTAATTGCTTCGCTATGCGCTGCACCAGCACCTAAAGAAGCTTCTTTCTTTTCACCATCTAATTTCCATTTAATACGAGCATCAGGAAGGTGAAAACATTCAGCTAAGCCAGATAAAAATTCATCACCATTTTCAGGGTTTATGATTGCAAATTTTAAAGATGAACTTCCACAATTCAGAACAAGAGCGTTATTACTTGATGACATAGTAATTCCTATAAATTGAATAAAAAGATATATACCAATCAAAATTGGTAACTCTACACATGATTAAATAATCAATGTGATATACAAGGCGACTTCTGATATCTTGGTTTTTAAGATAAAATAAAGAGAGCCCCCAATTTGAATGACACTATTTTAAGACATTAAAATGTGAATGTCGAGGAATCCAAATCAGATGAATTTAGTTAAAAAATTTAAGGCAGGTCAAACATATATGGATCTTTGCCCCAAAGATAAGGCGCTTTCATATTCATTTCCGGAATTAAAAATTATTAACCACATAAAAACCGCGAAAAAAATCTTACCACCAATTATTATTGGCTTAATTGTTTGGCAATATTATTTACCAGCACAATTAGCGGTAACTATTGTTACCATTTTATTTGCTTTGAGCTTACCCATTCAAGGAATATTATGGTTAGGCTATCGATCTCAATCACCATTACCACTAAATTTGGTTGATGATTATAACCGTATTAAATTACAACTAATCGAAAAAAAAGTAATCAGTCCAAATCGCAATCCTAATGAAAAATTAACGTTTGAAGCATTAATGAAATTGATGAATCTATCTAAAATTCATTTAGGCAATTATTTTGGACAAGATGATGATACATCTAACCAACAATGAAGATATATTTATGCAGAACTTTTTGGAAAAATTAAAAGAGCAGATCAATCAACTTGAGCAACAGATCAACCTATCAGATCAACCTGCTTATCAAGAACACTATTTTGATGAACATCTGTTTAATAGCAGTAAGATTGAAGTCGATTTCCAATTTTATATCGATAAGATTAAGCTTACTTATCAATCCCTCTGTGATGCCGCTTTAACCGAAAAACTGAGTCAAATTGAATTTTTATCAGAAAAACTTATTGACCAAATCACTGCTCTAAGTCGAGAACTTGCTACTGTACATTTACGTAAGCAACCAACCAGTTACGTGATTAAAGAAACCGTTGCGGAAAAACATTCCAGACATTTAGATTATCTACGTCGATTGCAAGAGATGAAATACGAATTAGAACTATCACCTGAGGCTATTGATTATACAAAAATAGCAGCATTAGATAATCGTATATATCGTTGTGAACAAGCGATTAAAAAAATTGAGTTAGATATGGAAAATGACGTCTTCGATTAAATTGAATTATTTTTATCAATATATTGCGCTTAAAATTTTCCTTTTTCTAAAAAGTTTACTATACGGATAAGAAATTATCTTTTAGCTAATTATTACTCTTTATCAAAATATTAATTTATATTACCTTTTTTATATGTACAACATAAATTTAGTAGACTTACTGTAATTTGGCGATAGATATACCTGCCAATTTAAGCCAATCCGTTTTTCATCATGATAATGTTCAAGCATTTGCTCTTTTAATCTATTGCTTATTCCCAAAATGCATATTGTTATAATTATTAATTAGTTTCATCTTTTATAGTTATATTTATAATGATATTAATCTTAACAAAGTGATACTATTTATCATTAGGCAATAAAAAAGGATTCAAACATGAGTAAAATATTTGATGATAATTCACAGACCATTGGCCATACACCTTTAGTTCGATTAAAACATTTCGGACAAGGAAATATATTAGCCAAAGTAGAATCTCGTAATCCTAGTTTCAGTATCAAGTGTCGCATTGCATCAAATATGATTTGGGATGCTGAGAAACGTGGTTTATTAAACCCTGATGTTGAACTTATCGAGCCAACCAGTGGTAATACTGGTATCGCACTTGCTGCGGTTGCAGCTGCTCGTGGATATAAATTAACCTTAACCATGCCTGAAAGCATGAGCATTGAACGCCGTAAACTTTTAAAAGCTTTAGGTGCTAATCTCGTGCTAACCGATGCAGCTAAAGGAATGAAAGGCGCAATCGAAAAAGCGGAAGAGATTGTTGCTAGTAATCCTAAACACAATATTATGCTGCAACAATTCAGTAATGCCGCTAATCCAGAAATTCATGAAAAAACTACCGGACCAGAAATCTGGCTTGACACAGATGGACAAGTCGATATTTTTGTTGCTGGTGTCGGCACTGGTGGGACTTTTACTGGTGTAACTAAGTATATTAAAAAAACACAAGGTAAAAACATCACTGCAGTAGCGGTTGAACCAAGTACCTCACCTGTTATTAGCCAAGCACTTGCTGGTGAGCCAATCAAACCAGGACCACATAAAATACAAGGTATTGGTGCAGGATTCATTCCTGATAATTTAGATTTAAGTTTGATTGACTTGGTCGAAAAAGTAAGCAATGAAGATGCTATCGATACTGCGCGGCTATTAATGGAAAAAGAAGGTATTTTAGCAGGAATTTCGTCCGGTGCGGCAGTATTTGCTGCTGACCGCTTGGCGCGACTACCAGAAAATGCCAATAAAACCATCGTGGTTATCTTACCATCTTCAGGTGAACGTTATCTTAGTACTGATTTATTCAGTGGTATTTTTACTGAAAAAGAACTCGGTTAATTTATACTACAAAAGCAAAACACCGCCAATCGGCGGTGTTTTATCAAATATTCGGCAATTTAAACTGAAAGTCAGTTGGTCTAGTTAATCATCTTGAACAATACCAAAATGTCGATAAGCATGAGGTGTGGCAATTCGGCCTCTCGGCGTTCTTTGGATATAACCTTGTTGAATCAAAAATGGTTCTAACACATCTTCAATAGTTTCACGCTCTTCACCTATTGCAGCTGCAATATTATCTAAACCTACTGGCCCACCCATAAATTTCTCGATAATAGCCAGAAGTAACTTACGATCCATATAATCAAAGCCTTCATTATCTACATCTAACATATCTAATGCTTGAGTGGCAATTCGTTCATCAATAACGCCTTTAGATTTAACATCAGCATAATCCCTAACTCGTCGTAATAAACGGTTAGCAATCCGTGGCGTACCTCGAGATCGTTTAGCAATTAAGTAAGCCCCTTCTTTAGAAAGATCCATACCTAAAAATTTTGCACTACGGCTAACAATATATTCCAAATCTTCTACACGATAAAACTCAAGTCGTTGCACAATACCAAAGCGATCACGTAATGGCGACGTTAATGAGCCCGCTCGAGTCGTTGCGCCAATGAGGGTAAAAGGAGGCAGATCTATTTTAATTGAACGTGCTGCTGGCCCTTCACCAATCATAATATCAAGTTGATAATCTTCCATTGCCGGATATAAGATTTCTTCAACAACTGGCGATAATCGATGAATTTCATCAATAAATAGCACATCATTAGGTTCTAAATTGGTTAGCATAGCAGCTAAATCACCCGCTTTTTCCAATACAGGGCCTGATGTGGTACGTAAATTAACATTCATTTCATTAGCAACAATATTTGCCAATGTAGTTTTACCTAGACCTGGAGGACCAAATATTAAAACATGATCAAGTGCGTCACTACGCTGTTTAGCAGCTTGAATAAAAATTTTCATCTGCTCACGAACTTGAGGTTGGCCAATATATTCATCCAAATACTTAGGACGAATGGCTCGATCTAAAGACTCTTCTTCTTTTTGTGCCTGTGGAGCAATTAAACGATCCGCTTCAATCATTATCAATACCTACTTTATAATACTGACTTTAATGCTTCACGTATTAGCATTTCACAATCCATTTCTGGTTTAATGACTTTACTAATAATACGGCTGGCTTCTTGTGGTTTATAACCCAAAGCAATAAGCGCTGAAACTGCTTCACTTTCAATTTGGTTGGATGATTTTTTAATATCACCAATATCAATAGCCGGGTTAACATTTGATAGTTCTTCACCAAAGCGTTTAACACGATCTTTCATTTCAACAATTAATCGTTCAGCGGTTTTAGTCCCTACCCCCGGTAATTTGACCAATGTTTTAATTTCACCTTGTTCAACAGCATTAATAAATTGCGCTGCTGACATTCCAGATAAAATCGCCAGGGCTAATTTTGGGCCAACGCCATTAACTTTAATTAATTCACGAAATAACTCTCGTTCTTGTTCATGATTAAAACCATAAAGCACTTGAGCATCTTCTCGAACAGCAAAATGAGTTAACACAATTACCTCTTTGCCATTGTCGGGTAACTCATAAAAACAGGTCATTGGCATAAAAACTTCATAGCCAACACCACCAACTTCAATTAATACTTTAGGTGGTTGTTTTTCAATAATGATTCCACGTAAACGACCTATCACAATATATCCTTAATAAATTTAATGTTGATTAAATAAGTTTGCTTAAAATAACCCTAAATTAAACAATATTTAAGATTCTAGATTAATCAAATTGATATAATCAACATTGAAAGTGAATTGAATGTAATTATCAGTTAGTTTACCTGATAGGAAAAAATTAATAAAGAAAAACTGTATAAATAGACAGGAGATAAAAAGAAATTTTGCCGACTTAGTCGGCAAAATGCATAAGACGATATCTGATTAATTTTTCAACTTAAAATGGCATTTTAAAGCCTGGAGGTAATTGCATGCCGCCAGTTACTTGAGCCATTCTTTCTTTTTGCGCTTCTTCTAAACGACGAGTTGCATCATTGTAAGCAGCCGCAATCAAATCTTCTAACATTTCTTTATCATCTTCAGTTAATAAAGATGGATCAATTTCCACACGTTTACAACTATGCGCACCATTTACAGTTACTTTAACGATACCAGCACCTGACTCACCGGTAACTTCTAATTTAGCAATTTCTTCCTGAGCTTGCTGCATTTTTGCTTGCATTTGTTGGGCTTGTTTCATCAAATTACCCAAACCGCCTTTTCCACCTGGAAACATAATTATTCCTCATTAAAAAACATTTATTCTGTAATTATACAGGACGAATACTCGATTCATCAATCTTGGCATCAAAATATTGACAAATCGTCTCAACTTTAGGATCTTGATGAATCGTCAATTTAGCTTGTTCAAGCTTTTGTTGATATAAATCCTCACGCAATTCTAACGGTGTCTTATTAGCCTTATTATCATCAATCACCACCTCTAGATTGAGTGTTTTTTGACGATAATTTGACAGCGCAGTTCGCAACTTAATACAATTTGCTGACGATTTAGCTAGATGCTCCACAGCCGAACGCGTATGCAAAATAATATGATTATCATCAATTAATTCAGGGTAGGAGTTAATCGCAATTTGTTTAATTAATGGCGCAAGTTCTAATTGTTCAATTTCAGCACACCAAGCGTCTTTTTCAGCCATTTCGACAATTAATTTTTTAACCATTTCTGGCGTTTTATCAACTTTGAAAGAATCGCATAATGTTTTTGCATCAAGTGCTGGTTCATTTTTTGTTTCAACTATGCCACAAGCCTGCCATTGATAATTTTCAGCAGTTATCTCTTCTTGTTCCACTTCCTCATCACTTTTTTCACTATCATTGCCTAGCTTGGCAAGCTGCTGAACGTCATCCCGTTTACTGTTAATTAAAGAATTAGATGGTTGATGGTGATCAACCAATTCAGGCTTTTTTGGCTTTTGTTCCTCTTTCATTAACTGCATTCGCATCTCTAAAATATTTTTAGTGATTGATGATGCATCATCAGGAAGTGATATTTCTGGTTGTGAAACAGTATTTTCATCACTAGTAGCTGGTCTTACTATTGTACTGTCATTTAATTGCTGATTCTCAATAGCTGACTTAACAGTTTGCTGTATAGGCGCTGCCTCATTTGCGTTTTGTGATGAAGTCGTCACAACCTGAGCTGGTTGTGTTCTAATAGGCGATTCAACTTTTTTTGTCGGTGTAGTCGGTGTAGTCGCTGTTGCAGCTGGTGGCATAATCGCATCGACATTTTTAGGCATAAATGCTAAAGCGCGTAAAAAACTCATTTCAACACCCATTTTTTTATCTGGTGCAAAAGCAAGTTCTTTCCGACCCATTAATAAAATTTGATAAAACAGTTGCACATCATTAGGCGCCATATATTGAGCTAAGAAGCGTAACTGTTCTTCATTATCTGTATAATCACCCAATGCTGTCGGCACAACTTGTAATAAGGCAATTTGATGTAACAAAGCAATAGATTCGGCTAATAAATTATCCCAATCTGCACCTTGCACAGCAGCCGCTTCAATCTGTTGCATCAAAGTATTACCATCATTTTGATAAAGAGCATTAATTAATGAAAAAGGAATTGCTTTATCTAAAGTACCAAGCATGGAGGCTGTTGACGCTGCATCAATTTTACCATTACCAAGCGCTATTGCTTGATCGGTTAAACTTAATGCATCGCGCATACTACCATTTGCTGCTTTAGCTAACAGCTGTATTGCTCGTGGTTCACTGTCAATTTGTTCTAATTGCAAAATATGTTTTAGTTGCTCAGCAATTAATGATGTATCAAGCACATTTAAGTGCAGATGCAGACAGCGCGATAAAATAGTGATAGGTAATTTTTGCGGATCAGTTGTTGCTAATAAAAACTTAACGTGTTCTGGTGGTTCTTCCAATGTTTTTAATAAAGCATTGAAGCTACTACGAGAGAGCATATGTACTTCATCGATTAAGTAAACCTTAAAACGGCCTTTGCTTGGCAAATATTGAATATTATCTAAAATTTCCCGAGTATCTTCGACTTTAGTACGTGAGGCAGCATCAATTTCGAGTAAGTCAACAAAACGCCCCTGTTCAATCTCACGACAATTATCACAAACACCACAAGGCGTTGCCGTTATACCACTTTCACAATTTAAACCTTTGGCTAATAATCGAGCAATCGAAGTTTTACCTACACCTCGAGTACCAGAGAACAGATAAGCGTGATGTACTCGACCAAGAGAAAGAGCATTAGATAAAATTTTTAAAACATGCTGTTGCCCTACTACTTCAGAAAATGATTTTGGTCGCCACTTACGTGCTAAGACTTGATAACTCATAATCACCATTACTTTTACTAATAAATTTTGCTAATCATACCATAAAGTGTCAATTTAGTCTTTAAGATGCCGATAACCGATTCGATATTAGGTTAGATTTTTTAGCAATAAAATCCCCTTTGCACAAATTTTCAAATTATTAGGCTGTTTTGGGGAGTTAATTTATTGAAAAATGATTTATCAACCTTCAAACAGTAAATCGAAGGTTGATAAGTAAAGAAAATAATCAATTGATGATTAATTATGAATGGCTAATCTTGATTTAAATAGGCCCATGCATATTGTGCATAAAATTCTGCACCTAACGCCATACCATCTTCATCAACATTAAAACAGCCATGGTGATGTGGCCATTGAGTATCTTTTTCAGGATTACCAGATCCAACTAAAGCAAAAGCACCAGGAATGTTTTCAGTATAATAACTAAAGTCTTCACCACCGGTAGTTGGTGCTTCAAAATACAATGCATCTTCACCAAATGATTCAACAATGACTTTTTGTGCTAATAGTGCGCTTTCTTTATCGTTTATAACTGGTAAGGTCCCATAGATATACTCGACTTCAGCGGTCGCTCTATACATAGCTGCTACTTGGTTGGCATAACGTCTAATTGCAGCTTCAATTTTTTCACGCACTGCAACATTAAAACATCTCACAGTACCTTCTAATACCGCATTTTCAGCAATTACGTTAAAACGCGTACCCACATCCATTCGACCTATAGTCACAACCGCAGGATCGAGAGGCGATATTTCACGAGAAACAATTGATTGAACATTCATAACAAATGCAGATGCAACCATAACCGCATCCACGGTATCATGTGGCATTGAACCATGACCACCACGACCTTTAAATTTAACCGTTAATAGATCTGCTGAAGCAAAGCTTGAACCAACAACACAAGATACTTTACCAACTGGCATTTGTGACCATATATGCATACCAAAAGCGCTATCAACACCTTCAAGTACGCCTTGTTCGATCATCCCTTTTGCCCCTTGTGCAATTTCTTCAGCCGGCTGAAATACTAATCGCACATTACCTTTTAACTGTTCCCGAATAGAATATAACGTTTTAGCAGCAGTGAGCAGCATAGCGGTATGAGTATCATGTCCACAAGCATGCATTTTGCCATCAATAGTGGATTGATAATCAATATTGGTACTTAATTCCTTAACCGGTAAAGCATCAATATCTGCCCTAAGTAAAATCGTTTTGCCTGGCTTACCGCCTTGGATCTCAGCAATAATACCTGTCGGCTTAGTGCGTCGATAAGTAATACCAATTTTATCAAGTTCTTCAGCAATTCTATCAGTGGTTCTAAATTCTTCCCACGGTAATTCTGGATGGCGATGTAAATCACGACGAAACGTAATCATGTCGTTAATGTTCTGTTTTATTGAATCTTTAATAGTTTGATTAATCATGTTACTACCTTTTATATATTTCATATGTATTCTTTTAATAGTGCACATATTTGCACAAATCTACAAGTTGAATCTGATAATTAAATTTCCAACTATTTGATTGGCGTTAACGGACCAACAATCATATTAACCATGATGCCAGCTAATACAACCGATACCATCGTTACTGAAATAAATCCTCCAATTAACATCGGTGGTAACATATGGCTGGTTAATACCTCTTTCTCTTTTGGATCTTTGGTTAAATTATTAATAACCTCGTTAGTGATAATATAATCAGCCGGAAAGCCATATAGTGCTGTTAAAGCGATCGAAAAAGCCATTTCTTTACTTACTTTTAAAACTTTACCAACAATAACCGAAAAAATAAACATCCCAACAACAGCAGAAAGAATAAAAATAATTAAAGGTGTGATAAGTCTAATTAACATATCCGGCGTTGCTCGGCTCAAAGTATCAAAAATAAATAACATTAACCCCATAACCGCAAGCCCAAAACCACCGGCTTTCTTTAAAGGGTGACGTTCTAAAAAACCTAAAGAAGCAGCAACAACACCAAATAATAAACATAAAACAAATGGACTAATACTGACGACAGGTTTCAATACTTCCGATACTGAGTAAGCTAAAAAGCCCACTATTGCAATACGTAAAAAGATAAAGTACGAAGAATTATAACTTGCTGGAATTTTAGCAAACAGACTTGGCATCGGATTTTCATCAGTAGTTGCAGCTTGCTTATCCATAGTGCTAACATCTTTTTCAACGACCCAAGTCCCTTCATGATATTTTTTCAATACTCGGCGACCTTCTTTTTTCAGCATAATTGATGTTAATGGATAACCAATAAAACCTTGCATTACATAGATTATAATTGCAAATACAGCCAGATCTGGCAATCCTGCCTCAGTTGCTCCTTTAGCCATAATAATAGCTGAAACAATACCACCTACTAATGGTGGAATAGCGACAATAATGGTGTTGAGGTCAAAAAATAGATATCCAACTATAATAGCAACAACAATAATACCCACAATTCCTGAAAGCGATATAAGTATTGTCTTCCATTGTAGTATCAACTCATTTATTGATAACAAAGTTCCCATGTTTACAATCAATAAATACATAAACATAACAGCTACTACATTTGGGATACCTGCTCGAGCAACAATATCAGTTGGGAAGAATGTCCAATAACCTAATAAAAACAGGACAGCACAAATAAAAACTGAAGGTATCCAAGCTTTAGTCCGTGTTGAAACAACATCACCTAGATATAAAATAATAAGCAATAAAACTAATGCCAACATCTGTGGCATATCATTCATAGTGGGCATAAAAACTCCATTTTTAATAAATTAAATTATAAAAAATAATTAAAATGATTTAAAAAATAGCTATTATAGATAATATTTTAAACATTGTTATAAGTTTTTTATCATAAAATCATTAATTTCGTCTAAGAAAAGATTACCATATTTTTCTAATTTAATTTTGCCAACACCGGTAACATTAATCAGTTGTTTCTTACTTTCTGGTTTAGTTTGCACCATTTCAAGCAAGGTTGCATCACTAAATACAATATAGGGGGCAATATCTTCCATATCAGCAATTTCTTTGCGCAACCGCTTAAGATTGTTGAATAATATTCGTTCTTCATAAGATAATATCGTAGTTAAATTAATCGCTCTAGCATAACGATTTAAACGACTTTTCTTCACGATTTCTAAACGTGGTTTTGCTAAAGATAAGGCTACTTGACCTTTAAGTATCGCACGTGCTTGTTCGGTCAATTGTAACGTAGTGAAGGTGGAAATATTTTGACTGACATATCCCAAATAAATTAATTGTCTAATTACACTAAGCCAATAGTCAGAAGAATGCGCTTTACCTATACCATAAACCGATAATTTGTCATGGCCATTTTCTTTAATTTGCGAGCGCGAAGATCCTCGTAGTACATCAACAACATATTGAGCACCATAACGCTGCTCAACTCGGTATATACAAGAAAGTATTTTTTGTGCATCAATTAATCCATCATAATGCTCAGGAGGATAAAGACAGATATCACAGTTGTTGCAAGGTTCGGTTCTATTTTCGCCAAAATAGTTAAGTAATACCGTGCGCCGACAAGTCATACTTTGGGCAAATGACTCCATAGCTTGTATCTTATGTAGCTCAACTTGCTTATGTTTATTCTCTGGTTTATCGGCGATTTGTCGATGGTACCAATTTAGATCTTTACTATTAAATAATAAAAGTGCCTCTGCCGGAACGCCATCCCGGCCAGCTCGACCAGTTTCTTGATAATATGCCTCAATTGTTCTAGGGCAATCAGCATGCACTACAAAACGAACATTAGGTTTGTTAATTCCCATACCAAAAGCGACGGTTGCAACAATAATTTGCACATTATCTTTCAAAAAACTCTCCTGTGCTTGTTGACGTTCAGCAGTGGTTAAACCAGCATGATAAGCAACGACAGAGAACCCCCTTTTAGCAAGTCTGGTTGTCATATCCTCAACTTTGGAGCGACTTGAACAGTAAACAATACCACTATTCCCCTTTTGCGTTTCAATAAAAGAGACAACTTGCTCAGTAAGATTAAATTTTTCAACTACCGTATAACGTATATTTGGCCGATCAAAACTACGCACTACCACCAAAGGATCGATTAAATTAAGTTGATTAATCACATCAGCTTGAGTCAATTTATCGGCAGTTGCTGTTAACGCTATAATAGGCACTTCAGGGAAACGCAATGATAAATGGCTTAATTGACGATAGTCAGGTCTAAAATCATGCCCCCATTGTGAAATACAATGCGCCTCATCAATAGCGATTAATGAAGGAGGATGAGCAGTAATTAATGAAGAAAAGGACGACACAGCCAGTCGCTCAGGTGAAATATATAATAATTTAATTGAATGATTTAAATATTTTTCAATAATATTTTGTTGCTCTTCTGGAGCTTGAGTTGCATTTAAAAAAGCGGCTGGAATCCCATTAACTAATAATTGATCGACTTGATCCTTCATTAACGAAATAAGTGGCGAAATAACCAATGCTGTACCGGGCAATAATACAGCCGGAATCTGGTAACAAAGTGATTTGCCACCACCAGTTGGAATAATGGTTAATGTATCTCGTCCGGCAATAACTGATTCAATTATATCTCTTTGCTGATTTCTAAACGATTTGTAACCAAAAACATTGTGTAACACGTCCTCAATCTGATCTCTAAATGACATACTAACCTGAACCAGTAATACCTTATCTATTTTCTATGGAGTATATCGAATTTGATATGAACAAACCACCGTGAATTTACATTTATTTACAAATCGTAATAAATAGAATTTCTTCAAAAAATAACATCGTTGAGTAAAAATGGCAAAAAACAAGAATCTGTATATTATTGGATTAACAATATTGACTGTTTTTCCAACAAACAAACGCAAAAGATTAAAAAAACAACTAATTTTGATTTTTTTTACTTGAAACAAAACAATTTGCCAGCTAATATTTGCATGTTTCAAATGTACGCCCGTAGCTCAGTTGGTTAGAGCATCACCTTGACATGGTGGGGGTCAGTGGTTCGAGTCCACCCGGGCGTACCAATTCAAAGATTTATCCTACAAGCCTTACAACAAATTTAAATCACCTAAAAAAAAACTGTTGAGGTAAAACCGGGATTACCCTATGTCAATAATTAGTTATTTTAATATCAAAATAACTAATTTATGCGAGCCGTCGCTTAATCATTTTCACTAAACAATATTAATCGATAATCAATCAAAATAACAATTATTGAAAAATAGAGTAACAATAAAAATCACTAAAGTTTACATAAATCAGTTATCAAATAAAAAACTAAATATGATAATCCAAATGCAGATTATCATAATGACTTTCAGAAACTAAGATTCATTGATCAACTTTTTTTAGATTTAGTTATTTTTCCACCAAAATTAATACCTGTTCTTTCTACAAAATAAAACGTAAATATGCTAACCAATAATGTTATAAATATTGTTATTAATGTATTGACTAAATAGCTACCATTTCTTAAAAATACCAAATTTATTAGAAATAAAATCAAACCATGAATTAAATAAATACTATAGCTAATGGTACCAAGTGAAATTAAGATTTTTGTCTTTAATAGTCCAAAAACAGAATTACCATTGCTAATAACTATAAATACCAACCCTAATAATAAGCAATAAACAAGTGGTTTATTATGTAGAAAAACAGAAAACATTGTTATTAATAAAATGATAAATGAGGTTATGTGGTTAACTAATATTTTTTTGTTAATTTTTAAATAATTATTAGCAATTAAGCTGGCTAACATCCCAAAAAAGAAAGGTATGATATTAGTAATAGTTAATACCATTATTTTAGACTGATTTATGATAATAATAGTCGCTAACCCTAGCAAAACAAATGCAATTGAAACAATTTTTTTTCTATTAAATAAACTTAGAAACGGAACACAAAAATAAAAAATCCACTCTATTTTTAAAGTCCATAAAACACCAGCTAAAGGTACTGAACCAGGAGCTATTGAAGAAATTGTTTTTATGTCTACAAAATAAAAACATAACCACGATAAAAAAGATTTGATACATTTTTTAAGACTTGAAAATTCAGCTGGTCCAGTGATTAAAGCGGAAACAAAAACCAACAAAATTACAAAATAATATAATGGTGAAATTCTAAAAAATCTTTTTATAAAAAAGTTTTTAATATTAATATGTCCTTCAGAGCGGATAAGCTTATCATAAAACAAAAAACCGGTAATCATAAAGAAAATACAGACACCAAATCCACCGAGGGAATAAATTGTCGCACCAATATCAAGATTTACTGATTTATCAAATGTTTGAGATAAAGTATCTTGATCCCACCATGTTTTGAAATGAAGAAAATGATATGATAACAAGGAATGAACAAACATTACGCATATTGCGGCTATACCTCTTAATCCATCAATATTTTGGTATTTATTTTTTTCGTCAACCAAGACATGTTTAATTCTTTTCGGCAGAAAATAATACATAATTGACATAAAAACAAAAGGACTAACAACAACAAAAAGTAAAGTAAAGTAATTAATATTCATATATTTAGTTATAAAATTTTTTCTTATTATTATATATTAACACTTATTAAGTTAATATCAAATTAATTGATTTTTTTATATCTCATCATTTAGAGCCTAATTAATATTAACAACTTCTTTTGGTTTTAGACTCAAATGTTTTTTAAGATTAATAAATTAAATATGTTAGAATTAAACCAGTTAAAATAAAGGATTATTTCAATGAAATACATACAAATTATTCATTTTTTGCTTAATCATGATTTGACGCATTTGAAACAATGTTGGTTAAACGAATTAACTGGTGGAAAAAAAATATCTATCTATAGAATATTAAAATCATACTTAAGCACAAGGTCATTACAAAAAAAATATCTATTTTGGTGGCGACTTATTAACGAAATGTATTTATACGGTAATAGAAAACAGAAGGATATTGCAAAACGTATACAGATGAAATTAATTAATCAGTTCTGTATTGATATAATGTTAGGCACTAAAATTGGTAAAAATTTATCAATTGTTCATCCACACTCTATTACTATCAATAAAAATGTAACTATAGGAGAAAACTTTATTGTTCATCATAATGTAACCATAGGTATAGGACATGAGCCAATAAACATAATAATTGGTGATAACGTTTATATTGGGACAAACTCTATCATATTAGGTGGCGAAATAACTATTGGGAATAATGTCAAAATTGGAGCCATGTCATTTATAAACAAAGACATTCCTGATAATTGTACTGTTTATACTCAAAAGAGTAATATAATTGTTCAAAACAATTATTAATTATCTACTGATTTAAATAAAAAAAGCATAGTTTATTCTATGTATAATTTCAACAATATAGTAATGAACCAATTCATCGATTTTAAATAACACAACAGATTACAGTGTAATTAATATCGTAAAATAGTGGGAATTTTAATTGGTATATTTTAAATTGCTTATAAAACCATCGAAAAATAAAAAAATTGCTACTAACAAAAAAATAAACCACAACTGCTATATAAAATTTCGCTAAAAGCATAATCTTTAATTCATAACTTTTACAACTTATGCTAAATCCGAATTAAGATAAATCAAATAAAATTCTAACTTCTTATCAAAAACAACTAACAAAAAACACGCAAAATGTTTTAAAAACTGAATGGGAGCGGGTTAAAAAAGGTATTTAATAAAATATTGATGTAGTAAAACTTTAAGGAGATTACTGCATCACTGATAAATTTTATTAGTTTGAATTTAAAATAAAATTGACCCCAGTAGGAATCGAACCTACAACTAGCCCTTAGGAGGGGCTTGTTATATCCATTTAACTATGAGGTCATCAAAGGCGTTTATTCTAATAAATTTATCAATGCAATATCAATCAAATAATGAAAAATTTTCTATTTTAAGCAAACATGATACAATCCTTACATTCGACATTTTATCACTTGTATTCGGTAGCATTATGAGAAAAAAAATTATAGGTATGATGTTCTCGGTTTTAGCGTTGACAGGTTGTGCGACCTATAAGGCTGAAACAAATAGTTATAGTGACCCGTTATCGGGTTTTAATAAAACCATGTTTAATGTTAACTACTATGCGCTTGACCCTTATATTTTGCGCCCTGCTGCCGTAGTGTGGAAAGATTATGTACCAACACCAGTTCGTAAAGGGGTAGTTAATTTTTCATCTAACCTTTCTGAACCAGCATCAATGGTAAATAGTGCTTTACAAGGTGAAGGGCATGAAGCCGGTAAACATTTAGCAAGATTCTTTATTAATACAGTTTTTGGTGTTGCCGGTTTATTTGATGTTGCAAGTGTAGCAGATCCTCAATTACAAAAAGGTCCTAAACGTGGTTTTGGTGATACATTAGGTCATTACGATGTCCCTTATGGCCCTTATGTTGTATTACCTTTCTATGGTTCGGCAACACTTCGTCAAGAAGGAGGTGATCTGGTTGATACTTTATATCCACCACTTGTTTGGATCGATTGGCAATGGGCACTGGTTCGCGGTGTATTTGATGGCATTGAAGCTCGAGCTGTGGCCATTGAGTATGAAGATTTAATTAAAAATAGTGATGACCCATACAACTTTATGCGTAATGCTTACTTCCAGCGCAATGATTTTAATGCCTCTGGCGGTAAAGTTGATGAGCAAAAAGAACAACAACGCCAACAAAGCATTAACGGCATTATTGATGAAATTGATGCCCAATAAATTTTACTATTTATCATTAATTAACGCCGATTTATTCGGCGTTTTTTATTTGCCTTGCATTTCGGGTAAATGGTGCCAGAACCGTCTAGGCATATTTTGCCTTTGTAATCTTGGATTGACTCGTTCCTTAATGGTTAAGGCCTGACAATAACGATTCCACATGGTTTGAAACAATTTTTCATCATCAGTTAGATAATCTTGGTTAATTTGCTTATTAACGATCAGAGGATCGTTATCGTTCAAGCAGATTTGCTCAATCTTATCTAAATCATAAAAATAACCATATTGGCGTTTTTCATCATAAATTGCCCATTTTTGATCGGCATAACGATCTTTAAAAAATCGAGTGGTTAACGGTAAAGCGTTATATATAGGCTCTATAACCGCAAAGTAAATTTTGTCATTATTATCACAACTGTTCGCTGGATTTTGAATGCTATTAAAGCGAACAAATTGCTGAATATGATGTTTTTCTTTATTTACCTTTTTGGCTATATCATAAACAGCTAACACATCCGCATCAGCAAAATCAGTTTCAATCGAATTGGTTGACTTAAATACTTTACAAATATAGCGAAAAATAATTAAATCACTTTTAGGTAATTCTGAAAGCCAAGTAAACAAGAGTTGATTTAGTGCAATCTGCGATAATTTTTTTTGCAGTGCAGAATAAACACGCTCATACTTACTGTTGCGATACTCAACTTGATGAAAATCAGTAACCAAAAGTGGCACATCTTCGCCCTCAGCTAATAAACATTCAGGCATTTTTTTTAGTTTAAATGCATCAAATACCGCGCACATTAACCCTTCAAAAGATTTATCATAATAAAACGCTAGCATAAATTACCATCCCATAACCAGTTGTTGTGGAATAGATTGTTGTTTTACTTCAAGCCGAGGCGTATCTTGTAAACTTAGACGTATATATTCAGCAGATGAATCCAATACTTTGAAAGTATTCATTTCATGACAAATAATAAAAAACTGTGCACGTTTTAGCACCACACCAATACGTTTGAGCGCCTCTTTATTTAGTTTGCGATGTCGCCTTGCCATAACAATTAATTTTGCTGATTTAACTCCAATACCTGGTACGCGCAAGATTTTTTGGTAACTATCCCGATTGATATCAACCGGAAAAAATTGCGGATTACGAATCGCCCAAGATAATTTGGGATCAACCGTCAAATCAAGATCTGGATGTTCATCATTTACAATTTCATCGACACTAAAATCATAAAAACGAAGTAACCAATCTGCCTGATATAAACGATTTTCTCGCACTCTTGGAACTTCTTGCAAAACCGGTAATCGCTTATCATAACTATTTACTGGAATAAATCCCGAATAGTAAACCCGTTTCATACTTGGTCGCTTATATAGCTTGGCGGTGAGCTGTAAAATTTGATTATCGGTTTCATCTGTCGCACCAATAATCACCTGAGTACTTTGCCCTGCCGGAACAAATTTTGGTGTTGATTTGATTTTTTTACGATCTTCAATATTTTCTAGCAAATTTTGCTGAATATGCCGCATTGGTTGATAAATGGTTTGATGATCTTTATCTGGCGCCAATAATTTTAAATTACGCTCGGTAGGGATCTCTAAATTGACACTCATTCGATCAACGAGTAAACCTGCTTCACGAATTAATTCATTGCTGGCACCTGGAATCGCCTTCATATGAATATAACCATTAAAGTTATATTCTTGCCGTAATATTTTGACCACACGAATCATTTTTTCCATCGTATGATCAGCACTACGGACAATACCCGAACTTAAAAACAGCCCTTCAATATAATTGCGACGATAAAATTCAATCGTCAGTTCCGCTAACTCTTTCGGCGTAAATCCTGCACGAGGAATATCATTACTCTGGCGATTGATACAATAAGCACAGTCAAACATGCAATAATTAGTTAACATGATTTTTAACAGCGAAACGCATCGACCATCAGCAGTAAATGAATGGCAAATACCACAGCGCGAAGCACTACCAATACCTTTACTTTTATTACTGCGTGAAGTACCACTTGAAGCACATGAAATATCATATTTTGCAGATTCGGCTAAAATCTCAAGCTTTGAGATCATTTTCTCTTGAATCATAATCATTACCAACAACTGTATATATTTACAGTATTATAGTGATTTTATTGGTATAAGCAAGTTAATAATCAGATCGAATTTAAAAAATATTTGTTCAATAAACTCGCGATTAAGACTGATTTAATAAAGATATTATTAATAGAACGTAAATATAATCATATTAATTGATTTATTGACCGGTCATGCCAATTTTATTTATTAACTTAACAAATAAAATCAATCTGAGGGTATTGTTCAGCTTACAAGTGTACGCTATAATCAGACCAATTTTTCATATGAAGCCAGTTAACTTAGGAGTAGAGCATTAGATGAAACGTGTAGTAATTACAGGATTAGGTATTCTTTCAAGCATTGGGAATAATACCAAAGAAGTTTTAGAATCGTTAAGAGTAGGCCGAAGTGGTATTACTTTTTCGCAAGAAATGAAAGATAGCGGAATGCGTAGTCATGTTTGTGGTAATGTCAAATTAGATACAACTGGATTAATCGATCGAAAAGTTGTCCGTTTTATGAACGATGCATCTATTTATGGATATCTTGCGCTACAACAAGCAATCGAAGATGCAAAATTAACCCCAGAGCAAGTATCTAATCCACGCACAGGTCTTATCGCTGGTTATGGTGGCTCAACCAAAACTCAATATAATGTTGTTGCCGGCATGAAAGAAAAAGGTTTAAGAGGTGTTGGCCCTTATGCAGTAACAAAATCGATGTCATCAGCGATTTCTGCATGTTTAGCGACACCATTTAAAATTAAAGGTGTTAGCTACTCAATGACTTCAGCTTGTGCAACATCAGTACACTGCATTGGTCATGCTGCTGAACTTATTCAACTTGGTAAACAAGATGTCGTGTTTGCTGGTGGTGGTGAAGAACTATGTTGGGAAATGTCATGCGAATTTGATGCTATGGGCGCCTTATCAACTAAATATAACGACACACCAGAAAAAGCATCTCGTGCCTATGATAAAAACCGTGATGGTTTTGTAATCGCAGGCGGTGCCGGAATGGTAGTAGTTGAAGAACTTGAACATGCTCTTGCCCGTGGTGCACATATCTATGGTGAACTTGTTGGTTATGGCGCAACATCAGATGGTTATGACATGGTAGCTCCATCTGGTGAAGGGGCAATGCGTTGTATGCAGCTTGCTATTCAAGATCTTGATGGGCCAGTTGATTATATCAATACCCATGGTACCTCAACTCCAGTTGGTGATGTCAAAGAATTATGGGCAATCAAACAAGTATTTGGTGATAATATCCCGGCTATCTCTTCAACTAAATCCATGACTGGTCACTCATTAAGTGCCACCGGTGCACAAGAATTGATTTATTCACTACTTATGCTTGAACACGGCTTTATTACACCAAGTATCAATATTGACGAACTTGCAGATGAAGCAGTAGGCATGAATATTATTACCGAGCCAACCGAACGTGAATTAACCACAGTAATGTCTAATAGCTTTGGTTTCGGCGGTACTAATGCATCAATTGTCATGAAAAAATACCAAGGATAATTGTAAAATTATCTAACCAATAATAAAAAACCGTTCCTATGAAGTGACCCCATAAAGTTGGACACTTTTATTAAGCGGCTTGTAAGGCCTGATTTCGATATTCAACCGGAGTCAGGCCTTTTAATTTGGCCTTAATCCGTTTGATGTTGTAGTATTCTATATATTCTTCTATTTTTTCAATCAATTCATCTGCATCTTGAAAGCATTGTCCATGATACATTTCTGATTTTAATAGACCAAAAAAGTTTTCAGCTACCGCATTATCTAAACAATTTCCTTTTCTGGACATACTTTGTTTGATGCCATTATTAGCTAGTAGCTTCTGATAATGGCAATTTCTATATTGCCAGCCTTGGTCACTATGTAGTAACGGTTTTTCACACTGTTTTAATCGTGATATCCCTTTTTGAAGCATATCTGTCACCAAGGTCAAACGTGCATTTTTAGCCACTTTATAAGCGATTACTTCTTGATTATATAAATCGATAATGGGCGATAGGTAAATTTTCTGTTCATTTACCTTAAATTCTGTGACATCCGTTACCCATTTTTCATTCGGTCTCGATGATTCAAAATCTCTTTTAAGATAATTAGCTACTGTTTTACCTGTCTCTCCACGATAAGAACGATATTTTTTAGGTCTTACTGTCGATTTGAGATTAAGTTGACCCATTAATCGTTGTACCGTTTTATGATTGAGCTTAATTCCTTCATTTATCAACGCTAAATGAATTCGGCGATAACCATAACGCCCTTTATGTTCATGGTAAATCGATTCAATACGTTTTAACTCATTTTCATAAGCAGACGGGGTTTTCAACCTATTAACATGATAATAAAAAACACTTTTTGCCAGTTTTGTTGCTGATAGCAAATGTTTTAAGGAATACTGATATTTAAGAGCTAAAACAACTAACGTTTTTTCTTTGTTTGTTGTCGTTTTGCTTGCTTTAGCTCTTCTAACTTTTTTAGAACAGCATTTTCTGCTCGTAGATAAGCAATTTCCTCTTTTAATTCTTCAATTGTTTTTTCATCATCACTGTGAGTGGGTTCAATACGGGGTTGCTTCATACAGGGTCTTCCTCTGGAACGATATTCAAGCCCTCGGAAACCTTTTTTATGATATCTATCAAGCCAAACAAATAGAAGCCCGGGGGAACTTAAATTAAGCATAGCACTAGTGTGCCCGAGAGACCAATTATTTGTCCACATTAATTTTAGTGCTTGTAATCTTGCTTCGGCATGACGTAAATGAGGTGTTGGTTGAAAGGCGTTACCACCATGAATCGCAACCACTTGGGACCAATATCGAATCTGACGAGCAGATATCGCATATTTTTTTGAAAGAATTTTCGATGATTCTCCTGATAAGAATTCATTAGCTATGATAATTTTTAATTTTCGACTATATTTTGACATAAAAAGACCCCCAGTAATTGGTTGTCCAACTATTGGGGGTCACTTCAAGAAGGCGGTTTGTATGGATTTTTGGCCACCTACACGTCAGTGAACTTAAATATGATTTAATTCAATGTTTAGAGTGCTTTATAAACTACCTACACGGCAGTGAACTAGAATCGAATATACTATAAATGCAGTTGTTAAAAAGACAAAGCGCAATTTTACTATTAAAAACCCTTTTTTTAAGTGATTTTTTAATATATTGATTTTTAAATACTTTATTTTAAGTCAAAAAAAAGGGTTAGCAATAAGTAGGAATTTAA
>NZ_JACFRE010000025.1:0-397 GCF_016101085.1 Gilliamella sp. W8123
ATTTAAATTCGTCTCGTTTTAGCCAACGAAGTTTAGTTTTTTCGTGTAGTTTATTTTTTCAGCAAAGCCTTAAATTGCTATCAAGATTGTGTTTATCTTGGTCGATTTTTTTAACTTTACTGCCTATTATCTCTTTGTCATTTTCATTTAATAGTCAAGCGCTGACCGCTTATACTACAAATGTTATTCATGGTAATGGTCCTTATTTAACTTTTGATGGTGGTCAAACACGCGCGATAGACTTAGACGAACTGATGAAGATATCCTTCTCTGATGGTACGACATTAACACCGGCAAGTAATAACTCAAATTCATCACACGCTATTTTACTGCCAGTTGCCGGTCAGAGCTTTGCCGATATTGATATGTTAGTGCCAACTAATGTTAATGCCATACC
>NZ_JACFRE010000026.1:0-378 GCF_016101085.1 Gilliamella sp. W8123
GAGGTCTGGCAGAGCAAATATCCGCTGTTGGCTGTGGTTTAATATAATAAGTGACAGTACTTGCAGTAAAAGACGTACTTTTAGGGATACCATAGCGGGTGGATAAGATAACATCATCAGTTCTTAATATCACTCGATAAGGTGCTTTACAAATGGTCGGCACATTGTTACGAGTAACCGGACGGTCAAATTTATCAAGAATAGATAAATGCAACTGCCCTGTAACGGTAAAATCACCATCGCCATCGTCATCATTCCAATAGTTATAAGGCGTACCGATAAGGGTACTCAACGGTATGGCATTAACATTAGTTGGCACTAACATATCAATATCGGCAAAGCTCTGACCGGCAACTGGCAGTAAAATAGCGTGTGATG
>NZ_JACFRE010000027.1:0-352 GCF_016101085.1 Gilliamella sp. W8123
CGCCAACCCTCTTAACTCGGACGTAATCACCGTATAGAAACAACCGCAAAACAACAAACGTCCGAAACTCAAACAACCAAAAAATAAAGAACTAAAAAATTTTGAGGAAAGGGGTTTTTGAGGCCAAAATCCCGCCAATAAATCGCTAACGTCAGTTATAAAATCAACTAGTAACCAAAAAATTTGCGGAACGAGGTTTTTAAAGCCAACCCCCCCTAAAGTTTCTCCGAAATTAGTTTTAAGCAAGTAATTAAAACATAATATTACATTCTTCTTTACAAAAGTTAACAATTAAACCATCAAAAAAAGTTGCATGGTTTTTTGCAATCACTATACTTTTATAGCATATTTA
>NZ_JACFRE010000028.1:0-331 GCF_016101085.1 Gilliamella sp. W8123
TTGTTCCTGACAAAGCACCGCCTTGGCAAACATCCCTGTTTGCCATGCTAACCTCACTCAGTTGTCAGCACATTGCGAATGTCGCTAAATAGGAAGCACTAAACTAATTTCTAAAAATAAACTTTTATTATTGGCACTAGCTGATGTTATAACTAACGTTAGCGATTTATTGGATGGATTTTGGCTTTAAAAACCCCGTTCCTCAAATTTTTTTATTCTTTGAGTTTCGGACGTTTTGTTGTTTTTCGGTTGTTTCTATACGGTGATTACGTCCGAGTTAAGAGGGTTGGCGCGAACCCTCTTTACAATCTCCCGCGGCGACCACGCAAGT
>NZ_JACFRE010000029.1:0-328 GCF_016101085.1 Gilliamella sp. W8123
TCTCTTTTTCTAATTATGCATTAACCACTAAAACGACCAATATTATTTATGGCTCAGCACCTTATTTAACCTTTGATGGTGGTCGTACCCGGGTAACCAATACCGAAGCGCTACTCAGGATATCCCTTTCTGATGGTAGAACATTTACTCCCACAACCACTAATTCAAGAGACAATCCTATCATTTTACCTGTTGATGGTCAGAGTTTTAATGATATTGGTATGTTAGTACCAACGAATACTGATTCTATTGCATTAAGTTCACTTATTGGCACACCGTATAATTATTGGGGGGATGATGATGGCGATGGTCAGGGAGTTAATGGTGT
>NZ_JACFRE010000030.1:0-317 GCF_016101085.1 Gilliamella sp. W8123
TAATTAGTACACAAAGGTTTTTTTATGTTAACACGCGTTATGGTTCGTTTTCTCCCGATACTTGGAACTACTCCACAAGGGGCGGTGGACTCTGTGTCTATCCTTAGCTATTATTTCTTAGTTCTTAGGTATTGAAGCTAAGGATAAGAAAAATAACGTTAGGACGTTAAACAATCATTGCCCAGCCAAGGCAATAAGGCTGACAAAGTGGGCAATAAAAACGATTTTGGGCGCGACATTCGCAATGTGCTGACAACTGAGTGAGGTTAGCATGGCAAACAGGGATGTTTGGCAAGGAGCGTTAACAGCGAACGAAG
>NZ_JACFRE010000031.1:0-299 GCF_016101085.1 Gilliamella sp. W8123
GGCGCCAACCCTCTTAACTCGGACGTAATCACCGTATAGAAACAACCACAAAACAACAAACGTCCGAAACTCAAACAACCAAAAATTTTGAGGAAAGGGGTTTTTGAAACGCAAAATACCTTCTAAAAACGATTATAAAATTATCAAAATCAAAAACCTAATCTGCAAATTATTAATATTAAAAATGGTGATTTTTTAAGAGGGTATAAAAGGTCTATTATTTCTAATAAACAGCAAATAACCGATGCTGTTTTCGGGCTAGCAGTATTCTTCTTTACAAAAGTTAACAATTAAACCAT